>NZ_JBDKXK010000079.1:0-34735 GCF_039710735.1 Cupriavidus sp. DL-D2 | reverse complement strand
TGCGTGGCTGCGCTGTCCATGGGTTGAACTATAGCGGTGGCCCCGCCGGAGAAAAACCGGGGTTCACTGTCATAGTTGTTCAAATTTATTGAAATAAGGAAATGGAGGATTTCCGTAGGGGATTAAGGCGGTTGGGATTCCAGCGCCCGAAGTCGCGCGCCGCTACGCGGGAGCGATTCGCTAAGCGCTTGCAGCGTCGTTGATGATTTGATCCACCGACGTCACGGCAGCGATGGCCGTGAGGTTTTTCATCGACCTGCCGTGGTCGTCCTCGCTACGCGCGGCACACGCATCCTCGACGATCACCACCTGATAGTCCCGGTCATGCGCGTCGCGCGCGGTGGACTCTACGGCCCATGTGGTGCTGACACCCGTCAACACCAGCCGCTCGATATGGTTCGCACGCAAGATCGCTTCGAGCGGCGTGCCATAGAACGCGCTGATGCGATGCTTGACCACCACGTGATCGCTCGCCTGCACATCCAGCCCATCGACAAAGTCCGTGCCCCAACGCCCAAGCGCAAGCGCGCCCGCCGTATGCGCCTTGCCGAAGAACGGCGACGCCTTGGGCTGCTCGGCATATTGCGCGGTGAAACCCACCTTCACGAAGATCACCGGCCATTGCCGAGAACGCGCTTGCGCAATCACCGCATTCACGTTGCGCAACAGGTTGCGATCCTGCGCGTGGGCCGCCGTACCGCCACCGGCGAGCTTTCCCTGCGGATCGACGATGTCGTTGATGACATCGAGCACGATCAATGCAGTCTTCATCGGCGCTCCCTCAGTCGTCGCTCTCAGTCGTCGCTCTTGTATCGCGCATCGAGTTCGTCGTACAGGGGCTTCCGGACCAGCCGCTGACGCTCGTTGAATGGCACGACAATCGCCGGGTTCTCGTCCATCTGTCCGTTCGACTTCAGCATGCCCAGCGCCTGCTGCATACCGCGCACCGCGCCCTGCAGCGCCGCGTTCGCATAGAGCACCAGGCCATAGCCGAGCCCTTGCAGGGCATCGCGCCCCTGCACGGGTGTCTTCCCGCCAATGACGATGTTGATCAGCAACGGGGTCTTGAACAACTGCGGCAATCGCTGGATATCGGGCAACCCTTCGATGGCCTCCAGGAACAGGATGTCCGCACCCGCCTCTGCAAAGCGGTGCCCGCGTTCGATGGCATCCTCGATGCCATGCACCGCCGCCGCATCGGTACGCGCGATGATCTGGAAATCGGCATCGTCCCGTGCATCGGCAGCCGCGCGGATCTTGGCGGCCATCTCGTGCATGCTGACCACATGCTTGCCGGCGAAGTGCCCGCACTTTTTCGGCATGACCTGGTCTTCGAGCTGGATGGCATCGGCGCCGGCCCGCTCCAGCGTGCGCACGGCATGCTGCACGTTGAGCGCATTCCCGAAGCCCGTATCCGCATCCACGATCAGCGGCAACGCCACGGCATCGCGCACACGCGCCGTGTGTTCGGCGATATCGCTGAGCCCGATGAAGCCGAGGTCCGGCAAGCCAAACGACATATTGGTCACGCCAGCGCCAGTCAGATAGACCGCCTGGAACCCCAGATCCTCGATCACGCGCGCACTCATGGCATTGAAGGCGCCCGGCACCAGCGCCGCCTGCTTTGACGCCACAAGTTGCCGGAACGCCTGTCTGCGCGCGGAAGGGGTGGATGTCATCGCTCGTCTCCTGTGACCCCGCTTGTGGAGGATCTTCACCGAAGATAGGCGCCCGCATGGGAAGGTCAAGCCGTTTCTATGCGGATCAACCGGTGGGCCCGCCCGGCCACCCTCCACCGAGCGCCTTATAAAGGCGAACCCGTCCGATTGCGGTCTTCGTGCCGCTTTCGACCCTGGCGGACTGGGCCAGCAAAAGCGTGCGCTGGACATTGAGCACGTTGAGGTAGTCGATAGCGCCCTCCTTGTAGCGTTGTTCCGCTACGGCCAACGCCTCGCGGTTCTGCTCGACAGCCTCGGTGAGATGGCGATGCTCGCGCTCCTGCGCGGCGTAATCGGACAGCACGTTGCTCACCTCATGCCAGGCCAGCAATACGGTCTTGCGATACGCAATCGCAGCCG
Source organism: Cupriavidus sp. DL-D2 (assembly GCF_039710735.1). Lineage (NCBI taxonomy): Bacteria > Pseudomonadati > Pseudomonadota > Betaproteobacteria > Burkholderiales > Burkholderiaceae > Cupriavidus > Cupriavidus sp. DL-D2. The sequence goes on along the minus strand of NZ_JBDKXK010000079.1, from coordinate 32,657 downwards.
CTTGCTGCTGCGCCTTTCGCAACGCCAGCGTGCCGACCAGCCGGCCGCCCTGGAATAGCGGCAGGTAGAGGCTTGGGCCATAGCTCCATTGCTGGGTAGCCCATGAACCGAAGCTCGAACCGTTCAGCGTCTGATAGCCGTAGTTGGCACCAAGTATCACGCGCGGATAGAAGTCGGCTTTGGCGGCGCCGATCTCCGCGGTGGCACGATGCAGATCGGCTTCTTTCATGCGGATGTCTGGACGCCGGCGCGCGATCTCCGACGGAATACCCACGGGGATTTCGTGCGTGTCGTCGTTGGTACGCGACGGAGATTTCAGCAGCTCGTCATCCAGCGTGCCGGGCGCCTGGCCGACGAGCATCGCCAGCGCGTTCAGCAAACGGACCTGCTCGGCCCCAAGCGCCTCCATCCGTGCGCGAACCGTACTGATCAACGCTGTGGCATTGTGTACGTCAAGACGCGTAGTGACGCCGTTCTCGTAGCGCGAGTTCACCAGGGCGAGGCTGCGTTCCGCGATCAGCAGGCTTTCGCGCGTGACAGACAACTGCTCACGCACGCCCTGCAGTTTCAGGTAGTCGGAAGCCGTCTCCGCAGCAACCGAGAGCAGCACGCCATCCATTTCTGCCGAGGTCATCGTAACTTCGGCCTGCGCGGCTTCGATCCTGCGTCTGACGTGCCCCCACAGATCGACTTCCCAGCTCAGGTCAAACGCCGCACCCCACAGCTCATAAGGCGATTTCCCATCGCGCCCGGAAGGATCGATCCATCCCTTCTCGCTCTCTTCCGCGCGACGATAGGAGGCACCGACCCCGACATTGGGAAACTGCGATGCACCATTCACTTTCAGATGAATGCGGCTTTGTTCCAGACGATTGCTCATCGCCAGAACGTCGAGGTTGCCCGATACGGCGCGCTCGACAAGGCTTGCCATTTCCGGGTCATCGAACGTCCGCCACCAGTCATGCGCCACGTCTCCCGCGCCGCAAGTCGGCGCACCGCATTGCCAGGACGCCGGCAGTCCCGCGCGCGGGGCCACGAAGTCAGGCCCTACCGCGCATCCACCCAGTGCAATCGACAGCAGGCACCCGCCCAATCCTTTGCGCATCCCCATCTCAAACCCCGTCCTTCGTCTTGACACTGACCACGACGGACATGCCGACGCGAAGCAGGTCTGCGTCGACGCCAGGTTCGTCGAAACGAATTTTCACCGGCACGCGTTGCACGACCTTGGTGAAGTTGCCAGTGGCGTTGTCAGGCGCCACCGGCGAGAAACTCAGGCCCGTGGCAGGCGCCACACTGTCAAGATGCCCCCGGAAGGATTTTTCCGGATTGCCATCCACCTGGATGGTCACCGACTGGTGCGGTTTCATCCGCGCCAATTGCGTTTCCCTGAAGTTCGCCACCACGTAGATATCGTCGAGCGGCACGATGGCCATCAAGGGCGTGCCGGCTGACACGTAGGCACCTACCCGGGCAGATCGCTGCCCCACCATGCCATCGAACGGCGCCACGATGTGCGTGTACGAGACATTGAGCACGACTTTCTGAAGCGTCGCTTCATGGCGTTGCAACTGCGCCTGCGCGGCTTCGAGCTGCGCGGTCAGCACCATCAATGTTCTGGATGCCGCCTCGCCCGACGCTACGTCGCGGTCCCGGTTCGCACGTGCCGCACTGAGGTCGGCGTCAGCCCGCTGCCACTCCTGCTGGGTACCGGCGCCGGAACTGGAAAGATTGCGATACCGCTGCGCATTCAATTCCGTAAAGCGCAGGCTTGCTTCGCTCGCGCGCACGCTGGCGCGTGCCTGTTCGACGAGCGCGCGCTGCCGGGCAATGCCCGCTTCCAGGTTCTTGATATCGGCGCGCGCCACGGCCACATTCGCCGTGGCCTCGGCCTTTGCCGCCAGATAATCGGCGGCATCGATGCGGGCCACCAGTTGGCCGGCCTTCACGCGCTGGTTGTCCTGCACCAGTACCTCGGTGATCTGACCCGTGACGCGTGGGGACACATACACCGAATCCGCACGGATGTAGGCGTCGTCGGTGCGCTGTTGCCGCCCGGCGTCGAAGATGCGAAAGCCGGCGTACAGGGCACAGGTCACGGCGGCGGCGCCGATCAGTGCATAGAAGATTCGGGGAGAGTGGCGAGGGACAGTCATGATCTGACAGGTGATTGAGGCGGAAAGGCACGAACAGGAACAAACCAGAGCACGAGGGCCATCAGTGCAATGACAAAGATCAGCGCGAGGAAGGTGTCGGCGTAGGCGAGCACGAACGCCTGTTGCCTTACCTTCTCCGCAAGCACGCGAGCCGGTATCTGCAACGGACTCGCATAGGCGGTGGTCAAGGCGTGGTCCAGCAACACGTTGGCATGGAAATGCCCGCGCCAGGTCACGAAATTGCTGAAGGCCGCGGCGGCTACCGTCGATGCCAGCGCACGCAGGCTGTTCACCATGGCGGACGCGAACGGCCCTTCGGCAGGCGCCACCACGCCAGTGGCCATCATCAGCAGCGGCACCACCACCATGGGCTGCGCCACGGCATGCATGAGCTGGAGGACGAAGAACTGTTCGCGAATCCAGTCGGGAGTGAGATAGGCGCCAGCAAGGCAGGCCAACGTCATCAATGCGAGGCCGGTAGCGATCACGTAACGGCAGTCCACCGTGCGCCGATTGACGATGAAGGCGACCAGCGGCGACAGCACGATCTGCGGTACGGCAATCAGCAGGGCCAGATCCATCGTCTGCACGGGACGATAGCCGTGGATACGCGCGAGGTATGCGGTGGGCAGCGCGCTGCCGGCGAACGTTGCGCACACGAACAGCATCAGCGTGGCGATGCCATAGGCGAAGTTTCGCCGGCGTAGCAGCCTGAACTCGAACAAGGGCGTGGGGTGGTGAAACTCGTGGACAAGGAAGGTCACCAGACTGACAACGCCACACGCGGACAGGATGCAGATCAGCGGGGATGCGAACCAATCGAGCCGTTCTCCGTGCGCCAGCGCCAGCGTCGTGCATGACAGGCCGGTGACGCCAAGCAGTGCGCCCTTCCAGTTGAATTTGCGAATGCGGTCAAGATGCACCGGGTCCTGTGGAATGCCATGCCAGATCAACGCGGCGGACAGCAGACAGAGTGGCATGAATTGCCAGAACAGCAGCCGCCAGTCCGCGCTTTCGGTCCAGAACGCGACGAGCGGCATCGTGATGTTTGGGCCGAACGTCGAGGTCAGCGCATACGCCGACAACCCGAAGAGCCGGTAGTGCGCGGGCAGGAAGCGCAGCGCTGCCGTCATCAGCATCGGCGGCAGGCATCCGCCAACCAGCCCCTGCAGCACGCGCAGAAACAACAGACTTTCAAAGTTCGGGGCGAACGGGCAAAGCACGCATATCAGCCCGAACAGGAGCGTGGCCCCGGTGGCGAAACGGCGCATCGAGAAGGTGTTCGCCAGCCAGGGTGCCAGCAACATCGCCGACACTTCGGCGGCTGCATAGCTCGACGACAGCCAGATCCCTTCGTCGCGGCCCAGACCGTAGCCGCCCAGGATATCGGCGAGGCCAATATCGCCAGTGCGGTTGTTGATGCCGGACACCAGCGCGGCAATCAGCACACCTTTGAGCCCGATGCCGAGCCGCAATGAAAACGGGGCATGAACGGGCGCGGCGCCACCGGCAGGGGCGTGCGGGGACAACGTGGAGGAAACACTCACGGCTCAAAGCGCTGAAGTTGGAGATGGAAGCAGTCCGGCTGACGAACCGGTCGCACGACGATGGGATGCAGCAATCGCGCGACCGGACGGCCGATGGTCAGGCGCGCGAAAGCGGCTCCAATACTGGCGGCCGTTGCAGCTCGGTCGAGGCCGCATCGAAGATATCGGCGCGATTGCCGTTGCGTGGCGGATAGATGCGTTCGCGATTGATGACCTGCTTGGTCTGCTTGGCTTGCTCGCCGATGGCGACGACTTCGCGGTCCCACCCCTGGGCGTACACCGCGCCGGCCGGACCTAGATCGATGATGTTCGTGTACCAGTCGATATGCAGCGGCAGCAGGTCCTCGCCAAACAGTTCGCATACGACGTTGTGGCCCGCGTACCGCCCCATCGGCCGGGCGTGCTGGCAGGACATCACCGATGGATGCTCGCCATCGATCAAGGCGTGCGCCACATCGCCTGCCGCATATACGTCGTCCATGCCTTGCACGCGCATGTAGGCATCCACCATGAGTCGGCCGTGCACGTCGCGCTTGCCGCTAAAACACGTGGTCAGCTCGCTCGCACGCATGCCCGCGCACCAGACCACGGTGGAGGTGTCGATATGCTGGCCACTGTTCAATGTCAGGCCGTAGCCGCCCAGAGACTTCACCGTCGCGTGCGGGAACAACTCGATCCCAAGCTCCCGACAGCTTTGCTCGATCACTGCCTGCGCGCCACCGAGGTGGCCAGCGATCTTCTCGTTGCTATCGACCAGGATCACGCGCACCTGCTGCGCGGCGTCGGGGATGCCGCTGGCCACCGCGGCTGCGCGCAACCGCGCCGGCAGTTCGCAGGCCAGTTCCACGCCCGTCGCACCCGAGCCCACCACCACCGCCGTGTACTGACCGGGATGGGGCGCGCGGGCATGCAGCGATGCGATGTGTTCCTGTAACCGATGGGCTTGCGCGTAGGTATCGACATCGAACGAGAAGACATCCACATCCACGATGGGCGGCCGCTCCAGCTTGCTGCCGCTGGCAAGCACCAGCTTGTCATACCGCGTGGTGATGAACTTGCCGTCGGACTCGATCCGGACGGACTTGCCATGCGTGTCGATATCCACCACGTTGCCAATCTGCAGCGTCACGCCGATGGGATCGAGTACCTCTCGCAGAGGTACCAGTGTGGCGGCGAGGTCGTCCTCATAGTTGCGTACGCGAATGCTGTGCTGCGCGTCACGATTGACGAGCGTGATGTGCACAGCCTTGCCCAACGTTTCCGCCATGCGAGCCGCCCCAGCCGCTGCCCATAACCCGGCGAAACCGCCGCCGACTACCACTATTTCCTTCACGTCAGAATCCTCGCTATTCGGGGGGCCGAAACCCCTGATTGACTGTGCCGATCGACCCAGCAATAATGCGAGCAATCGCTCGTCTTTTCAACTCGCGTTCCGACCATGGCCCGACAACCCGAGACAACACCCCGCAAAGCCCCGCGCCAGCGCCGTTCCATGGCAATGGTAGACACCATTCTGGAAGCCAGTGCTCGCGTTTTGATGGAGCGGGGATATGCCGAAATGAGCACGAATGCAGTCGCCCAGCAGGCCGGCATCAGCGTCGGGTCGCTCTACCAGTACTTTCCCAACAAGGCGTCGTTACTCACCGCGTTGCATCAGCGACACGGCATCCACATGGCCGAATCGATCGAGAAAGTCCTGGGGGAAGCGCACGAAGAAGGACTGCGCGGCGCCGTCACCAGCCTGATTCGCGCGGCAATGGCTGCCCACGAAGTGGAGCCGGAACTGCATCGCTTGCTGGAGAAGGAGCGCCCGCTGCTGGAAGCCAACATGGGCGCAGCCGGAGATCGCATCCATCGCCATGTGATGGAGTTACTGCTGCGGCACCGCGACGAACTGCGCCACGACGACCTCGACATGGCCGCGTGGATGACGATGAAGATGACCGAAGCGCTGGTGCATGGCGCCGTGCTGGAAGCGGTGGACGGCCAGAACGCGCGGAACGTCGAGGCAGGGATCGTCGACGGGATTCTTGGATTTTTATCGGCGACGCCGAAGCAGGCATGAGGACGCTGGGTCTATAGCGGTTGACAGCGACAGCGCCCCCAGGTAGCCACCAATGAGAGAGGTGCCTCGCAATGGGACTACCAACTCATAGTCGTGTCCCGATGCCGGCGTGAAGGCAGCTGCATCGCCACAGATGTAGCTCCCGTCGACTCGCGCATCGAGTTGTAGCCTCAATGGACGGTTCCCCGTGACATACCGCTCCACGACGGGGAAAGTTGCACGCGCGCCATAGAACACGCCGGCGAGATCGATTGACATCACCTTGCGCCACTCGTCGACCGACGCCTCGGTGGCCCGGCCCTCGGATGCCACGCCGGCATTCTGGTGACGGGAGGCCTCGTCTTACTTTGGTTTGGATACGTTTCAATGCCTGGCAGATTGCCCAACGGGCACTCGAGTTGAGCAGTCGAGACTAGGGATCGTGAAGCTCGGCAGTTGTCTGTGCCCATACAAGGGCTGGACGATGCCGACCTAGTAGACGGCACGAAAAAAAAGACCCGCCCCATGTAAATTGGGGCGGGTCTTTCTATAGCGGCCACAGAGCCAATCGTTCCAGACTGTTTAGCGAGTTTGACAAACGCACAAGCAGCGATTTGCCAACTCGCATTCCCTCAGAACAACCTTGTTTTTACCTCACCACCATCCGCTTACCGCAAATACTGGAACAAATTCATGCCCTGGATCTGCATGAACGATTGCTGCGCGCCTTGCAGTGCCGTCTGGCGCTGGTAGTACTCGCCGATTGCCGCAGCGTAGTCCAGGTCCTGCAGGTTCGACAGCGTCTGCGCGTTGCTCAGGTCGCGGTTCTCGCCGATGGTGTCGAGTGCGTCCAGTTCGTTCATGCGCGAACCCACCGATGCACGTACCGTCAGCACGTTGTCGAGCGAGTTGTTGTTCTGGCGCAGGCCCGTGGCAATCACGTTCTGCAGGTTGGCGTTAGCCGTTTCCGGCGACGTGCCGGAGTTGATAGGCTGCTTCAGTGCGTCGATGACGCTCTTGAGGTTGGCGAACACGTCGGCGCCGGCCTGTTGCGCGGGATCTGCGGTGATCTTGTCGCCGTTTGCCGGGGTGCCCTTCACCGAGAACGAGACGCCTGCCACGCTGATGGAACCGCCGTCGACGTAATCCACCGGGCCGCCAATTGCCGCGCCGGTTGTCGCGTTGGTCACCGTGTATTGCATCTTGCCGGTGCCGGCGTTGGTCTGGAACGTGACCGCCAGCTTGGTGCCGTAGAGCGCGTTGCTCGGGTCGGTCACGGACGGCGCGCTGTACGTGGCCGTGCCCGTGTTGGCACTGTTACCTTTGAGCACGTAGCCGGCGCTCTTGCTCACCGACTGGAATACTTCCGCGCCCGTGTTGCCCGCGGGCATCTGGCGCGACACATCCACTTGCAGCAGCTTGTGGCCGGTATCGCCCTGGTACGTCACGTTGCCGGCGGCGTCGGCCGCGAACGGCACGGTGCCGGTTTTCAGGCCCGCGAACAGGTAGTTGCCCGTGCCGTCGTCGGCATTGGCCAGACCCAGCAGTTGGTCGTACTGGCCTTGCAGCGCGGTGGCCAGCGAGGCGCGGTCGGTATCGCTCAGCGTACCGTTACCGGCGTTCACCAGCAGCGTCTTCACGCTCTGCAGCACCGTGGTCACGGTAGTCAGCGAGTTTTCTTCCAGTGCCAGCGCCGAGTTGGCTTCCTTGCGCGAAGCGGTGTACTGGCCGTTCACGGCACCTGCCTGCGTCACGCCCAGCGCGCGCGTGGCGGCAACCGGATCGTCCGAAGGCGTGAGGATACGACGGCCCGTGCCCAGCTGTTGCTGAACATGCATCAGCAGGGACTGCTGGTTGTTCATCGACTGCAGGCCCTGGCGGTAGAGGGTAGAGGTTGCGACGCGCATTGCGAGGATTCCTTCGGGTTGATCTCAGGGACGGCGGGTAGTGGGCCGCTTAGCGGGCGATGCCGATCAGGGTGTCGAAGACCGTGCTGGCTGCCTGGATGACCTTGGCGTTGGCCTGGTACAGCTGCTGGAACTTCAGCAGGTTCACGGTTTCCTCATCCATGTTCACACCCGACACGGACTGCTGCGCGGCGTAGACCTGGTTCGTGATGCTGTCCTGCGAGGTGGAAGCGATCAGCGCCGACTTCGTCTTGCTGCCCACGTCGTTGACGAGCGTGGCGTAGGCGTCGTTGAAGCTCGACGTGCCGTTGATCGTCTTGGCGGTCTGCAGCTTGGCCAGCAACAGCGCGTTGCCGTTGTCGGACACGGAGCCTGCGTTGTTCGACAGCGTGAACGTGTCGCCATCCTTGGGCGTGCCGCCGAAGCTGAACGTCATGCCGTTGATCGTGTAGTCCACGCCGGTGGCCGTAGTGGTGGGCGCCGGCTGCGGTGCCAGGGGCGTGCCGGCAGCATTGGAGAAGACATAGGACGTCGTGGCAGCGTTGTACCTGACCGTCAGCGGTCCGGCCAGCAGCGAGAAGCCAGGCGCTACATTGGTCAGCTTGGCCGTGGCCGAACCGGCGTTGCTCGTGGCGGCGTCGGCGCGCGACGGCGAGGCGGCAGCGATCTTGGCGGGGTCCGTGATCAGCGTATCGAAGCCAGCGGCGGCATTGCGCGTGGGCTGGATCTCGAACGAGTCGCTCACGTTCATGGCGCTGTTGAGATTGATCTGGAAGCCGTCGGCCCCGAGCGTCATCGGATACGTAGCGGTAGCCAGCGGCTGCGTGGCGACCACCGTGTTGTCCGACTTGCGCGTCAGCGTGTAATTTCCGTTGGTCAGACGCAGCGTGTAGTCACTGACCGTCAGGTTGCTCGTGTTCGTGATCGTTGCCTGGACGATGGCGCCCGAGGTGTTCTTCGCGTTGGCAAACACTTGGGCCTTGCCCAGCGCAAACAGATCGGTGCCGATAGCGCCGTTTAGGTCGATACCCAGCTTGTGCTGGTCGTTGAACTTCTGGCCGATGGCCAGCGAGAGGCGGCCGATGGCGTTCTGCGCGGCGTCGAGCGAGTCGGTGCGGAATCGCAGGAAGCCACCGAGCGAGCCGCCCGTGATCGAACCTTCTTCCGCCTCGTACGTGCCATTGCTGCCCGGCACCGTGTAGCCGATCACGGTACGGCTAGGGTCCGATGCCGAGGGAATCGCCTTGATGTCGTACGAATCGGTGCCCAACACCAGCGGTTGACCGTTGCCGACGACCACGTTGTACGTATTGCCGTCCTGGATCACCACCTTGGCGCCGACGAGTTCGGTCAGCTTGGCCACGGCCTGGTCACGCTGGTCGAGCAGGTCGTTCGGCGCCTGGCCGCCCGATGCGGCGGTCATGCGCGAGATCTCGCCATTGAGTTTCGCGATTTCCTTCGTGTAGTCGTTGACCTGCGTGACCGTCGACTTGATCTGCGTATTCAGGCCGTCCTGCAGTTGCTTGAAGTAGTCGCTCGACGACTTCATTTGACCAGCCAGCGCTTGCGCGGAGGACAGCAGGCCCTGACGCGCCGCGGCATCGGCCGGCGTGTTCGACACGGTCTGCACCGCAGCGAAGAACTTCTGCATCAACGGCGCCAGGCCGCCCTTCTGGTCAGCCAGCAGGTTGTCGATCTGAGAGATCTGGTCGGCGTACGTGGCCAGATCCGAGCTGGCCGAGGTGGCGCCACGCAGTTGGCCCGTCAGGAAACTGTCGTACACGCGCTGCACGGTGAGCGTGTTGGAACCCTGGCCGTAGAAGCCCGAGCCCGTGTACTGGCCGCCAGCCGAGGCGATGATCGTGTTCTGGCGCGTGTAGCCGGGGGTGGCTGCGTTGCTGAAGTTGTGGCCCACGGTTGTGAGGGCGTTCTGCGCAACGTTCAGGCCCGACAGACCAATATTAAACAGAGACATGTTCGTCTGACTCCGGATCGAATGGCTAGCCGGCGGCGTCAGGCCGGCGGCGATGGATACGTTGGATAACGGCGCGAAAGTGGCGCGACTTTAGCGCCGCAATTGTGTGAATTTCGTGGTTGTTGTTAGCGCTTACTCTTGATACATTCGAGCGTGTAAGCGACTACAGCGCGACCGGGTGGTAGCGTTGTCCTTGGAAATTCTGTGGTCTTGCTCCCCTCTCCCGCTGTGCGGGAGAGGGGTTGGGGGAGAGGGCCGGAGGTTCTGCTTGCCAACTGGTGGCAATTTGAACCGCTGGCCCTCTCCCCCGCCCCTCTCCCAGAGGGAGAGGGGAGCAAACAATCGGGAATCAAATGTCTCGACTTCTTACGTCGAAACCTTCTTCATGATCCTGACCAGCTTCTCGCCATATGCCGGATCTGTCGCATATCCCGCGCGCTGCAAACCGTGCGCGGCTTCATCGGCGTTCGATGCCGATACCACGTTGGCATAGCGCGGGTTATTCGTCAGCAGGCGCGCATAGTCGTTGCACGCTTCTTCATAGGAACCATAGGAGCGGAACTTCGCGCGGGTCTTGACCGGCTGGCCATCCACGTATTCCGTGGTGAGAATCTCGGTGGTCGGGCCCTTCCAGTTGGCGCCGGCCTTGATGCCGAACACGTTGAACGAGGTCGAGCCATCGGGATTGCGAATTTCGCGGCGGCCCCAGCCGGATTCCAGCGCGGCCTGGCCGACGATGAGCTTGGCCGGCACGCCCGAGGCGCGCGCGGCGGCCATCGCGGGCTCCGCCATGCGGTTCACGAAATTGCTGATGTGTTCGGGCGAATCGTCGGGCAACTGGCCGAGCTGCGACTGTCCGTTGCCCTGCCACTCGGACTGATTCTGATACTGGCGCACACCGGCCGTGGGATTCCATGCCCCACCGGGCAGCGTCGTGCCAACCGGCGGGCCATCGGCATCGGTCGCGCCTCGGCTGTTGAGCATCTGCGCCATCTCGGCATCGCGTACGCTGGCACCTGTAATGCCACCTGCGGCGGCCATTCCCGGCGGCAACTCGGTGCCGGTGGCACGTGCAAGCTGCCGCAGCATGGCGTCTGCCAGGCCGATGCCGCGCGACGAAATCTGCTGCGACATCTGCTGGTCCATCATCGACATGTAGAGCTTGGTCTGCTCGTTGTCGAACAGGCCATCCGACGGCGTGGCATCGCGCATGCTCTTGAGCACCATGTGCGTGAACACAGCCTCGAACTGCTTGGCCGCAGCCTGCAGCGTGGCGGTGGTGTTCCCGGCGCGCGACTGGTTCTTCAGCGCTTCAAACCCTTGCGTGTCGAGGGCGAAGCGCTGGGTCAGATCGCCCGCGCTGCTCGTCGTCATCCCTGCCGCCATCAGATGATCTCCAGTTCGGCGCGCAGTGCGCCGGCCGAACGCATCGCTTCCAGGATCGTCTGCAGGTCCTGCGGCGTGGCGCCCAGCGCATTCAAACCCTTGACCACGGCGGCCAGCGACGCACCTGCCTTGACGATCTGCAACGATCCGCCATCGCGCTTGAGGTCGATCTGGGAGACCGGCGCCACAACAGTCTGGCCCTGGCTGAACGGTGCAGGCTGGCTGATCACCGGCTGCGTATTGATGACCACCGACAGGTTGCCGTGCGCAATTGCGCAGTCTTCCACGGTGACCGTCTGGTTCATCACGATCGATCCGGTGCGTGCATTGAGGATGACCTTCGCGGCGGCCTTGGCCGGCGTGACATCGAGGTTCTCCACGCGTGCCATGAAGCCCACGCGCGCGGCCGGCGTCTGCGGCGTGCGCACCTGCACCACGCGTCCGTCCATGGCGGCGGCAGTGCCCGGGCCAAGGTTACGGTTGATGGCTTCGACCACGCGCTCGGCAGTGCCGAAGTCTGTGTCCTTGAGTTCGAGATTGACGTAGCCGCCCTGCGGCTCGAACGGCGCCACGGCGCGTTCGACGATGGCGCCGTTCGCAATGCGGCCCACCGCGAGCTGGTTGATCTGCACCTTGCTGCCATTGGCCGACGCACCCGCGCCGCCCACCAGCATATTGCCCTGTGCCACGGCATAGACCTGGCCGTCGGCGCCCTTGAGCGGCGTCATCAGCAGCGTGCCGCCGCGCAGGCTCTTGGCATTACCCATCGACGAGACCACCACGTCCATCTGGCTGCCCGGCTGCGCATAGGGCGCGAGCGTGGCGGTGACCATCACCGCGGCCACGTTCTTGAGCTGCATGTTCTTGCCGGCCGGCAGCGTGATACCCAGCTGCGACAGCATGTTCTGCAAGCTCTGCGTGGTGAACGGCGTCTGCATGGTCTGGTCGCCGGTGTTGTCCAGCCCCACGACCAGTCCATACCCGATGAGCGGATTGTCGCGCACGCCCTGGAACGTTGCCAGGTTCTTCAGGCGTTCCGCATGCGCGGCGCCCGTGCCGAACCCGAACAGCAGGGCCAGCACAAAGCAGGCAAAAGATACCGCACGGCCATAGCGGGAACGAAGACCGGGCGGGTTGCCGAAAAGCGAGCCTGGCATGTTGAGAGGCATCGGAGGCAGAAACATGGCGGGATCAGAACGGTAGGACATTGAGGAAGAAGCGCTGCAGCCAGCCCATGTTTTGTGCTTCGTCGATGTACCCCTTCGCGGTGTACTCGATGCGTGCATCCGCCACCTGCGTGGACAGTACGCCGTTGTCGCCCGTGATCGTGCGCGGATTGACCACACCCGAGAAGCGGATGAACTCCGCGCCCTGGTTGATGGCCATCTGCTTCTCGCCGGACACCACGAAGTTGCCGTTCGGCAGCACTTCAAGCACCGTCACCGTGATGGTGCCGTTGAACGTGTTGGCCGCCGACGCACCGCCGCTGGCCTTCAACGCATTGGCACCGCTCACGTCGGCGTTCTGGCTCGTGCTGAACAGCCCCGCCAGGGCGCGCGGCACCGCATTGAACGCGAGGTTCGTGCTGCCCGTGCGGCTGGCGTTGGTGCCCGAGTTCTTGCTGGCGTTGACGTTCTCCGTGATCACGATGGTCAGGATGTCGCCAACGTTACGCGGCCGCCGGTCCTCGAACAGCGGATTGCTGGCGTACGAGGATGCAAAGATCGAACCCGTGGAGGGGCCCAACGGACGCGGTTCTGCGCGTGCCGTGGTGGGCAACTGCACGAGCGGCTCCTTGGGCACCAGCGCGCAGCCGCCGCTCGCCAGCGTAGCCAGGGCGACGATGGCGTAGACGACGATTGCACCGATGCGATACTGCTTGGCGGCCATGGTCATTCCCGTTTCTTCAACCCATCTGGGTCAGGCGTTGCAGCATCTGGTCAGACGTCTGCACAGCCTTGCTGTTGATCTCGTAAGCGCGCTGGGTCTGGATCATGCTGACCAGTTCTTCCACCACGTTCACGTTCGACGATTCGACATAGTTGTTCTGCAGCGTGCCCGCACCGTTCAGGCCCGGCACCGTGGTGTTCGGTGCGCCCGAGGCGTCGGTCTGCGCGTACAGGTTCTCGCCCAGGCTTTCCAGACCGGTCGGGTTCGCGAACGTGGCAACCTGGATCTGGCCCACCGTCACGGCGTTGGTCTGGCCCGGCTGCGTCACGGTCACCGTACCGTCGCGTGCGATGTTCAGGCCCGTGTAGTTGGCCGGCAGCGTGATGGCCGGGTTCAGCACGAAGCCGCTCGACGTGACGAGCTGGCCGTTCGGGTCTACCTGGAACGAACCGTCACGCGTGTAGGTGGTGGTGCCGTCCGGCATCGTCACCTGGAAGAAGCCCTGGCCGATGATGGCCACGTCGCGCGCATTGCCCGTTTGCTGCGGGTTGCCCTGCGTGTGAATGCGTTCCGTTGCCACGGGGCGCACGCCGGTACCGATCTGCATGCCCGACGGCAGCACGGTCTGGTCCGACGACAGCGCGCCAGGCTGGCGCACGGTCTGGTACATCAGTTCCTCGAACACCGCGCGGCTTTTCTTGAAGCCCGAGGTCGACACGTTGGCCAGGTTGTTCGAGATCACGTCCATCTGCGTCTGCTGCGCGTCGAGGCCGGTCTTGGCAATCCAGAGAGAGCGGATCATGGTGTTCCTAGAATTCGTTAGTTGTTCGACAGCAGCGCATTGGCACGCTGGTCATTGGTGTCGGCGCCCGTGATCATCTTCATCTGCATCTCGAAGCGGCGCGCATTGGCGATCATTTCCACCATGGACTCCACCGGGTTCACGTTGCTGCCTTCGAGCGCGCCGGAAATCACGCGCACGGTGGCGTCCTGCTGCAGTGGATCCACGCCGGGACGCAGGCGGAAGTAACCATCGTCACCGCGCGCCAGCCCTTCGGGCGGCGCCGAGACGACGCGCAGCTTGCCAACCTGCGCCAGGCCGTTGGCCGCTTCGCCCGGACCACGTGCCACCACGCTGCCATCGGTACCGATGGACACCGTGGCGCCCGGCGGCACGGCGATGGGGCCACCATCGCCCATCACCGGCCGGCCAGCCGAGTTCTGCAACTGGCCGTCGGCCGACACCTGCAGCGCTCCCGCGCGGGTGTAAGCTTCCGAGCCGTCCGGCATCTGCACCGCCAGCCAGCCGTTGCCACCGAGGGCAACGTCGAGGTCGCGACCGGTATAGGTCAGCGGCCCGGCCTTCATGTCGGCGCCCGGTGTCGAGGCCAGCGTGAAGGCGCGCGTCTGCGTTTCCTGGCCCTGCACCGGTACTGCACGGTACAGGTTCACCTGCGCCTTGAATGCCGGCGTGGAGGCGTTGGCCAGGTTGTTCGATACTGCGGCCTGCTGGTCGAGTATCTGCTTGGCGCCCGACAGGGCGGTGTAGATCAGGCGGTCCATGGCGATCCGTCAGCGGGGGCCGGCTTAGATGTTCACCAGGGTCTGCAGGACGGTGTCCTGCGCCTTGATGGTCTGGGCGTTGGCCTGATAGTTACGCTGCGCAACGATCAGGTTCACCAGCTGGCCGGACAGGTCCACGTTCGACTCTTCCACGGCGTAGGAACGCAGCTTGCCCAGCGAGCCGCCTGCGGCACCCAGCAGTTCCTGGCCCGACGAACCGGTGGCGCTCCACACGTTGTCGCCTTCGGGCTTCAGGCCTTCGACGTTGCCGAACGATGCCAGGGCGATCTGGCCCAGCGACAGCGTCTGTTCGTTGGAATACGAGCCCAGGATCGTGCCGTCTTCCTGCACGGCGTAGCTGACCAGCGCGCCCGAGGTGTAGCCGTTCTGCACGATGCTCTTCGGGTCGTTGTCCGCACCGAACTGCGTGCTGCCCGTCAGGTCCAGGCGTGCCGTCATGGCGGCAGCGCCGTTGGCGGCCGGCAGCGTGACGTTGGGCATGGTGGCAGCCGTCGGCGCGCGCAGCGTACCGTTGGCGTCGTAGGACAGCGTGACCGTCTGCAGCACGTTGCCGTTGGCGTCGGTGACGTGCATCGACCAGTCCGTACCGCCAAAGGCGTTGGTCGGTGCCGGGGCAACGGGCGGGCCGGCCACGACCGACTTGCCGAAGTAGGCGGTGAGCTGCTGCTTGTTGCCCAGCGAGTCATAGGCCGTCATCGGCGTGCTGTAGCTGAACATCGACGAATCCGCACGGACGGCAGGCGTGCTGGCGAACACGTTGGTCGGCGCGGCGCTGCGCGAGTCCAGCTGGAATTGCGCGGCAATGTTCGTGGTGGCCTTCGGCGGCATCTGCGCGTTGCTGATCGTCAGCGGCTGCGGCGCCACACCACCGGCGGTGGTGCCGGCCGGGTAACCCGTGACCTGCAGGCCCGTGCCGTTCACCAGCGTGCCGTCGTCCAGACGCGAGAGCTGGCCGTTACGCGAGTAGAAGACCTGGCCGTCCTGGTTGACCAGGCGGAAGAAGCCGCTGCCGTTGCTGATGGCCACGTCCATGCTGCGGCCCGATGCCGAGACCGTGCCGTTGCTGAACGATTGCACCACGGCGTTCACGCGCGTGCCCAGGCCGATCTTCGAGCCTGCGTACACGTCGGCGAACTGTGCCGTCGATTGCTTGAAGCCAACCGTGTTCGCGTTGGCGATGTTATTGCCGATCACGTCCAGGTTGGACGCTGCGGCATTGATGCCGCTTACCCCTTGACCAAAACCCATGATTTTCCCCTATGTAGGCTGTCGTTCGTGAATTGCCCGCGCGTATGCCGGACCGGGTTGATACGTGAATGTCTTGATAAAAACCGTGTTGCCGTGCCGATCAGGAAATGCGGCGCACGTCGTCGACGTTGGCCATCTTGCCGTCGCCCAGATCCACCAGCACGCCAGTGCTGTCGCCGCTGATGGCCTGCACCTTGCCGTAGATCAGCGGGATCGGGCTCACGTCCTTGCCGCCGGCCGTGGCCGTGACCTTGAACGCATAGTCGCCGTCTGCGACGAGGTTGCCCGCATCGTTCTTGCCGTCCCACTCCACGTCATGCACGCCGGCCTTCTGGCCCTTCATGTCGATGGTGCGCACCACGTTGCCCTTCTCGTCGAGCACCTGCACGGTCACGGCGTCTGCCGTCGTCGGGATGTCCACGCCGAACTTGCCCGACACGCCATCGGTCACGGTCAGGGCGTTGCCCGGCACCATCACGGTCTTGCCGATCAGTGCGGCGGAGTCCATCGCACGACCAGCCGCGGTTTGCGTCAGCAACTGCGTCATGGTCTCGTTCATCGTCTGCAGACCGCTCACCGTGCTGATCTGCGCCAGTTGCGAGGTCAGCTGCGAGTTGTCCATCGGATTCAGCGGGTCCTGGTTGGTCATCTGCGTGACCAGCATTTTCAGGAAATTGCTCTGCAGGTCGGCTGCGCTTGCGCTACCGCTTTGCAGGGCCTGGTTCACCCCCGAGTTGGCGGTGCTGTTACCTACGGAAGAAGTCGATGCCATGTTGTGTTCCGGCTAGTGTTCTTGAATTCTGGAAATCGGAGATACGGAAAACGCGTTTCGGCTGGCGTCACTGACCAATGGTCAGCGTCTTGAGCATCATGGTCTTGGCGGTGTTCAGCACCTCCACGTTGGCCTGGTACGAACGCGATGCCGAGATCATGTTGACCATCTCTTCCACCGGGTTCACGTTGGGCATCGTCACGTAGCCATTGGCATCGGCCAGCGGATGCGTGGGGTTGTGGATCATGCGGGCCGGCGCGGAATCCTCCATCACACCCGCCACCTGCACACCACCCACATCGGTCTGGCCCGGTGTCGGGGCCATCTCGAAAATCACCTGCTTGGCCTTGTACGGCTGGCCGTTCGGCGCCACGGCGCTGTCGGCATTGGCCAGGTTCGACGCCGTCACGTTCATGCGCTGCGACTGCGCGGCCATGGCCGAACCGGCCACGTCGAAAATGTTCATGGAACCCATTGCAGCGCCCCCCCTTAGTTCTGGATCGCGGACAGCATCGTCTTGATCTTCGAGCTCATGACGGTCAGGCCCGCTTCGTAGTGCACCGTGTTGTCGGCAAACGCCACGCGCTCGGTGTCCATTTCCACGGTGTTGCCATCGATACTCGATTGCAGCGGAATGCGGTACTGCAGGTCGCGCTCGTTGTTGCTCATCGCAGGCGCCTGCGCCGGCATGTGCCGCACGGACGTAGTGGACAGCGACACGCCGTCGCGCTGCTGGTTGCCGCGCTCCACGGACTGCGCCAGCGTGCTGGCGAAATCGAAATCGCGCGACTTGTAGCCCGGCGTATCCGCGTGGGCGATGTTCGAGGCAATCACCGATTGCCGCTGGGTCCGCAGGCTCAGTGCTTCCTGCTGGAAGCGGAACGCCGCATCGAGTCTGTCCATGATGTCTGCCTTTCCTGCTTTGGCTGTGGCTTCATTTCGGGGAGAGAACTGCCGTAGACCTGGGTATACCTTCCGCACACGCCAGACCGGGCTTCTTCAGGGTTGCCATCTTAGGGGCCGGGTTGTCACGCCAATCGTGCGAATAGGCAGGAGAAACCCGCGCATTTCCGGTTCGGTCTCTCGCGCGAGCCTGCCTACAATGACTCCCACTGACCGATGCCAAAACCTGGCTCGCCCGCCCCGCGCGGCGCGCCGCACAAGGCTTCGCCGTCAGTGCCAGGCGCGGCGCCGTCACGGTGCGCCAACCGCCTGTGCAAACGTTTACCGATGTTCAACTGTTGTGCGACGGCATCGACCGCGGGTTTACGCCTCCGTATTGGATTCGCAGCCCCTGCCGTCTCATCCTTGCTGGGATGACCCCTATGACTTTCTCTCGCCAGGCCGCCGCGCTGATGGCATTCGCCGGCATTGCGCTGGCGCCGTCCGCCATGGCCGCTCCCGCCCAGGTCACGCCCGTTGCGCCGCCCGGTGCGGCACCGCAAACCCAGGCCGCCCAGAATCCGTTTGCCGATGACCCCGCGCGCGTGGCCGTCGAACAGTTCCTGCAGCGCCAGTCCATGGGACTGCCGGGCAAGATCAGCGTGCAGGTGGTGCCGCCCTCGGGTGGCCGCGCGCCGGACTGCTTCAACCCCGAACCGTTCCTGCCCGCCGGCGCGGCCCCATATGGACGCGTCAACGTGGGCGTGCGATGCGGCGGCGACCGGCCGTGGACGCGCTATATGCAGGCCCGCGTCTCGGTGATGACCGATTACTACGTGGCCGCGCGTTCGATGGGTCCCGGCGAGACGATCTCCGCCGCCGACCTTGAACTTCGCCAGGGTGACCTGGCCGCCCTGCCGCGCGCCGTGGTGACCGATCCGGCACAAGTGGAAGGGTCGGTATCGGCCAACCGCATCGCCGCCGGCTCGCCGCTGCGTACGGATCTGCTCAAACGGCCGATTGCCGTGAGGCTCGGACAGACGGTCAACGTCACTGTGGAAGGCGAGTCGTTCCAGCTATCGAGCGAAGGCAAGGTGCTGAACGACGCTCCCACCGGCGCCCATGTGCAGATCCGTCTGCGCAACGGCCAGGTGGTCAGCGGCGTGGTGCGCAGTGGCGACACTGTCGTGCTGCAGTAACACAATCGGGTTAGCGTCACAAAGTTGTACCGGGAAGTTAGTCGTCACACGGGCTGGGACCCTCGACCAGGCAGGAAAATGATGTGGCAGCAACCGGCGCAGGCAGACCGTGCGAGAATGCGGCGAGCCCGTTCCGGGATCGGCGGAAAAGCGTCGGAAAACACAGGATCGAACCTAAAGTTTCCGGCGGCCAGTCCGATAAGTCAGAGGAACCCAGCAAGGATTTCACCGTGAAGATCAATAACTCCACTCCGTCCCGGCCCGCCGACACCGCGGCAACCGAAGGCAACGCCCGTGCGGCGGCCACCGGTGCCACGTCGGACCCTACCGCCCTGAGCGGCGTCAGCGTCAGCCCCCTGGCTGCGCAGGTTCGCGAGATTGGTACGCGCCTGCTGCAGGACAGCGACAGCGACATCGACGCCGCCAAGGTTGCGGAAGTCCGTCAGGCGATTGCGGAAGGCCGGATCAAGATCGATCCCAGCAAGATCGCCGATGGCTTGCTCGCCTCTTTGCACGAGCTGAGCCAGGCGCCCAGCCAATCCTGACACCATGAACCAGGCAGCCCTGATCCAGTCCCTTTCGCTTGAAGCCAACGCCATTGCGGCCTTCGGCCGTGCCCTTGCAGATGAGCGCGAAGCCATCAAGCGACAGGATTTCCAGGCGTTGAGCACGTTGCTCAACCAGAAGATGGAACTGGCCCAGGGGCTGAACCTTGCCACCGCCGCGCGCGAGGCCCAGATGATCGCGCAAGGCTTGCGCGTTGGTCCCGGCGGCCTGCTGGTAGGCCGCGAGGTGGAC
This sequence comes from Cupriavidus sp. DL-D2, assembly GCF_039710735.1. Lineage (NCBI taxonomy): Bacteria > Pseudomonadati > Pseudomonadota > Betaproteobacteria > Burkholderiales > Burkholderiaceae > Cupriavidus > Cupriavidus sp. DL-D2. The sequence goes on along the minus strand of NZ_JBDKXK010000079.1, from coordinate 13,269 downwards.
CCGCAGGTTGCCGAACTCTGGCGCAAGGTGGTGTTCTTCGCCCACAAGGCCAAGGATGCCAACGAACTGAATGGCGCCATCGTCCATGCCCATCTCGAATTCACGCAGGAAGCCATCCAGGTCCTGCGCCAGGGCGGCACGCCGCCCAACGAGATGTATGGCCGCGATGGCAAGGCGAACACCGGCGCCGCCGGCGTGAGCCTGGCCGCAGGCTGATCGCCCCACGCCTTCCCCGACCCGGCACGCGTCAGCGCCTGCCTACGTCATGCTCGGCCAACGTCCTATGTTGGCCGGCGCGCTTCCTCCCTACATTGACGGTAGGCCACTCGCCGTTCGGGTCATCCCGAGGCGGCGATGGCATCCGGTAAGCACAACAATGTCCGGAGGACCGCCATGTCATTTGCACTTTATGTAATCGGGCTCCTGCTGCTGGTGGGCGGCATTGCGTGGGCCATGTCCACTGCGGGCCTGGCGCCCGTCTATATCGGTATTGCCTGCGTGATCGTGCTGGGTATCGGCATCATGTCGGCGGTATCGCGCACGCGCACCAAAGATCCCTCCTAGTGCCGCGGCGTGGAACTCTCTCCACCGCCGGGCTCGCCGCAGCCCCATGTTTCGCAGAATGTAAACATTGCGGAACATGGGGCTCGCTCTATACACTCGAAGCGTTCAGATCTCCGCACGGTGATCGTCGCCATGTTCGAGGCACTGCGAAAAACAACCAGCGCGCTGTTTGACCCCGACCGTCGATTCCGCCAGGCTCGCATCTTCCACGCCGTCCGCGTGGCACTTGCCCTGCTGGCCTCGATCGCGCTGACTACCGGCATCAATATTCCGCATGGCGAATGGGCCACCATCACGGTGCTCGTCGTCATCGGCGGGCTCCAGCACCACGGCAACATCCGCAAGCGCGCCGCAGAACGCGGGGCCGGCACCGTGCTGGGCGCCCTGCTCGGTCTCTTCATCATCGTCCAGGGTACGTACTTCGGCATTCCGATGCTGACCTGGGGACTGCTCGCCCTGATCAGTGGGTACTGCGCCTATCACGCGGTGGGCAAGGGTGGATACGTGGCGCTGCTGACCGCCATCACCGTGATCATTACCGCCGGGCACGGCAACCAGGATGTCTATGACGCGGTATGGCGCACCGTGGATGTATTGATCGGCACGCTGATCGCGCTGGTGTTCTCGTTTGCACTGCCCGCCTATGCCTCGTACTCGTGGCGCTTCAAGCTCGCCGGCCTGCTGCGCGCCTGCGCGGCGGTGCATGCCAAGATCGAGCGCGGCATGCGCGACGAGAAGGAGCGGCAGCAGGACATGATGAAGCTGTCCGCTGCGCTCGTGCAGTTGCGCAGCCTGATTCCATCGGTAGCCAAGGAAACCAACGTCACGTCCGCCGATCTCGAAGAGGTGCAACACAGCGCGCGCGTGTGCATCAGCGCATTGGAAATGCTGGCGGCTGTGGAACCCGACGTGGCCGATACCAACGCCGATGGCAAGGAGCAGACCATCCGCGATCTGCTGCTGGAGATGGCCTCGGCGCTGGAGGCTGGCGACGAGACCATGGTGCGTGAGAACACGTCGCTGCCCGCACCACATCCCGACGATCCATCGATCGGCCACAGCTCGCACGCCTTCCTGACGCTGCAACTCTCATCCGAACTCGCTCACCTGCGCGACCACCTCTCGCAGATGGCCGTCCAGACCCGCTTCCCGTACACGATGCGGGTAACGGGTTGATGGCCGCATGGCCATGCAGTGGCTAGACACCCGCACGCGGCAGGTTCTCCAGCATCCCGCGCGCTTCCTGCTCCAGGCACTGAAGAACTTCCGCGCCAACCAGGGCCTGCTGTTGGCGGGCGCAGTGGCCTACTACGCGCTGCTGTCGATCGTGCCGTTGCTGATCCTGATGATGATTGGCCTGTCGCATGTGATCGAACCCGACCGGCTGCTGGCCACGCTGGCGCGTTACCTGGAATGGCTGCTGCCCGGTCAATCGCGCGCACTGGTGGGTGAACTCTCGCGGTTCCTGACCAATCGATCCGTCATCGGCTGGGTACTCGCCATCACGATGGTCTTCTTCAGTTCGTTAGCGTTCACGGTGCTGGAGAACGCCATGTCGGTGATCTTCGTTCATCGCGTGGCCATCCGGCGCCGGCATTTCCTGGTCTCCGCCATCCTGCCCTATTGCTACATCCTGGTACTCAGCGTGGGCCTGCTGATCGTGACGGTCATGGCCGGCGGCCTGCAAACCCTGGGGGAGCGGCACCTGGAGGTTCTGGGCTACGACTGGTCACTGGATCACCTCTCGGGCGGCCTGCTCTACCTGCTGGGATTCGTGGGCGAAGTGCTGCTGCTGACTTCCATCTATCTGGTGATGCCGGTCGGCCGCCTGTCCGTCCGGCACGCGCTGATGGGTGCCCTGTTCGCCGCCGTGTTCTGGGAAATCTCGCGCCACGTACTGGTCTGGTATTTCTCGACCCTGTCCCAGGTCGGGCGCGTCTACGGCTCGCTGACCACGGCCATCGTCGTGCTGCTGAGCCTGGAGATCGCGGCCACCCTGCTGCTCTTCGGCGCCCAGATCATCGCCGACTTCGAACGCGGCGAAGGTCCGCCACGCGGCGCCCGCGATGGCGCATTCCATACCTGACCACGCGCGGACTATATTGGTACGTCGTAGCCCCGTGCATCCTTGAGTAGCGCATCCGCCACATTTTCGTGGAGATACCCGAGTAGGCTACTTGGACTCTTCTATAAGACATAAGAATTGCGCATTTCGTCCAGCGGATAACTGCGTCAAATTGACGGAGGTTACGCGAAGATGACAGCACGAAGTCGGATAGAAGTTAAAAACCGAGCGGAATGCGTCTGCATGCACCGAACAAATTTCACATGAAGGATCACACCCCCGCCATGCAAAATCAGGCAAAATTCCATCCTTGCCTCGATCCGCAACCCGGAGCCGGGGCATTCCCCAACCCGAATTTGATGCGAGATACGCGATGAGCAACCAGCAGCCCACCATCATCTACACCCTAACCGACGAAGCTCCGCTGCTGGCCACCAGTGCCTTCCTGCCCATCATCCGCACGTTCACCAAGCCTGCGGGCGTGAACGTGGAAACCAGCGACATCTCCGTGGCTGGCCGTATCCTGGGCGAATTCCCCGAGTTCCTGACCGAAGAGCAGCGCGTGCCGGACAACCTGGCCGAACTGGGCAAGCTCACGCAGAACCCGGACACCAACATCATCAAGCTGCCGAACATCAGCGCCTCGGTGTTCCAGCTGATCAGCGCGATCAAGGAACTGCAGTCGAAGGGCTACCGTATCCCCGACTATCCCGAAGATCCGAAGAACGACGAAGAAAAGGCCATCCAGAAGCGTTACTCGAAGTGCCTGGGCAGCGCCGTGAACCCGGTACTGCGCGAAGGCAACTCGGACCGCCGCGCGCCTGCCGCCGTCAAGAACTACGCACGCAAGCATCCGCACAGCATGGGTGACTGGAGCATGGCCTCCCGCACCCACGTGGCGCACATGAAGCACGGCGACTTCTACCATGGCGAGAAGTCCACCACGCTGAACGGCGCCCGCGAAGTGCGCATGGAACTGGTCACCAAGAGCGGCAAGACCATCGTGCTGAAGCCGAAAGTTGCGCTGCAGGACGGCGAGATCATCGACAGCATGTTCATGAGCAAGAAGGCCCTGCTGGCCTTCTACGAAGAACAGATGGAAGACGCGCGCAAGACCGGCGTCATGCTGAGCCTGCACGTCAAGGCCACCATGATGAAGGTGTCGCACCCCATCGTGTTCGGCCACGCCGTCAAGGTCTTCTACAAGGACGCGTTCGCCAAGCACCAGAAGCTGTTCGACGAACTGGGCGTGAACGTCAACAACGGCCTGGTTGACCTCTACACCAAGATCGAGCAACTGCCCGAATCGAAGAAGGAAGAAGTCATCCGCGACATGCACGCCTGCCACGAGCATCGTCCGGAACTGGCCATGGTGGATTCGGCCAAGGGCATCTCGAACCTGCACGCACCGAACGACGTGATCGTGGATGCGTCGATGCCGGCCATGATCCGTATCGGCGGCAAGATGTGGGGCGCCGATGGCCGCACCAAGGACACGAAGTGCCTGATTCCGGAATCGACCTTCGCCCGCATCTATCAGGAGATCATCAACTTCTGCAAGACCAACGGCGCATTCGATCCGGTCACGATGGGCACGGTGCCCAACGTGGGCCTGATGGCACAGAAGGCCGAGGAATACGGTTCGCACGACAAGACGTTCGAGATCAGCGAAGACGGCGAAGCCCGCATCGTCGACAACGCCACGGGTGAAGTCCTGTCGGCGCTGACGCAGCAAGTGGAGCAGGGCGACATCTGGCGCATGTGCCAGGTCAAGGACGCACCGATCCGTGACTGGGTGAAGCTGGCCGTGACGCGCGCCCGCAACTCGGGCATGCCGGCCGTGTTCTGGCTCGACCCGTACCGTCCGCACGAAGCCGAACTGATCAAGAAGGTGGAAACCTACCTGAAGGATTACGACACCAACGGCCTCGATATCCAGATCATGTCGCAGGTGCGCGCCATGCGCTTCACGCTGGAACGCGTGATCCGCGGCCTGGACACCATCTCGGTGACCGGCAACATCCTGCGCGACTACCTGACCGACCTGTTCCCGATCATGGAACTGGGCACCAGCGCCAAGATGCTGTCGATCGTGCCGCTGATGGCCGGTGGCGGCATGTACGAAACGGGCGCCGGCGGTTCGGCTCCGAAGCACGTGCAGCAACTGGTGGAAGAGAACCACCTGCGCTGGGATTCGCTCGGCGAGTTCCTGGCCCTGGCCGTGTCGCTGGAAGAACTCGGCATCAAGTCGGGTAACGCCCGCGCCAAGACCCTGGCCAAGACGCTGGACGCTGCAACCGGCAAGCTGCTCGACAACGCCAAGAGCCCGTCGCCGAAGACCGGCCAGCTCGACAACCGCGGCAGCCAGTTCTACCTGGCCATGTACTGGGCCCAGGAACTGGCCGCGCAAACCGCCGACGCCGAACTGGCCAAGACGTTTGCACCGCTGGCCAAGACGCTGACGGAAAACGAGAAGACCATCATCGGCGAACTCTCGGACGTGCAAGGCAAGGCCGTGGACATCGGCGGCTACTACAAGCCGGACGAAGCCAAGCTGGCCGCCATCATGCGCCCGAGCAAGACGCTGAACACGGCGCTGGAATCGATCAAGGGCTGAGTCGTTTCCCGACCGTTGGACTGACATGGCCGCGCAGATTGGCGGCCATGAAGAAAAACCCCCGGAGCATCGCAGCCCGGGGGTTTTTCTTTTCTGTCCGGCTACAGCACGCTCACATCGGCCGTATTCGATGTGACCTGCAGCGCTTGCGTCTCGCCCGTGGCCACTGACGGCGCGGTGCCGCCCGATACCCGCTGCATCGTATGGAACGTGCAGTTGAGCTTGTCCGGCGTCAGCGTCACCAGCGCGTACCCTTCCGCATTGGTATCCACGTGGCGCAGCCATGGATTGAACGTCCGCAGGGTGCTGTCGAAGGTGTTGATCAGCGTGCCGCCCACGTTGCTGTAGATCAGGTCGCGCAACGCGGCGAATGCCTGGTCATTGTCCACCACCGCGCGAAATGAACTGAGCAGCGTGTTGCTCGACAGGCCCGCCGTCACCAGGTCCACCATCACTGGTGCCGGGCTGGGCGCGTCGAAGTCGTCCATCACCTGCCCCGCGAAGAACGCGTGGATGTCACCGCTGAGCGCCACCACGTTGCGGATGCTGTTGCTTTTCAGGAACGCCATCAGGTTCTTGCGCTCGGCATTGAAGCCATCCCACTGGTCGGCGTTGAGAATGAACTTGCCGAGCAGCGTGACCGACGGCAGCCGCGCCTCGATGAACGGCTTGATGGTGGCGTCGAAACCCGCCGCGTCGATGCCCACGGATACCAGCACGTTGCGCAAGGCCGCGTAACCCAGCCCCACGTAAGTGTCTGCCGCCTTGGCAACGGCCAGGTCGCTGGCCAGCGCAGTTGCCATTGCACTCTCCACCGGGGCCAGCGTGCCATTGACGAGCACCAGCGCACGGGCGATCAGCTTCGACAGCGCCTCGGTGATATCCACCTCCATTCGCAGCATCGAGAGCTGGTTGCCCCAGAGCTTCCACGTCGTGTTGCCACCGCCCATGCGGTCCTGCCACCACGCACGCTGCACATCGCCCAGCATCGACACAGGCGTCAGTACCCCGCCAGCATTTGCGATCTTGGCGGCTTCCGCTGCCGCGAGCGTATCGGCCTCCACCAGGAACACACTCCCCACGGCGCGTCCGGTGGATTGCTCGGGGATGATGTGGTCCGCCCGGTACAGCCGCTCGTCGGTCATCACCAGCGTGGCGAGATTGCCGAACGTGAACGCGCGGTATATCTGGATGTTCTGAAACGAAGGGTTGTCCGCGTCGAAACTCACATCGGCAGGCATGAACTCGAACCATGCCTGGTTGGCTGCGCGTCGGCGCGCCGTGCGTGGCGTGAGGTCATCGTCCGAATCGTAGGTCTGGCGGTCCTGCCAGCAGTTATCTGAAAACTCGTGATCGTCCCAGATGGCGATCATCGGCGCCGAAGCATGCAACGCCTGCAAGCGGGCATCCGCCCGGTAGCTGCGATACAGGTAGCGGTAGTCGTCGAGCGTGGTGGCGTAGACACTGCCGTCGGGCAGCGCCGTACCGCTGGGCAAGGTAAGCGGCGCATGCCGATCTTCGACGAGTCCCGTGCGCGAGCCGCCTGGCACGGCTTCGTAGATGTAGTCGCCCACATGGACGATGAAATCGAGATCCTGCTGCGCCAGTTCCTCCATGCCGGCCCAGTGGTTGGCGTTCCAGTCCTGGCAACTCACGAATGCGAAGCGCAGTTGCGACAATGCCGTGCCCGCCGTGGCGGCCGTACGCGTACGGCCCGTCGCGCTTGCCCGGTTGCCAAGCAGGAATCGGTAGTAGTAACGCGTACCGGCGCTCAGACCGGTCACCTTGTTGCGCAGTGTGTAGTCCCATTCTGGACGCGCCATGAGCGGCTGGTTGACCAGCAGGGTCGGTGGCGCGAAGTCGTCCTGCGTGGCTACCTGCAGGCGCACGACAACGGGCCGCTTGCCGTTGGTTCCCTCCACGCGTGTCCAGACAATCACGCTGTCGGGCCGCGGGTCTCCGGAGGCCACACCATGCACGAAGTTGAAGTTTTCAGGATTGCCGGAATCGCCGGCGGGGTTGGGCGGTGGATCATTCCCGCCACCACCGCAAGCGGCCAGGCCAGTTGCGGCAACGGAAACGGTAAGAAATCCTCCCAACCTGAGAAATTGGCGTCGGTCCATGGCTGTTCTTCCTTGTATGTGGGGATAGGCAGCCAGGGACGGGTTGCCACGCAAGGCACCGGGCTTGTTTGCGGGGCAGGTCGCAACTCGATACTAGGCGGGCACTACTGCTTGTGCCGTCGGTGTTCGTCCGACAGTTTCATCGCAGCATCGAACGCAGCACGCGCAACGCGACATTCACAACGCGGCAGGCATCGCCTACAGTACATAGCATGCTTCGGCGCCAGCGGCGCCTTCCCAAACAGGGGAACGCCTTGAGCCCACCGCAAGACCGCCGCCGCTTCCTGGGCGCTGCCCTCGGCAGCCTGCTGGCTCCCGCCCTGCCCGCCTGCGGCGGAGACGACGATCCCGCGCCGCAGCCTTCGCCCGGCACCATTCCCGACGCACAGATCACGCAGGCCATCGCCCAGGTCGATGCGCTCGCAACCACCCTGATGACCAGCTCCGGCGTGCCGGGCATGGCCGTTGCCGTGGTGCGCGGCGGCCAGACTGTCTATGCACGCGGCTTTGGCCGGCGACTCGTGACAAATCCTGCACCGGTCGATGCGGACACGGTGTTCCAGCTTGCCTCGGTCTCCAAGTCGGTGGGCGCCACGGTGGTGGCGCGGCAGGTGGGGCGCGGCAGCATCCGGTGGGACACGCCGGTCGTGCAGCCATTGCCGTGGTTCGCGCTGTCCGACCCGGAGGCCACGCAGGCCGTGACGGTCGGCGATCTCTACGCGCATCGCTCCGGACTGCCCGACCATGCAGGGGACCGTCTCGAAGACATGGGCTACGACCGGCGCGAGGTCCTCACGCGGCTGCGCTATCTGCCCGTGCATCCGCTCGGTGCTGTCTACGAGTACACGAACTTCGGCATGACCGCCGCCGCCGAAGCGGTGGCCACCGTCGCGGGCATCGACTGGGCCACGTTGTCGGAGCAGGCAATCTACCAGCCGCTCGGCATGACCCGCACCAGTTCGCGTCATGCCGACTTTGCCGCCCGCGACAACCGCGCGCTCGGCCACGTCAGGGTCAACGGCAACTGGGTGCAGGGCATGGGCACGATGCCCGATGCGCAATCGCCGGCAGGGGGCGTCAGTTCCTCGGTCAACGACATGGCGAAATGGCTCGTCATGCTGCTGGCCAAAGGGCAGTACGCCGGCCAGCAGGTCGTCGATGCCGCCGCGCTGGCACCCGCGCTCGACGCGCAGATCCAGAGCAATCCGCCCGTCAGCGGACGCCCGGCCAGCTACTACGGCTACGGCTTCAATGTCGGCACGACCGAACTGGGCCTGGCATCGCTGAACCATTCCGGCGCGTTCGCAGTGGGCGCGGCCACGAGCTTCACCGCCGTGCCGTCGCTGAACCTGGCCATCGTCACGCTGACAAACGGGTATCCGATTGGCGTCCCCGAGACGCTGAACGCGCAATTCTTCGACCTGGTGCAGTACGGTGCCATCCGTCGAGACTGGGGCGCGATCTTCACCGATGCCTTTGCGCCGCTGCTGGCTCCCGAAGGCCGGCTCGTCGGCCAGCCGCCGCCAGCCAGCCCGCTGCCTGCCCGCGCGCTTTCCACCTACACGGGCACCTACCGCAACGATTACTACGGTCCGCTACAAGTGACAGAGCAAGGCGGCGCACTGGTCATGACGCTCGGCGCACGGCCCCTCACGCTGCCGCTTTCGCACTGGGACGGCGACGTCTTCACGTTCACGCTGCAAAACGAGAACGCATTGCCGGGCACGATCTCGCGCGCGGAATTTTCGAGCGATCGCGTGTGGCTGGAGTATTACGACCACGAAGGACTGGGAGTGTTCGTCCGCTAGGCGCGGCACGCTCAGACCGGGCACGCGACGATTGCCGTGCGTGCCGGTCTGCCCGCTCACTTCCCATGCATCACGGCGTGCAGCTCGCCCCAGGCGTGAGCGCTATCACCTGCCGCAAACCCTTCGTCGTGGCATCGTCGTCCGCACCTACCGTGTTGTCGGTGAACGTGCAACCATAGTTGGCATTCGCCACCACCGATGCCGTCAGCACGTCATCGCCCGCCGGCCGTGGGCCGCCCTGCTCCCACGCCACCATGTCGTCGAACGCCTTGTTCTGCTCGGCAACAGTGAAGTCGCAGTGCGCGATGCCGCGAATGGCGCGCTGCACCAGCCATGACGACGTACCGTTGGCATCGGCGCGGCGCTTGTAGATCTGCTCCATGCTGAACGGCACGTACATATCGCCGAGCGTATGCAGTGTCACCACCGGCACGCTGATCTTCGCAGCGGTCTGCGGAATCCAGCGCAGGCCATCGCGACGCACGCGATTGGCGTCCGCCACCGGCTTCACACGGAAGATTGCTGCATTGAATGCCTGCTCTTCGACGGACAGCGCAGGATCGTCGTCGAACTGGTAGCGCAGCGCGGTAGTGTCCACCACGTTCTGCGTCAGCATGCCGTCGACCGTGCCATCCGAGCCGAACGTGCTCCATACCGCGTCCTGGTACGCCTTGGACGCCGGGCTCTTGCCGAATCCCAATTCGAACAGCGGACGTTCGCCACCCGTGAGGTTCTTGACCACGGCCTTGAGCTTGTCGCCCGCAGCAGTGGTGGCCGAGGGATACGTGGTGAACAACGCGGCTACCAGCGGCGTCACGATCTGCGCCCAGTTCGACACCGGCCACGATGTGGCGGGCATCCCGCCCAGTTGTTGCGCGGCGGTCTGGTAGCCCCCGAAGTAGTTGAACAGCTCCGTATCGCCGAGCACGCCGCACATCGGCACCGCCCCGTGGTACGAGACCTTGTGCACCGCATTCTGGATGTTCTCGGCATCCACTGCGGCGGCGGCAATGTGCCCGCCCATCGAATGGCCAACGATGTACGTGCGTGTGGGCGCCGCGAGTGTGCGGCCATTCTGCTTGGCGATATCGGCAAACGCCAGCGCCAGCGCATTGGTGTCCTCGATACCGGCGCGCACGTCGTAGTAGTTCGTGGAATAGGTGGACGCCGCCCATGCATAGCCCGCTTCCAGCAGATGCCTGCGAATGCCCGGAATGCTGACCGACAGCGCGGACCCCATGCCCGCATAGCCATGCGCATACATCACGAGCTTGCCGTTCCACGCAGTGGGCACTTCCACCACGTAGCCGGCCTTGCCGAGTACACCGCTCCAACGATCGGACGCCGGCGCACCTGCCAGGGGCGCGATCTTCGCGGCCAGCGCTGCGGGATCGACCGTGAAAACACGGCTGTCCTGCGGACGGACATCTTCCGGCTGAATCGTGGGCGGTGGCGGGGGAGGCGGCGTGGTCGTCGATCCGTTGTCGTCGTCGCCACCGCAACCGTAAAGCAGCAGGCCGGCAGCCAACGCCAGGGCAGTGCTCTGGAATGCGCGATGCATGTTGTCTCCTCTGTCTTCTTTATCGTGAGTGTGGAGTGCGCCGGCACGCGTCCTCGATCCGCAGCATTCGCAAAGGCAATACCCTTCCCCCGCGTGGCAACGCCCGGTCAATGTACCCGCTGGGATACCTACCGCCAAGTATCCAAACGGGCGACTGAATGCCCTGCGCTGCGCTGCATCATGGGGTTATCACGGCATCCCAATGGCGAAGTCACAAGGGACATCCTTCTGCTGTATCGATAAATCAATCCAAACAATCAATTTATCAGCGCAATCCTCGACACCTATAGTTGAGCCGCCTTCCGCCCCATGCGCGGCAGGTTTCAACACAAAGAGATAAGACCGAGGAGACATCAGATGGAAGGACGTGCACATGGCCGGCACGCGGCGGCGCTCGCGCTGACGGCGGCACTCGCGGTAACAGGCTGCGGCGGCAGCGACGATAACGGCAGCAGCAGCGGTGGAAATAATGGCGGCGGCTCGAGTGGCACCCCAACGGCGCGCACGCCGGCACAGACACTGACGATCACTGGGCGGCAGGATTTCGCCGGCACCTATGGCGACGTTGGCCAGTACGAACAGGTAAGCGGCACCCTCCGTGGCGAGGTCGATCCCAAGGACCCCAAGAACGCCATCATCCAGGACCTTGCGCTGGCCCCCGTGAACGCCAACGGCATGGTCGAGTACACCGCCGACTTCACGATGCTGAAGCCCAAGGACATGAGCAAGGCCAGCGGCGTGTTGCGCTACGACGCGCCGAATCGCGGCAACATCCTGACCATGCCGAACCCGGCCACGTCACCCAGCGATGCCGTGTATTTCGAACGCGGCTACGTGATGCTCTACTCGGCCTGGCAGGGCGATGTGCCAAAGTCCAGCGCGGCGCGCCTGACCGTTACCGTACCGGTGGCGAAGAATGCCGATGGCACCTCGATCACGGGCACCTATCGCACGGAACTGGTGCCGTCGACGGCCACCGCCGCCATGTCGCTGCCCGGTGGCGTGTTCAACGGTACGATGATCCCGTATGCGCCGGCCAGTCTCGACAACACACAGCCCGGTTACTCGCTGACGCGCCGCCAGAACGAGACCGATGCACGTGTGGCCATTCCCGCCGCCGACTGGAAGTTCGCGAAGTGCGACGGCAGCGTACCGTTCCCCGGCACGGCCGATCCGGCCAGCATCTGCCTGCGCGGCGGCTTCGATCCGCAGTACCTCTACGAACTCGTCTATGTGGCAAAGGACCCCAAGGTCATGGGCGTGGGCCTGGCCGCGTTGCGCGATACCGTGACGTTCTTCCGCAGCGCGGCTGCCGATAGCGCAGGCACGCAGAATCCGTTGGCTGGGCGCATCCGCTACACCATCGGCCAGGGCACGTCGCAGTCGGGCAACGCGATGAAGACATTCCTGCACCTCGGCTTCAACCAGGCACTCGATGGATCGAAGGTCTTCGACGGCATGTATGCCCACGTGGCCGCACGCCAGACCAACATCAACACGCGGTTCGCGGTGCCGGGTGGGGGTGGCGGCCTTCGCACCGACCACACGGCATTCGGCCAGACAGCGCCGCGCGGACTCGATAAAGACTACGTCGACGACATCGCCGGCAAGTCCGGCGGCGTGATGGCGCGCTGCGCGGCCACCAGTACCTGCCCGAAGTTCTTCCTCGGCTTGTCGGGCACGGAGTTCTGGCAACTGCAAGGGTCACCGGTGCTGACCGATGCGAATGGCTTCGCCGACCTCAAGCAGCCTGACAACGCGCGCATCTACTACTACACGGGCACGCAGCACGGCGGTGCCGGCGGCACCGCCAGTATCAGCTATGCGCCCACGCGCAACGTCTATCCGGCTGGCACCGTGATCCATTTCAACGACACGTTCCGCGCGCTGTTCCTCGATCTGGAGGACTGGGTGGTCAAGAACACCGCGCCGCCGCCGAGTCAGGTGCCGACGCTCGCCGATGGCACGCTCGTGCGGCCCGCCAGTCTGACGTTCCCGGTCATGAAGGGACTCTCCTGGCCTGTCGGTGGCGTCTCCACACCGATCCCGGCCTTCCAGTACCTGGCGCGCTACAACGGCTACTCGCTCCTCGATTTTGGCCCGCAATACCGCCGGGAGGATGAGTCGGGCATCGCGACGGTCCTGCCACCCGCGAACCTGAACCGCGACTACGCGATCCTGGTGCCGCAGGTGGACGCCACCACGGGCATCCCACGCGCAGGCATCCGCTCGGCGGAAGCGCGCGCACCGGTCGGCACCAGCATCGAGTTCAACTACGTTGCCACGCCGGGCATCACCGACCTGTCGAACCTGACCGGCGCGTTCATCCCCTTCCACAAGACAGAAGCCGACCGCATCGCGGCAGGGGATGGCCGGCCATCCCTCGAATCGCTCTATACGAACCAGGCCGGCTATGTCGCCGCTGTCACGGCCGCGGCAAACGACCTCGTCGCACAGCGCTTCCTTCTGCAACGGGATGCCGATGCCATCGTGGCACGCGCCGTGGCGAATCCGGTGTTGCCGTGATAGTG
>NZ_JBDKXK010000078.1:0-838 GCF_039710735.1 Cupriavidus sp. DL-D2 | reverse complement strand
GTCGCCGCTGTCACGGCCGCGGCAAACGACCTCGTCGCACAGCGCTTCCTTCTGCAACGGGATGCCGATGCCATCGTGGCACGCGCCGTGGCGAATCCGGTGTTGCCGTGATAGTGTCTCCCCTCTCCCGCGTGCGGGAGAGGGGTTGGGGGAGAGGGCGGGCGCATCAATCCGCGACCTGTCTCAATTTGAATCCCCTGCCCTCACCCTCGCCCCTCTCCCACTTCGCGGGAGAGGGGAGCAAACCAGCCTCTCGGCCCCGGGTCAGACCTTCACCATGCCAAACAGCACCACTACGGCAATCGGCGTGGAAACGAGCGATATCACTGCGCTTTGCTTGAGCGTCGCCTTCAGCATGACCACGAAGCCCAGCGAAAACGCCACGAACGTGACGACCGACCCGGCAACCGTGGAAAGCGTCGAGACCGAGCCGCCAGTCAGCTTGGCAAACATCGCGGCCGCAATCGCATTGAAGAGAATCGCCACGAGTACCGCCTTGAGCGATTCGATCACGGTGGGATCGTTGCCCGTCGCCATGCGCGCCACGATCTTGACCACGAACCCGATCATCACGCTGGCAACCACCATGGCAATGGTGACCTTGGCCGGCAGCAACATGGCGAGGAAGATAAATCCGGCAATCAGGAGAAGGAGGACCATTCTGTATTTACCTGTCAGAAAAATGCAGGCAGCACGCTAGCATGGCCGCCTTGAACGTTGATGGTCGGCGTAGTGGGGTGTGTGGGGGAGATACACCACCCTCTGACGGAGGGTTGTCGGGGTGGGGAGGTTTTCTCCCCTCTCCCGCGTGCGGGAGAGGGGTTGGGGGAGAGGGCGG
>NZ_JBDKXK010000077.1:0-22284 GCF_039710735.1 Cupriavidus sp. DL-D2 | reverse complement strand
GCTGGAGGCACTGGAATTGCGTAACCTGAAGATGCCGGAACGGATCTTTGTGAGGAAGGTTGTGGCGCCATCTTTACCGCAGCCATAAAAAAGCCCGGCAAAACGCCGGGCTGCAGTACTACCAGATGTGTTCAGGTCGAATGTTGAAATCGCATCAATCGGCCTGGATGCCAAACTCCTTCACCAGCTTTGCATAGCGCGCGTAGTCCGTGGCGATCAGCTTTTGCAGCACGGCGGGCTCACCACCGACTGGCGTCACGGCGATGGTTGCCATGCGGGCCACCACGTCGGGCTGCTTGAGGATCTCGTTCACCTGAGTGTTCAGCGTGCGAACGATGTCCTGCGGCAGATTCTTGGGGCCCAGCAGCGCCTGCCACGCGCCGATTTCCACATCCTTGTAGCCGAGTTCCGCCAGCGTAGGCACGTTCGGTGCGAACGGCGAGCGCTTGGTGTCCGCCACGGCCAGCGGCAGCAGCGTGCCGTTGCCGACGTATTGCGCCACGGCGCCGTAGGTGACGTAGGTCATCGGCACCTGGCCGCCGAGCACGTCGACGATGGCGGGTGCGGTGCCTCGGTAGGGCACCTGCGACAGCTTGACGTTGGCGGACTTGTTGAACAGTTCACCCATGATGTGCATGGGTGATCCGTTGCCCGGCGTGGCGTAGGTTTCCACCTTGCCAGCCTTGGCGCGCGCCACGAGGTCGCTCATCTTGGCGATGCCGCTGTTCTTGTTCACCACGACGAACAGCGATTGCGTGCCGAGTTCGGCGATGGGCGTGAGGTCGTTCATCACGTCGTAGGTGGCGCCGGTGCCGGCCTTCAGCACGAGCGGTGCAATCGACACGGTGTTCGGTGCCAGCAGCAGCGTGTAGCCATCGGCGGCGGCGCGGGCCACGTAGGCGCTGCCGATGGTGCCGGCTGCGCCCGTGCGGTTTTCTACAACGACGGATTGCTTGAGACGGGACGAGAGTTTCTCGGCCATCAAGCGGGCCAGTACATCGGTATCGCCGCCAGCCGGATAGGCCACGACGATGGTGATCGGCTTGTTCGGATAGCCGTTCTGCGCCATGGCGGGCGCAGTGCCGAGCAGGGCAGCGGTGCCGACGGCAGCGCCTATGGCGGCGATGACGATGCGGCGGAGCGTAAATCGGTTCATGTGGCTCTCCTGCTTAGAAAACGTGCTTGACGCCGACCATGGCGCCAAACTGCTGGCCGCCCGGCTTGGTGTTGGCACCGGCCGATGCACCGCTGACGGACAGCGTCAGGTTGCCATCGTTGTTGATGTAGCCAGCGGTGGCGTACACGGCGGTGCGCTTGCTGAAGTTGTACATGCCGCGGACGGCGTACAGCATCGATTTGTTGTCGCTGTTCTGGTAGTTCAGGTAATAGACCTGGCCGGACAGCGTGAAGGCCGGCGTGAGATCGTGGGCCACACCTACGTAGTAAAGCTCGGAGAGCGGCGTGGCGCTGGCCTGATTCTCGCGGCGGATCACGCCGGCACCGATCTTGGTCTTGTCGAGCAGCACATAACCGGACAGCGAGGCGCGATCGTCGCGCAGGCTGCTGCTGGTCAGGCCGCCGAATGCACCGGGGCCACCGCGTTGCGAGTCGTACGCGGCATAGACGCCCCACGTCTTGGTATCCCAGCCGACCATGGCGGACCACTCGCGGCACTGGCTCTTGTCTGCCGGGTTCTCGCCCGCGCAGTTGGTGCCCGCAGGACTCGGCCCCGCGTTGGCCACATCACGGCCAAAGCTGTACGTGGCACCCACCTGCAGGCCGCCGAAGCTGCCCTTGTACGCGATGGAGTTGTCGGCGCGCGTATTGGGAATGTAGCTGTCGAGCGAGCCGGAGCCAAAGGCGTTGGGCCCGAGGATGTCCGGATCGAGCACGGCCCAGAAGAGCATCGTGTACTGGCGGCCGAACGATACCTGGCCGTACTTGTTCGATTGCAGGCCCACCAATGCCTGACGACCGAAGAGGCGACCGCCCTGGTTGGCCGTGCCGGAATCGGGAGCGAAGCCGCCTTCGAGCACGAATATGCTCTTGAGGCCGTTGCCGAGGTCTTCGGACCCCCGCATGCCCCAGCGCGACGGCACCGTGCCGGTCAGCGTATTCATGCGCACCACGCTGTTGCCTGCGGCGCCAACGTTGTTGACGAACTCGACGCCAGTGTCCACCACGCCATACATGGTGACGGACGATTGGGCAGTGGCCAGCACGGGCGCGGCGGCGAGCAGGGCTGCCGCGTATGTTGCGATCTTCATCTACCGTTTCCTTCTCTAGTCTTGTGGGCTCGTGGGACGTTTCCGGAGGCAACGGTATGGGGGCTGCCATGTCGTCCTGTGTCGCTTTACTGTTTCATTAGTAAAACAATGAACTACATAGGAAACGTTCGAACGAAATATAGACACGGTCAGCAAGGACGTAGATCAGGGCGAACCCTAGTGAGGCTTGGCGTGGACGCCGATGTGGATAGCGCAGGCCATCCTCTCGTGGGGACACGATCTGAAACGGGGTGGTGCATGCCGCACCGTCGCTGCGCAAGGCATCGGCGCGTGGTTCGGTGCGATCGCCATCCGCGCCACTGGTGGTGGGGATCGGCGGCAAATCGGATGTTTTCCCTGTTGTGGGGCGTGGCCATGCGCTCGGAACCGGCTGCTAGGGGAGCCCCGGATTCGACGCTGCGATCTCCCTGTTTACCCTGATGCCGCGGACAGGAATTACGGGCCTATAGTCGAGAGGTTTTATTTGCGAATCTCTATTTCATATATGGAACAAAACGCGCCCAATACGACATATCGCGCCGATACCGGCCAGCAGCCTGATTTGCTGGCCGTGCTCGATACCCATTTCGCCGAGCGCGAAGTCTTGGTGGGCAATGACGCCACGCGCGTGGCGTGTCGGATCGGCGGCTCACGGGGTCCGGTGGTCGTGCTGCTGCATGGCATCAGCTCCGGCGCGGCATCGTGGCTGCCATGCGCGAGCCTGCTGGCTGCCGGCGCCCGCGTCATTGCATGGGATGCACCGGGCTATGGTCGATCCACGCCGCTGCCGATGGCAAAACCCAGCGCGCGCGACTATGCGTTGCGACTCGAGCAACTGCTGGGCGCGCTGAAAGTCCGTCCCGACCTGATCGTCGGGCATTCGCTTGGTGCGCTGATGGCGTCGGCCTATGCCGCGCATGCAACGGCCGATATGCAGCCCGGACGTTTCCTGTTGCTGAGTCCGGCGCTCGGTTACGGCGCGGCGGGCAATGAGGAAAAGTCTCAAGCGGTGGCGCAGCAGCGCATCGATGCATTGGAATCGCTCGGCGTCGAAGGTCTCGCGCAACGCGGGCCCACGCGCCTGCTGAGTCCGGCGGCCACCGCCGATGCGCAGGCATGGGTGCGATGGAACATGGCGCGGCTCAATCCCGATGGCTATCGCCAGGCCGTGGCGCTGCTGTGTGGCGATGATATCCATCGCTATCTCGATCAACGCCAGGTGCCGGTCGAGATTGGCTGCGGCAGCGAGGATGTGGTGACCACGCCGGTTGCATCGTCCGCACTTGCCGACCGCTTTGCATTGCCGTTCCACGCCATCGCCGATGCAGGTCACGCCTGCTATATCGAGCAACCTCAAGCCGTCGCACGGGTGGTGCGCGCAGCACTGCCTCCCCTCTGAGTTTCTTCGCCGTCACGAACGCTGGCCGACTATCGGTCGGCGTCTTCTTCGTCACGGGTTAACCCCAGTCTATTTTTAAAGCGTCGTTGTCTATAGTCGTACCTGTGTTCAATATTTAAACTCGTGTTTCATAGGTAAAACGCAGAGAGCGCGAAGACCTTCGAACGCGACAGCCGATTGAGCCAGCCGTCCCACACAAAGCAAAGCCATGGAGCAAAGCGCAATGGAAAGCCTCGCGTACAACCCGAACCTGGTGCCCTGGGAGCGTCCCGCACCCAACAACGTGGCCGGCAAGGGTCATATCGAGAAGCCCGGCCATGTTCAGAACATCGTCTGGCAAACGCGCGCCGCCGCACCCACCGCCTATGAGAACGCGCTGGGCGATGCGCTCGAAGCCGCCTTCGAAGGCGGTGCGAAATCTCCGGAAGACATCGTGCGTGCATTCAACCGTGCGAATTTTCTGAGTGCGGACGGCCAGCCATGGACCGAAGCCGCCTTCCTCTCCGAAATGCGCCGCCTGGGCGCCTGACCGGCCCAGCCAACGCAGCGACATACAAGCGAGAGCACAGACATGGAATCGAACAAGCAAGCACGCGCCGAAGCGCGACTGAACAGCGGCCTGCGTAACTACTGGTATCCGGTGGTGGCGTCGTGGCAAGTGGGCGCGGCACCGATCGGCATCACGCGCCTGAGCCAGAACATCGTGGTGTGGCGTGACAGCGAGGGCCGCGTCAGCGCACTGGAAGACCGCTGCCCGCACCGTGGCGCGCGTCTGTCGATGGGCTGGAACCTCGGCGACCGCGTGGCCTGCTGGTATCACGGCGTGGAAGTGGGTGGCGACGGTCAGGTCAAGAGCGTACCGGCTGTGGACAACTGCCCGCTCGAAGGCCGCACCTGCGTGCGCAGCTATCCGGTGCAAGAGCTGGCCGGTGCGATCTTCCTGTGGTTCGGCGACCGCGCACCGACGGATGCCGACGCCCTGCAACTGCCCGAGGAACTGGTCAGCGACGAACACAGCAACTTCCTGTGCGTGGCGCACTGGAATTGCAACTACCGCTACGCCATCGACAACGTGATGGACCCGATGCACGGCGCCTACCTGCATGCGGTGTCGCACTCGATGGCCAGCGGCGAGAAGTCGGCGGTGATGCAGGTCGTGGAAACGGATCACGGTCTGGTCTTCGAGAAGACCGGCCAGCGCGGCGTGAACTTCGACTGGGTCGAGTTTGGCGAGACCGGCACGATGTGGCTGCGTCTGTCGATTCCGTATCGCGACAAGGCTGGCCCCGGCGGTCCGTTCGGCATCGTTGGTATTGCCACGCCGGTCGATGAAGAACACTGCATGGTGTACTTCTGGCGTACCCGTCATGTGCAGGGCTGGGAGCGCGACGTGTGGCGCTTCCTGTATCGCAATCGTCTGGAAGGTCTGCACTGGGACGTGCTGGAGCAGGACCGCGTGGTACTCGAATCGATGGCCCCGCAGGCTCGCGATCACGAAATGCTCTATGCGCACGATGCCGGCATCACGCGCGTGCGTCGCCTGCTGAAGCGTCGCGCCGATGCCGAGGTGGCAGACGAACCGGTGGCGATGCTGCAACCGGTGTCCGGAGCCGCGACCCATGCCTGATTTCTCGAACGCGTCGAAGGTCAATCTGCTGGCCGGCCGTCGTGTGCTCGTCACCGGTGCCGCACGCGGACTGGGCCTGGCGTTTGCCACGGCGATTGCCGAAGCCGGTGGTCGCGTAGCAATGGCCGACATCCTTGCGGACCGCGTCAATGAATCGGCCGCCGTATTGAAGGCGCGCGGTTTCGATGTGGTGGCATTGCAGCTGGACCTCAACGATCCCGCATCGGTGCAAGCGTGTGCCGATGCCGCAGTCGAGGCGCTTGGCGGTCTCGATGGTCTCGTGAACAACGGGGCGGTCACCGATTCCGGTGGCCGTGACCTGACGGGTCTGGAGGTGGCCACGTGGGATCGCGTGATGAACGTGAATGTGCGCGGCACCTGGCTGATGACGGCGGCCTGCACGCCAGCGCTGCGCGCCAGCGGACGCGGTGCCGTGATCAATCTCGCATCGGACACGCCGCTGTGGGGCGCACCGAACCTGCTGGCCTATGTGGCAAGCAAAGGCGCGATCATCGCCATGACCCGCTCGCTGGCGCGTGAACTCGGCGACGGCAACGTCACGGTCAACGCCGTGGCGCCGGGCCTGACGCTGGTGGAAGCCACCGAGTACGTGCCGCAGCATCGCCACGACCTGTATCGCAATCAGCGCGCCATCCAGCGCGAACAAGTACCCGATGACGTCAGCGGCGCCGTGCTGTTCGCGCTGTCCGACCTCGCCCGTTTCGTGACCGGCCAGACGCTGGCGGTCAACGGCGGCTTTGTCATGCACTGAAACCCATCATCGATTCGAAATACCGAGGAATCCAAATGAGCGATCTGTCGCAACAGCAAAATATCAAGCGCACGTGGGAACAACCCGAGGGCGCATCGTTCGACCAGTGGATGGAATCGCGCGTGGCGCGCTTCAGCACCCGCCGCTATGACTGGGACGCCCTGAAGTTCCAGGCCGACTACGACCCCAAGTATCGCCGTGCGCAGATGCGCTATCTCGGTACGGGCGGCACGGGCGTGTCTACCGACACCAACACGGTGCCGTCGGAGCACTTCACATTCTCGACCATGATCATCCCGGCCGGTCATGAAGGCCCGTCGCACCTGCACACCGACGTGGAAGAAGTGTTCTTCATCCTGCGCGGCAAGATCAAGCTGATCCTGGAAAAAGACGGCGAGCGCTTCGAGACGATCCTGACGGACCGCGATCTCGTGTCGGTGCCGCCGGGCGTGTATCGCGAAGAAATCAATATCGGCGAGGAAGACGCGCTGATGTGCGTGATGCTCGGCGCCAAGAAGCCCATCACGCCGACGTATCCGCCCGAGCACCCGCTGACCAAGGTCAAGCGTTAAGCCGCTCGATCACGCGATAGAGACAGAAGAAGCCGACCCCACATCATGAGCGCCAATCCATCCGCTGTTGCCGACATCGAGGTTGCAGCATCGACGCCAGAGGACAACCTGGAACGCTACATCGTCCCGGGCCTGGAACGCGGCCTGCGTCTGCTGGCCGAGTTCAGTGCGCGCGATCGTGTGCTGTCCGCAGCGGACCTGTCGCGCCGACTCGATGTGCCGCGCTCCACGGTGTTCCGCCTGCTGGCCACGCTGGAATCCACGGGCTATGTGGAGCGGGCCGATGGTGGCCGCGAATACCGGCTGGGGCTCGCGGTGCTGCGGCTCGGCTTCGACTATCTCGCTTCGCTGGAACTGACCGAACTGGGCGCGCCGCTGTTGAATCGCTTGCGCGACGACATCGAATACCCGTGCAACCTCGTGGTACGCGATGGCCGCTCGGTGGTGTACGTGGCCAAGGCTGCGGCATCGCGTCCGTTTGCGAGCAACGTCAACGTCGGCGCGCGCCTGCCCGCGCATGCCACGGTACTGGGTCACGTCTTGCTGGAAGACCTGAGCATCGCGCAATTGCGCGAGCTGTATCCGGAAGCGCAGTTGCAGGTCTATTCGGACAACACGCCACGCACCGTGGAAGCCCTGTTCGCACTGGTGCAACAAGTGCAGCAGCGCGGTTATGACCTGCAGGAAGGCTTCTTCGAAACCAGCATCTCCACGATTGCTGCGCCGGTGCGTGATCGCACGGGCAAGGTCGTGGCGGCGCTGGGCACGACTGTGCCTGCGTCGCGACTGCCCGCAGAAGAGTTGCAGGGCATGACAGACAAGGTGAGGGAATCGGCGGGCGAGCTGTCGCGCCTGCTGGGCTATCGGGCACATCGCCACGCAAAGGCGATGCAGACCCGGGTCGTATCGATGGTCCGAGACTAGAAAAGGGAAGGGGACGATGTCCATGATTGAACTCGATGGCAAGGTTGCCGTCGTCACCGGTGGGTCCTCCGGCATCGGACTCGCCACGGTCGAGTTGCTGCTGGAAGCGGGTGCTGCCGTTGCGATGTGTGGCCGCGATGAGGCGCGCCTGCGCAGCGCAGAAGCCGCACTGCGCGAACGCTTCGCAGGCTGCAAGCTGTACGCGGCACCGTGCGACGTACTGAAGCCCGAACAGGTCAACGCATTCGCCGCCGACGTGGCGCGCGAGTTCGGACCCGTGGACATGCTCGTCAACAACGCCGGCCAGGGCCGCGTGTCGACGTTCGCCACCACAGAGGACACCGCATGGGTTGAAGAACTGCAACTCAAGTTCTTCTCGGTGATTCACCCGACGCGTGCTTTCCTGCCGCAGCTCGAACAGTCCAGGCAGGGTGCAGTGGTGTGTGTGAACTCGCTGCTCGCTACGCAGCCGGAGCCGCATATGGTGGCCACATCGGCGGCACGCGCTGGCGTACACAACCTGGTGCGCTCGCTCGCAACGGAGTTTGCGCCGAAGGGCGTGCGCGTGAACGGCATCCTGATCGGTCTGGTGGAATCGGGCCAGTGGCGCCGCCGCTTCGAAGCGCGTCCGCAGGAAGACCAACACCTGGACTGGGCCGCATGGACCGCGCGCCTCGCCAAACAGAAACACATTCAACTGGGCCGTCTTGGCCTGCCACAGGAAGCCGCCCGCGCCATCCTGTTCCTTGCCTCGCCGTTGTCTTCGTACACCACGGGCAGCCATATCGATATTTCCGGAGGACTCTCCCGTCATGCGTAACGAGCAACAACAAGTCACCGTGGGCTGCGCCATTGCAGCCTTCCTGGAGCAGTGCGGCGTCAAGGCCGCCTTCGGCGTGATCTCGATCCACAACATGCCCATCCTCGATGCGATGGGCGAGCGCGGCAAGATCCGCTTCGTTCCCGCACGCGGCGAAGCAGGCGGCACGAACATGGCCGATGCGTACGCACGCACCACGGGCAGCCTCGGCGTGTGCCTGACGAGTACGGGCACTGCCGCAGGCAACGCAGCCGGTGCGATGGTGGAAGCGCTGACCGCAGGCACGCCGATGCTGCACATCACGGGCCAGATCGAAACGCCGTACCTGGACCAGAGCCTCGCTTACATCCACGAAGCACCGGACCAGCTCACGATGCTGAAGGCCGTGTCTAAGGCTGCGTTCCGCATCCGCAGCGCCGACACCGCCATCTCCACGATCAAACTGGCCGTGCAGACCGCGCTGACCGCGCCGACCGGCCCCGTCAGCGTGGAGATTCCCATCGACATCCAGGCCGCACTGATCCCGATGCCGAGCGACCTCAAGCCGCTGCCGGTGCCTGTGCACCAACCGTCGGCGCATGCACTCGACGCACTGGCCGAACGACTGATCAAAGCCAAGCGTCCGATGTTGTGGCTCGGTGGTGGCGCCCGTCATGCCAGCAAGCAGGTGAAGCGTCTGATGGACATGGGCTTTGGCGTGGTGACGTCCACGCAGGGTCGCGGCATCGTGGCGGAAGACGATCCCCGTTCGCTGGGTGCGTACAACCTGCACAAGCCCGTGGAGACGTTCTATCAGACGTGCGATGCGATGGTTGTGGTGGGTTCGCGTCTGCGTGGCAATGAAACGCTGAAGTACGAATTGAAGCTGCCGCGTCCGCTGCTGCGTATCGACGCAGATCCGGCATCGGAAGGCCGCTGCTACCAGAGCGATTACTTCGTCAGTGGCGATGCCGCGCTCGCACTCGACGGTCTGGCTGATCGCCTCGCAGGCCGCATGCAGATTGACGCCACGTTTGCCGATGATCTGCGCCGCGCGCATGACGTGGCCGTCGGTGCACTGGTCGATGGACTCGGTCCGTACAGCGCGCTGGTGCAGGCGCTGCAGCAATCCGTGGGCCGCAACTTCAACTGGGTGCGCGACGTCACGGTGTCGAACAGCACCTGGGGCAATCGTCATCTGCAGATCTTCGATTCGCGTGCTGGCGTGCATGCACTGGGCGGTGGTATTGGCCAGGGCCTGGCGATGGGCATCGGTGCAGCAGTCGGTGCGGCTGCCACGGTATCGGGCAAGAAGACGTTCATGCTGGCTGGCGACGGCGGTTTCATCCTGAACCTCGGCGAACTGGCCACTGCGGTGCAGGAGCGTGCCGACATGGTCATCGTGCTGATGAACGACAAGGGCTACGGCGTGATCAAGAACATCCAGGACGCGCAGTACGGCGGCCGCCGCCACTATGTCGATCTGCATACGCCCGACTATGCACAACTGTGCCAGTCGCTGGCGCTGCGCCATCGCCGCGTGAGCAGCCTGGCCGATGTGGGTGCCGCACTGGAAGAAGCCACGATCGAGCCGGGTCCGTTCATGCTGGAAATCGACATGCTGTCGATCGGCACGTTCAAGACCGTGTTTGCCGGCCCGCCGGTCAACAAGCAGGCCGAGATGGCGAACACCGCCGCGCTGGCCTGAGGAGAAACGTCCATGCTGCATGTGTCGATGGTGGGTTGCGGGGCGATTGGCCGCGGCGTGCTGGAACTGCTGAAGGCTGATCGCGATGTCGTGTTCGATGTGGTGATCGTGCCCGAAGGCACGATGGACGAGGCGCGTGGTGCGCTGTCTGCCCTCGCGCCCAACGCGCGCGTGGCCACGCGGCTCGCCGATGGGGCGCGTCCGGATCTGCTCGTCGAATGCGCAGGACACCGCGCGCTGGAAGAGCACATCATCCCGGCGCTCGAACGCGGCATTCCGTGCATGGTGGTGTCGGTCGGCGCACTCTCCGAACCGGGCGTGGCCGAACGGCTGGAAGCGGCGGCACGGCGTGGCAACACGCAGGTGCAGTTGCTGTCCGGTGCCATCGGTGCCATCGACGCATTGGCCGCTGCGCGAGTGGGCGGTCTGGACGAGGTGATCTACACGGGCCGCAAGCCGGCGCGCGCATGGGAAGGCACGCCCGCAGCGGACCTGTTCGATCTGGCCGGGCTGAAGGAGCCGACTGTGATCTTCGAAGGCACGGCACGCGATGCGGCGCGTCTGTATCCGAAGAATGCGAACGTGGCGGCTACGGTATCGCTGGCCGGGCTGGGTCTGGATCGCACATCGGTGAAGCTGCTGGCGGACCCGTCCGCAGTGGAGAACGTGCACCACGTGGAAGCACGCGGCGCATTCGGTGGCTTCGAACTGACGATGCGCGGCAAGCCGCTGGCGGCGAACCCCAAGACATCCGCACTGACCGTGTTCAGCGTGGTCCGCGCACTCGGCAACCGCGCGCACGCGGTGTCGATCTGATCCGATAACGAGATTTACCGAGACTTCCTCATGACGACGCAACAAGTCCTTCCAATCTGCATCGCCGGCGAATGGCGCCTGGGCACGGGAGACCGCTATGCCACGCGCTATCCCGCCACGGGCGAGGTCGTGGCCGAACTCAACGCGGCCAGCCTGGCCGATGTGGAGGAAGCCATCGAGGGTGCGTGGCGTGCCTTCCGTATCAGTGGCTGGGCACAGCGCAAGCCGCATGAGCGCGCCGCCGTGCTGTATCGCGTGGCCGACCTGATTCGCGCGAAGTCCGAGGCACTGGCCCAGCGACAGCGCCTGGATAACGGCAAGCCCATCAGCGAAACGCGCGCACTGGTAGCCAGCGCCGCCAGTACGTTCCAGTTCTTCGGTGCGGCACTCGAAACGTTGGAAGAGCAGATCACGCCGCAGCGTGGCGACTGCCTGACGATGAGCGTGTACGAGCCGATGGGCGTGGTGGCCGCCATTACGCCGTGGAACTCGCCGATTGCGAGCGAAGCACAGAAGATGGCGCCCGCGCTGGCCGCTGGCAATGCGGTGATTGTCAAGCCTGCGGAAGTCACGCCGCTGATGGCGCTGGAACTCGCACTGATCTGCGAGGAAGCTGGCGTGCCGAAGGGCCTGATCAGCGTGCTGCCGGGCAAGGGTTCGGTCATCGGCGATGCCATCACCAAGCATCCACTGGTGCGTCGCGTGTCGTTCACGGGCGGCACCACCACGGGCAAGCACATCGCGCATATCGCTGCCGACAAGATGATGCCGGTGTCGCTGGAACTGGGTGGCAAGTCGCCGACCATGGTCTTCGACGATGCCGATCTCGATCATGCGGTGAATGGTGTGCTGTACGGCATCTTCAGTTCGTCGGGCGAATCGTGCATCGCGGGTTCGCGCCTGTTTGTCGCGCGTTCGCAGTACGAGGCGTTCATCGACCGTCTGGCCGCCGGTGCCGCAAAGCTGCGCGTGGGCGACCCTGCCGATGAACGCACGCAAATGGGGCCGCTGATTACCGATCGGCACCGCGACAGCATCGAATCGTATGTGGCAGCAGGCGTGGCCGAAGGTGGTCAGTTGCGTACGGGTGGCGTGCGTCCCGAGGTGGCGGGCTTGTCGAACGGTTACTTCTATCGCCCGACCATCATCGAAGGCCTCGGTAACAATGCGCGTATCTGCCAGGAAGAAATTTTCGGGCCGGTGCTGGTGGCGATGCCGTTCGATGACGAAGACGATCTGATCGAACAGGCCAACGACAGTGTGTATGCGCTGGCGGCGGGCATCTGGACGCGCGACTACAAGCGCGCATGGCGCGTGGCACGATCCGTGCAAGCCGGTAACGTATGGATCAACACGTACAAGCAGTTCTCGATCTCGACCCCGTTCGGCGGCTGGCGGGACAGCGGCCTGGGCCGCGAGAAGGGACGGCTGGGCATCCTGCAGTACATGGAACAAAAGAGCGTGTACTGGGGCCTGAACGAACAACCGCTGCCGTGGGCCGGCAACTGAGCCGACGGCGCGACGGAGACTGGAAATGAAAGTATTGGGAATCGACGAGATCGTCTACGGTGCCGATGATTTCGATGCATGCCGTGGCTTCTTCAGCGACTGGGGCCTGACCATCAAGCGCGACGATGCCGACGGTCTGGACTTTGAAACGTTGAACGGCTGCCGCGTGCTGGTGCGCAAGATGGGTGACGCCGCACTGGCACCGGCCATCGAAGACGGCCCGACCCTGCGCGAAGTGGTGTGGGGCGTGGATAACGAGGCATCGCTGCGCGAACTGCGCGAAGCCATCGCGGGCGAGGCGACGTTCGTCTCGCAACAGGGTGGTGCACGCATTGGCTGCACCGATCCGAACGGCCTGGCCGTGCGCTTCCAGGTGTCGCGCAAGCATGACGTGCAGGTGGATTGCGCGCTGATGAATACGTGGAACGAGAAGCCGCGCATGAACCAGCGCAGCCCGATCTACGAACGTGCGGTGCCGATCGAAGTGGGCCACGTGGTGTTCTTCGTCAAGGATGTGAAGGCGACGGAACAGTTCTACATCGAGAAGTTCGGCTTCGTGCAATCGGACAACTACCCGGACCGCGGCGCGTTCCTGCGCTGCACGGCGGAGGGCGGTCACCATGACCTGTTCCTGCTGCAGTTGCCGCATGGCAAGGCCGGTCTCAATCACGTGGCGTTCACCGTGCGCGATATCCACGAGGTGTTCGGCGGTGGCATGCATATGTCGCGCACCGGATGGGATACGCAACTCGGCCCGGGCCGCCATCCGATTTCTTCGGCGTACTTCTGGTACTTCAAGAATCCGGCCGGCGGACTGATCGAGTACTACGCCGACGAAGACCAGCTCGATGCGCACTGGGAGCCGCGTGCATTCGAACCGGGCCCGACGATGTTTGCGGAGTGGGCCATCGAAGGCGGCCTCGATGGCAACACGCGCCGGCAGAAGAACGCCGGTGGTCCGGAAGGCAAGTTCCTGACGGAAAAGCGTTGAGTCGTGGAAGCGTCGAAGTGTTGAAGCTGTAGAAGGAAGGATCGAGTGATGAGTGCCAGCCAATCCCTGACCCTGCGCGTGCAGGCCATGCGTTTCGAAGCACGCAACGTCGTCAGCGTCGAACTGCGTGACCCCAACGGTGCGCAATTGCCCGAGTTCGCACCGGGTGCGCATATCGATTTGCATCTTGCTAACGGCCTGGTGCGCAGCTACTCGCTGTGCGGTGCGCCGGAGCAGCGTGACCGCTACACGGTGGGCGTGCTGCAGGACCGCAACAGCCGTGGTGGTTCGCGCTACGTGCATGAGCAACTGCGCGTGGGCGCCACGCTCACTGTGGCCGTGCCGCGCAATCACTTTGCGCTGGACGAGGATGCCGCGCATACGGTGCTGGTGGCCGGTGGTATCGGCGTGACGCCCATCGTCTGCATGGCGCGCCGTCTGGCGGAGCGTGGCAAGCCGTTCACGCTGCTCTACTGCGCACGCTCGCGCGAGGAAGCGGGTTTCGTCGAGCAGTTGTCGGCGTATGGCGATGCCGTGCGTTTTCACTTCGACGATGAAGCTGGCGTGCCGCCCGATATGAAGGCGATGCTGGCCGGGCAGGACGCTGGCACGCATTTCTACTGCTGCGGTCCCGGTCCGATGCTGAATGCCTTCGAGGCCGCGTGCGAAGCGCACGGCTATCCGAACGTCCATATCGAGCGCTTTGCCGCCGACCCGGCTACGCAAACGGTGCAGGAAGGCGAGTACAGCGTCATGCTGCAACGGACCGGCAAGCAGGTGAGCGTGCCGCCCGGCAAGTCGCTGCTCGATGCGCTGCTCGAATCGGGCGTGCAGGTGGAGTACAGCTGCCGTGAAGGCGTATGCGGCTCCTGCGAGACGGCCGTGATCGAAGGCTGCCCCGAACATCGCGACAGCGTGCTCAGCAACAGCGAGCGGGTGTCGAACAAGACGATGATGGTGTGCGTATCCGGCTGCAAGGGGCAACGCCTGGTGCTCGACCTGTGACGGATCTTTGATGTTCCCCTGATGTACGCGCCGCGACCTGCTTGCTCGCGGCTCTTCGAAGTTCGCCCCCCGCTCATTCGAGCCGCTCCAGCGGCCGCGCGCCGGGCAACCTGCCCCACACGATTCGGAAATGCATAACGTGTTGATCGATAGAGACGACGCCGCGATTTCAGCGGCAGGCGCGCACGCGTCCGCAGTGGCCGCCCCCGGCGCTGCAACCCCTTTCGCCGGTACGCACACCACGCATCATTCCCCAGGCAACGTCACGCGCGGCCAGATCGTCGCGCGCATCGAACGCATGCCGGGCAACATGATGCATGTGCGTGCGCGATTGCTCATTGGCCTTGCCACGTTCTTCGATGGGTTCGACGTGATTGCGATTGCCGCCACGCTGCCGCTGCTGATCGGGCACTGGTCGCTGACGCCCGCGCAGATCGGCATTTTGATCGCCGCGCCCTCGGTGGGACAACTCGTGGGTGCACTGCTGTTTCCAGCATTGGCCGAACGCTTTGGCCGCTTGCGCTCGATTGGTTGGAGTGCGGGCATCATCGGCCTGATGAGTTTGCTCTGCGGTTTCGCACCATCGTTCGAGATCTTTTTGCTGCTGCGCATCGTGCAGGGTCTGGGGCTCGGCGGCGAGTTGCCCGTGGCCGCGACCTACATCAACGAGGTCACGCGCGCGCATGGACGTGGCCGCTTTGTGCTGCTGTACGAAGTAGTGTTCCCCATCGGCCTGATGGTGTCGAACGGACTGGGCGCCGTGCTCGTGCCGCGCTATGGCTGGGAGGTGATGTACTTTCTCGGTGGCGTGCCGCTGGTGCTGTTCTTTGTGTTGCGGCGTCTGGTGCCCGAGTCGCCGCGCTGGCTGGCCGAGAAGGGCCGCATGGCCGAGGCCGATGACGCATTGCGCCAGTTCGAGGCGCGTGCGAAGACACCGCTGCCGCCGGTGGGTGATACCTCGCGCTTCGATGCGATGGCGAGCAAGCATCCAAAACGCCGTGTGCGCGATCTGGTAAGCGGCGCGTATCTCGGCCGCACGGTGGCCGTGTGGATGCTGTGGGCGACGTGCGGCTTCATCCAGTACGGGTTGTCGACGTGGCTGCCAACGGTCTACAAGACGGTCTATCACGCCCCGCTGCAACTCGCGCTGAACCTCGCGGCAGGCGCATCGGTGCTCGGTGTGGTCGGTTCGCTGGTCTGCGCGATGATCGTGGATCGCGTGGGACGCAAGCCGGTGATCAACGTGTCGTTCGTGCTGTGCGCGGTATCGCTGCTGCTGGCCGGTTTGTTCCACGCTTCGACGGTGTACGTGGTCGCTACGTTCTGCTCGCTGGCGATGGGGTTCCTCGCGTGCGGCTTCATCACGGCCTACGTCTACACGCCGGAGTTGTATCCGACCAGCATCCGCGCGATGGGCTGCGGCCTGGGTGGCGCATGGCTCAAGATCGCGGCGATCTTCGCGCCGGGCCTGATCGGCGCGACCATCGGCACCGGTAATCTCAGCGTGGCGTTCTACGGCCTGGCCGTGGTGCCGCTGCTGGCCGCCGCAACCGTGTTCTGGCTCGGCATCGAAACAAAAGGACAGGTGCTCGAAGAACTCGAGGTCTGATTCGCACAGTGGTTGTTGTCGCTGCGCCCCGCCACCGACTTTCCCGGTGGCGGGGCTTTTTTGTTGGTTCGTGTTTTGTAATGAGACGAATCTGAAAGCGCGTCTGACGCCTGAAATCCAATGGTATTTCGGAAGCTGATCCTTTAAGTTATGGGGACGGTCAACGGTGTCTGGGTCTGGACATGGGATGACCGCAGGTGACAACGGAAGCGTGTTCAACAACGCAAAGGGTCAGTCGATGACGACGATGAGTTTGACCGGCACGGGCGATGCAAAGCCAGCCGGTGGTCAATTTTTCGGGAAAGGGATTTTAGAGATGGAGCGTGAGAGCGAAAGCAGCAGGCCGGGCAATGGACCGGACGTGAGAACGGGCAATGCCGGTGATGTTGGATGGCGGCTGACAGCGAGCATGGTTGGTGCAGGCGTCAGTTTTATTCTGTCCATGTTCATGTTCATCAACGGAAACATGAACGAGAAGGTGGCACCGACCGCTCAGGCCATCGATGCTGGCAACGCGCGGATCGCTCGGTTGGAGGGTACATCGGCGCAGACGGTAAAGGAACTCGCCGAGTTGAACGGGACGGTTAAAGGGCTAACTCACCGTGCCGACGGAGTCGAGAAGCGGCTGGACAGGATGGACGCACACATACGCAACGAGTTTGAGAGAGTGCACGACAAGCTCGACCGCGTCCTGGAGTCCCAGAGGCGGCGCTAGCCACCCCCAACCTCACTCCTTCCCCGAGCCCGTGCAAATCCCATGCAGCTTGCGCAGCCCCGTATAGAGACCTTGCCGCTCTTCGGGCGACAGCAGCCGGATGACCGATGCCTGGCCGCGTCGGGCGAGGGGGATGACTTGCGCATGCAGCGCGGCGCCTTGCTCGCTGATCTTGCAGGCGAGGCGCTTGCGCGGCGTGCTGCCTTCGGATTCGAGGACCACGAGTCCGCGGTCTTCGAGCAGGCGAAGCGTGCGGCTGACCAGCGCCTTGTCCGAGGTGGATTGCTTGACGAGTTCGGCGAAGGACATCGCTTCGCCATCGGCAGCCAGCAGCGCGAGGATGCGCCACTCGGGGACGGTGAGGTCGAATTGCGTGGCATAGGGTTCCGTCACGCTGTTACGCAGGGCCGTCACCAACTGGCTCAGCATCGTCGTGAGGAAGTCATTGACGGTCAGGCCGTTGCCGGCTTCGTCCAGGCTCGACCAGGGGTCGACCGGTTCGACGTCGATGGGGGCGATGTGAGGGGTGCTGGACATAAGGCGTGCGCAGAAACTGCGTGACAGAAAAGTTTGGGGGCTCACCCGAACGGGCTACGCGATTGTCTCATATGAATTGTTGTTCGCAACTTTGTGCTGCGAAAGGACATTTACCTACCGCGCAGCAACTGTCAATCCGGAGTTATCTTAAGTTGAGTCATCAACAACGCTAACCTACATTCAAATCGTTCCTGTTGTGAATCTTGGTTTTATATATAAAACACATCTGCTAGTGTTCGAACTGCACCAGTGCGCCTTGGCGCGTGCGGTAACGGGGAAGCATGTTATATCGATCCGTTGCCGTGCATTGGCTGAATGGCTAACCGAACGTGAGGTAGAGAGAGACCATGAGCAAGGACACTCCCGCAGAGGAGACACAGGATTCGCAGGACAAGTACATCGTGCCGGGCCTGGAACGGGGGTTGCGGCTGCTGGGCGAATTCAGCAGCAAGGACCGGACGCTGTCGGCGGCGGAGCTGGCTCGCCGGTTGAAGGTGCCGCGCTCGACCGTGTTCCGATTGCTCGCGACGCTGGAAATGATGGGGTTTGTCGAACGCACCGATGGTGGGCGCGAGTTCCGGCTTGGCATGGCGGTGTTGCGGTTGGGGTTCGACTATCTGGCATCGCTGGAGTTGACGGAACTCGGGCGGCCGTTGCTGGACCGGTTGCGGGACGAGATCCACTACCCCTGCAACCTGGTGGTCCGGGATGGGCGGTCCATTGTGTATGTGGCGAAGTCCGTGGCGGCGCGTCCGTTCACGAGCACGGTCAATGTGGGCACGCGCCTGCCAGCGCATGCCACCGTGCTGGGACGCATCCTGCTGGAGGACCTGACGCTGGGCGAGTTGCGGGAGTTGTATCCGGAGCCGCGTTTGGAAGTGTTTTCGGACAGCACGCCGCGCACGGTGGAAGAGTTGTACGAGATGGTGCAGCGCGACCGCGAACGCGGGTATGTGCTGCATGAAGGTTTCTTCGAGGCCAGCATCTCCACCATTGCCGCGCCGGTGCGTGACCGCACGACGCGAGTGGTGGCGGCGCTGGGCGCGACGATTCCGGCGGCACGAATTGAAACCACGCTGCTTGACCCGATGGTGGAGCAGGTGCGCGAGGCGGCCGCGGAGTTGTCGCGATTGCTGGATTACCGGCCAGGCCTGAGCGGCAGGGTGGCCGGCGCTTGATATCGCCGCACCCACAACAGGCAGGAAGAGAAACATGCAGGACGGCAGCCACATCCAGATTCGGCGCAGTGCGCTGCGACGGACGCGCACACTAGCGGGCGTCGCAGCCATCTTTGCGACATTGGCCGTAGCGTTGGGCGCAGGCACGGCGCATGCTGCCTGCACGACCGTACGGATTGTGGTGCCGTTTCCCGCTGGGGGGCCGGCGGATCAACTGGCTCGCACGGTCTCGCAAGGGTTGCAACCGCGCAAGGGTGTGCCGATCGTCGTGGATAACAAGCCCGGCGCGAACGGCAACATCGGTATCGATGCGGTGCGTCGCGCGGCGGGTGATGGATGTACCTGGCTGGTGGTGCCGGCTGGCAACCTGACGATCAATCCCACGTTATTCCCCGCGCTGTCCTATCAGGTGGCGCGCGATTTCCGGCCAGTCTCGCTGCTGGCCAGTTCGCCCAATGTGCTGGCCGTGCATCCTTCGGTCAAGGCGCGCACCGTCCCTGAACTTGTTGCACTGGCGAAGGAAGCGGATCGCAACAAGTCGCCGCTCGGCTATGCCAGTCCCGGTGTAGGCAGTGGCCTCCATCTCGCTGGCGAACTGTTCCGCAACAAGGCCGGCGTGAACATGCTCCACGTCCCGTACAAGGGCACCGCGCAGGCCATGACCGATGTCGCGGGCGGGCAGGTGCCCGTGCTGTTCGGTACGTGGCCGACGCTGGCGCCATTCATCCAGTCTGGCGCGTTGCGTGCGATTGCGGTCACGCAGTCGAAGCGTTCGCCGGCTGCGCCCGATGTGCCATCCATGGCGGAGCAGGGCATGCCCGGTATCGACGTCAGTTCCTGGTATGCGTTGCTCGTGCCGTCGGCCACGCCGAAGCCCATGGCCGATGCATTGTCCGTCGAGATCCAGACGCTGTTCGGTTCGGCAACCGTACGCGGTGATCTGCAGCGTCAGGGGCTGGAGCCCGTGGCGAGTACTCCCGAAGCGTTGGCCGCACGCATCCGCGAAGACACCGCGGCGTGGGCCACGCTGATCCGCACGTACCACATCACGGCGGAATAGCCTCGGCGCCTGGTCAGGCGCACCCATCGCATTCATCTCTTACTCACCAGTGCTGTATCTGGTCGCACCCATGCCGTGCAGGGGGGCGTGCGGCCGTTTTTTTCCTGCACATACGGGGCAACCATGGACTTTGTGTTGAACGGAAAGACGACCCGCTTCGACGGCGACGGCGATACGCCGCTGCTGTGGGTGATTCGAGACGATGCCGGGTTGACTGGCACCAAGTATGGATGCGGCATTGGCGCATGCGGCGCCTGTACCGTGCATGTGGATGGCAATGCGCAGCGGTCCTGTGTCACGCCGGTCTCGACCGTGGCGGGACGCAACGTGACGACGATTGAAGGGCTATCGCCCGATCGGTCGAGCAAGGTCCAGAAGGCGTGGATCGCCAAGGACGTGCCGCAGTGCGGCTACTGCCAGTCGGGCATGGTGATGGCGGTCACGGCATTGCTCAAGCAGAACCCGCATCCCACTGACCGCGACATCGATGCCGCAGTCAGCAACCTGTGCCGCTGCGCCACCTATCACCGCATCCGGGAGGCCGTCCATGCTGCAGCAAAGTGAACATGCCGTGAATGTGTCGCGTCGTTGCTTCCTGAAAGGCAGCGCGGCGCTGGCCGGTGCACTGTGCATTCCGCTGCCGGTACTCGCATCGGGGCGAACTGTGGATAGCGGCCCGCATGGCACGAACGAGATCACGGACTGGATCTGGATCGAGCCGAACGGCAAGATCACGCTCGGTCTGTCGCAATGCGAATGCGGGCAGGGCGTCTACACGGGGATGCCGCAGATACTGGCCGACGAACTCGACGCGGACTGGGAGAACATCACCGTGACCTTCGTCACCGGACGCGATGCGTATCGCACCGGCGCCGCCTACGAGGAACCGCAGCAGTTTGTTGGCGCATCGATGTCGGCCACGCTGTTCTATCAGCGGTTGCGTATCGCTGGCGCACAGGCGCGTGAAGTGCTGACGATCGCAGCGGCGAAGCGGTTGCATGTGCGACCCGGCCAGTGCTACACGGAGAAAGGCCGCGTGTTTCACGGCGCCACCGGGCGGTCGATCGGTTATGGCGAACTGGCCGAAGCGGCGGCGAAACTTCCACTCAATCCGACGCCGCGCCTCAAGGCCGAAGCCGACCACAAGCTGATCGGAAAGAATCTGCTGCGGCTCGATACACCGGCCAAGGTCGATGGCTCGGCAGAGTTCGGCATCGATGTGCGCGTGCCCGGCATGCTCTACGGCGCATTGAAGATGCCGCCCACCGTGACCGGCAAGGTCACGGGCATTCGCAACGCCGATGTCGTGAAGGCCATGCCCGGTGTGCAGGCCGTGGTGCAGGCGCCGGATGCGGCCATCGTGGTGGCAACGAGCTACTGGCTGGCGAAGAAGGGTGCGGATGCACTGGAACTGGAAGTCGATCCCGGTGCGTCGCGCGATCTCGATAGCGACAAGATCATGGCCGCACGCGTGGCCGCGCTCGGTGCGCCCGAGGCCGTGGTCGCCACGACACTCGGCGAACCCGATGCCGTCCTGGCGGCGGGCGGCAAGCGCGTGGAAGCGGACTATCACACGCCATACATCGTGCATGCCACGATGGAATCGGTGAACGCCACCGTCCATGTGCGCGACGACGCCATCGAGGTATGGGGTCCGATCCAGGGGCAGGATTTTGTGCGTAATGCTCTGGGCAAGCTGTACCAGCGCAAGCCCGAAACGATCATCGTCCACACCACGTTTCTCGGCGGCAGCTTCGGTCGCAAGTTCCTGCCTGACTTCGTGGTGCATGCCGCGCGCGCATCGGCAGCGGTGGGCAAGCCCGTCAAGGTGATTCGCTCGCGCGAAGACGATATCCGCCATGGCTTCTATCGTCCTGGCGTGTCGGGCCGCTTCCGCGCGGTGCTCGACGAGAAGGGCATGCCGAAGGCGATGCATGCGCGGCTGACCGGGCAATCGCTGTACGGCGTCATCAAGGCCGAGCGTATGGCGCAGCACGGCGGCTGGGACGAGACGATGCTGGAGGCGATCTACGATTGCGTCTATCGCGTGCCGAACCTCAAGGTCGATATGATCGACGTGAAGCAGCCGATTCCGGTCAGCTTCATGCGTAGTGTGGGATCGACGTCGAGCATTTTCATGCTGGAGAGTTTCGTCAACGAGATGGCCGACGCGGCGGGCATGGACCCGTATCGCTATCGCCGCGCGCTGCTCGCGCATAACCCGCTGGCCGTGCGCACGCTCGATGCGGCGGCCAAGGCGGCGAACTGGGATCGCAAGCCTGCACCGGGCGTGACGCGCGGCTTCACGTTCAATCTCTACACGGGACGCGGCGAGGCATTCCAGACCTATGTGGCGATGGCGCTGGAACTGGAGCGTGCTGGCAAGGCATTCAAGGTGCGGCGCGTGGTGTGCGCGGTGGAGTGCGGACGCTCGATCAATCCGAATCTGATCCGCGCCAATATCGAGGGCGGCATCGGATTTGCGCTGACCAACACGCTCAAGAGCGAAATCACGTTCAAGGGCGGCGTGGTGCAGCAGAGCAATTTCCACGACTACCCGCTGCTGCAGTTGTCGGAGATGCCAAAGATCGAGACGGTGATCGTGGAGAGTGATCGTCCGCCGCAAGGGTGTGGCGAGGTGTCGTTAGGGCCAACGGCGCCGGCTGTGGCGCACGCGTTGTATCAGGCGACGAAGAAGCGGAGAAGGGCGATGCCGATGGGGTTGGAGGGGTAAGCAGCTTTTGCTCGACCACTTGTTTGCTCCCCTCTCCCGCGAGCGGGAGAGGGGCGGGGGAG
>NZ_JBDKXK010000076.1:0-14447 GCF_039710735.1 Cupriavidus sp. DL-D2 | reverse complement strand
CGCGTTGTATCAGGCGACGAAGAAGCGGAGAAGGGCGATGCCGATGGGGTTGGAGGGGTAAGCAGCTTTTGCTCGACCACTTGTTTGCTCCCCTCTCCCGCGAGCGGGAGAGGGGCGGGGGAGAGGGCCAGCCGCACAAATTGCGATGCGGTCGGCAAGCAGATCCTCCAGCCCTCTCCCCCAGCCCCTCTCCCATTTCATGGGAGAGGGGAGAAAACCGGGAGTGGCGGCACAAGCTCAAGCCGCAAAACCCCCATCAATATTCAAGCTCGCACCCGTCACGAACCCCGCGTCCGGACCCGCCAGGTAAGCCACCATCCCGGCAATTTCTTCGGGACGGCCATGGCGAGCGAGTGCCATCAAGCCGTGCAGCGACTTTGCGAAATCCGAGTCTTCCGGATTCATGTCGGTGTCGATCGGGCCGGGTTGCACGTTGTTCACCGTGATGCTCTTCGGTCCCAGGTCGCGAGCCATGCCTTGCACCAGGCCCTTCAGTGCGGACTTGCTCATCGCGTAGGCGGCGCCGCCGGCAAACGGCATGCGGTCGGCGTTGGTGCTGCCGATGTTGATGATGCGGCCGCCTTCGCCCATGTGGGCCAGCGCAGCCTTCGATGCCACGAAGATGGCGCGCACGTTGACGGCAAAAGTCTTGTCGAAGTCTTCCAGCGCGAATTCATCCACAGCACCGAGAAACAGCACGCCGGCGTTGTTCACGAGGATGTCGATCTTGCCGAAGTGCGCGGCGGCGTCGTTGATGGCGCGGGTCACGGCGGAGGCGTCGGCGGCGTCGGCCTGGTAAGCCTTGGCGCGGCCACCTTCGGCCTGGATCGATTCGACCAGTTCCTGCGCCACGGCGCCGGAGCTTTGATAGGTGAAGGCGACGGCTGCACCGTCACGGGCCAGGCGGCGCACAATGGCGGCGCCAATGCCGCGGGAGCCGCCGGTTACGAAAGCGATCTTGTTGGAGAGCGTGGTCATGATGGGTTCCTTTGAAAAGTTTGTTTCGCAAGAGAAGGTGAGCTGAGTATGGTTCACGCTATTCGCTACCGCTAGGCATAAATCCGGATCAACATCTTCAACCATCGGTATAAGATGCCGGGCATGGAAGCGTTGAATCTGCTCGAATCGTTTGTGCTGGCCGCGGAGAGCGGCAGTTTCTCGGCCGCCGCGCGCCGGCTGGGCCTGACGCCGGCCGCCGTCAGCAAGAATGTGGCGCGGCTGGAAGCGCACCTGGGATTGCGGCTGTTCCAGCGGAGTACGCGCCAACTCACGCTGACACTGGGCGGCGAGCGCTTCCTGCGTCAGGTGTCGGACCCCTACGCTGCATTGCGCGACGCGTTTGCCAATGCGTCCGAGGATGAGAGCCGGCCGGCGGGTGTACTCAAGGTGAGCATGGCCGTGGCGTTCGGGCGCGAATACCTGGTGCCATTGCTTGGCGAGTTTCTGGAGCGATACCCGGCCATCGTGCCGGACTGGCGTTTCGAGAATCGCACCGCCGACCTGATCGCCGATGGCATCGACGTGGCGATTGGTGGGGGCATCGAACTGACCGAAGGTGTGGTGGCGCGCGAACTGGCGCCCGTGCATATCGTGGCGACGGCATCGCCTGCATTCATGGCGGGCCGCAAGATGCCGCGTCATCCGTCGGAATTGTCCGAGATGGACGGCGTCGTGCGACGTTCGGCGTCGAGCGGTCGGCTGCGCTACTGGACGCTGCGCAACCAGATTGGCGAGCAGGCGCTGGCCGAGCCACGCATGCGCGCGATCTTCGACGATCCCGAAGCGATGGCCCATGCCGCGATGCAGGGGCTAGGCGTGGCGCTCTTGCCGATGGCGCATGCCGCGCCGTTGTTGCAACGTGGTGCGTTGGTGCGATTGCTGCCGGGCTGGTGTGCCGACAGCGGGGCGCTCTCTCTTTACTATCCCAATCGCAAACTGCTGCCGTCCAGGACGCGTGTGTTTGTCGATTTCATCGTCGAGGCGTTCCGGCGTCCGGAGTTGCAGTCGCGCTTCGACGGACGCTAAACACCCATCGCTAACCGCGCCGCGTCAGCAGACGCCTGCGCGCGGTGTCGAACGCCGCGCCTTCGTGCGCGAGCCACGCCTCCACTTCCGCCACCTGTTCGGTCTGCCCGTGCGCGCAGACAAAGTGATACGACGCCTCGCTCGGCGCGTGTATGCCCCACAGATCGACGAGTCGGCCAGACTCGATTTCCTCCAGCACCAAAGCCGAGCGGCCCATTGCCACACCCTGGCCCGCCAGCGCGGCACTGATCGCCAGTTGCGAGAGATTGAAACGCTGGCCATCGGATTCGTCCGGCAGCGTCACGCGCGCATGCCGCAGCCAGCATTGCCATTCCTCGAATTCCCCTGCGCCGTCCCATGGGCTGACATCGTGCAGCAGCATGCTGGCGCGCAATCCATCGGGCGATGCAAGTTCCGGATGCGCAGCCACGTAGGCCGGACTGGCCACCGGAATCAACCACTCTTCCAGAAACACGCGCGCCTTCAGATCGGGATAACCGCCTGGATCGAAACGCACGGCGGCCTCGGTGCCATCGCGCATCATCCGCGACCGATCCAGCGCATGGAACTCGCCATAGACGCGCAGGCCGATGTCCGGATGCTGGCGGAAGAAATTTCCGAGTCGGGGCGTCAGCCAGACCATGGCGAACGACGGCGAGCACGACAGCGCGATGGGATGCTTGTCGCGCGGCTTGCGCAGTTGCGTGAGCGTGCTCTCGATGGCCTGGAACGATTCACGCAGCACAAAGCGAAGGCGCTCGCCCTCGGGCGTCAGCACCAGCGCACGGGGCGTGCGGAGAAACAAGGGGCGGTCGAGCCATTGTTCGAGTTGCTTCACCTGCTGGCTCACCGCACCTTGCGTCACGCAAAGCTCGGCGGCGGCCTGGGTGAAGTTGCAGTGTCGGGCCGCCGCCTCAAAACAGCGCAGCCAGCCCAACAATGATGCAGAAAGCGTGTTGGCCATTAGTCAGGCTAATAGGTGGATCAGTACAAATGGTTTGTCACATTGGCGCGGACGGACAAGAATGAATCCATCCCATCCCCGTGTTGCACGCTTATGACGATCGATACATCTACGCTTCCACAGGAACTGCTCGCCAACTTGCAGGCCGCCAGCCCTGCGTTCTGGGGCAATCCCCAATGGACAGACGACCCGACCGTACACACCGTGGTGGACGGACGTGGCATTAGTCTAGCTGATGTACGTGCAGCGCAGGCCCGTTTCGAGCGGTTCGCGCCGCTGCTGGCCCGGTTGTTCCCGGAATTGAAGGGCACCGATGGCCGCATCGAATCCGCACTGCTCGCCGCACCGGGCATGCAACGCGCCATCGGCCTGTCAACCGAGGCGGGTTCGCTGTGGATCAAGGCCGATCACAGCCTGCCGGTGGCGGGATCGATCAAGGCGCGCGGTGGGATTCACGAAGTCCTCGAATTCGCGGAATCGCTGGCGCTCGAACATGGATTGGTGACGCAGGATGCCGACTACACGGTACTGGCCGATGCGCCAGCGCGTGAACTGTTCGGTCGCTATCAGGTAGCGGTGGGTTCCACCGGCAACCTGGGCCTGAGCATCGGCGTGATGGCGTCGGCACTGGGGTTTCGTGCGGCCGTGCATATGTCGTCGGACGCCAAGGAATGGAAGAAGGCGCGGCTGCGCTCGCGTGGCGTGGACGTGGTGGAGCATGCGGGCGACTACGCGGCGGCGGTGGCTGCCGGACGGCGCGATGCCGATGCCGATCCGTATTGCTACTTCGTCGATGACGAGCGCTCGATGTCGCTGATGCTCGGCTACAGCGCAGCGGCTTTGCACCTTCACGATCAAATTGAAGCGGCCGGGCTGAAGGTGGATGCCGCGCATCCGCTGTTCGTCTACTTGCCGTGCGGCGTGGGCGGCGCGCCCGCTGGTATCGCGTTTGGCCTGCGGCAGTTGTATGGGCCGCATGTGTATCCGATCTTTGCCGAGCCTACGCAGTCGCCGTGCTTTCTCGTGGAGATGCTGGCACCGGGCGCGTCGGTCTACGACATTGGCCTGACCAATCGCACCGAGGCCGATGGCCTGGCCGTGCCGCAGGCGTCGGAACTGGCGGCGCAAGCCATGCGCCCGCTGCTGGGCGGCGTGTACACGGTGGCCGACGACACGTTGTTTGCGGACCTGCACCGCGTGCGTGAAACCGAGGACCTCAAGATCGAACCCTCGGCAGCAGCGGGATTCAGCGGCCCGCGCATGTTGACGCAAACCGATGCCGGGCGTGCCTGGCTGAAACAACAGAACCTGGACGCGCGCATGCAACACGCGACGCATCTTGTATGGACGACGGGTGGCCTGTTCGTGCCCGCCGAGGAATATGCGCGATTTGCCGAACGTGGCGCCGCGCTGGCCGGCTGATTGCACGTAACCAAATACGCGTCACCGAATCTTTCGATTGCATCGTTGCGGAGTCTCACCATGAACCGTTTGCCCCTCACCCCTTCCAAGCTTGTCCATGCGCTGCTGGCGTGCACACTCGCTGCCAGTGCCTCGGCAGTGTTTGCCGAAACCTATCCATCCAAGCCGATCCAGCTGGTGATTCCGTTCCCGCCGGGTGGCGCGACCGATGTGATCGGTCGCCTCGTCGGCAAGAAGCTTGGCGACAAGCTGGGCCAGCCCGTGGTGGTGGACAACCGACCCGGCGCGGGCACCATTGTCGGTGCGAGCTTCGTGGCCAAGGCCGCGCCGGATGGCTACACGCTGCTGGCAAGCTCGGGTACCACGTTCACCGTGAATCCGGCCATCCACGCCAAGCTGCCGTATGACCCGGTGAAAAGCTTCGAGCCGATCGGGTTTGCCGGGCGCACGGGCCTGATCCTGCTGGCCAACAAGGACGTGCCGGTGACCAACCTCAAGCAACTGGTGGCGGCGGCCAAGGCGCAACCGGGCAAGTATTCGTATGGTTCGTTCGGCACGGGCACCACGGCGCAGTTTGCGGGCGAGATGCTGTTCAACATTGCAGGTGTGAAGCTGCTGCATGTGCCCTACAAAGGTAGCTCGCCAGCGATGACGGACCTGATCGGCGGACAGATTCCATATAGCGTGGATACCGTGGCCGCCGCCATTCCGCAGGTGAAATCGGGCAAGGTGAAAGCGATTGCAGTGACCACGGCCAAGCGCTCGTCGCTGCTGCCCGATGTGCCAACTGCTGCCGAAGCAGGCTTCCCCGGCATCGATGCCGATACGTGGCTTGCCGTAGTGGCGCCGCGCGGCCTGCCCGCTGACGTGAAGCAGAAACTGGAAAAGGCGCTGACCGAAGTGATGGCCGATGCCGATACGCGCAAGCAGTTGCAGAACGCTGGCTTCGAACCTGTGGAAGGTAACGGCGCGGCGGTATCGGCACTGATCAACAAGGAACTGCCGTTGATGCGCGCTACCGCGCAGCGTGCGAACATCACGGCTGATTGATTGACGGCTTATGCCCCGCAAGGAGACAGGCAGTATGCAGGACACAACGACACTGGTCGCACGCTCGGCCACCGAACTGCGCCGCATGATCGGCAGCAAGGAAATCTCGCCGGTGGAATTGCTCGATGCGTGCATCGCGCAGATCGAGCGTGTGAATCCGTTCCTCAACGCCGTGACGGCCACATGCTTCGACCGTGCACGTGAAGAAGCGCGCGCCGCCGAGCGGGCGGTGCTGGAAGGCAAGCCGCTGGGTTTGATGCACGGCTTGCCGCTCGGCGTGAAGGATCTGGAGGCGACCGCGGGCCTGCTGACCACGTATGGCTCGCCGCTGTATCGCGACAACGTACCCGCCG
Organism: Cupriavidus sp. DL-D2; assembly: GCF_039710735.1. Taxonomy (NCBI): domain Bacteria; kingdom Pseudomonadati; phylum Pseudomonadota; class Betaproteobacteria; order Burkholderiales; family Burkholderiaceae; genus Cupriavidus; species Cupriavidus sp. DL-D2. The sequence goes on along the minus strand of NZ_JBDKXK010000076.1, from coordinate 8,633 downwards.
AGGACAACGTACTCGTGGCGCGACTGCGCGCGGCGGGTGCCATCGTGACGGGCAAGACCAACATTCCCGAGATGGGCGCGGGCGCGAACTCGCGTAACGATGTGTGGGGCGCCACGGGCAATCCGTTCAATCCCAACCTCAATGCGGGCGGATCGTCGGGTGGTTCGGCGGCGGCACTGGCTGCCGATCTCTTGCCGGTGTGCACCGGATCGGATACGGGTGGCTCGCTGCGGATTCCTGCGGCCAAATGCGGCGTGGTGGGCTTCCGTCCGTCACCGGGTGTGGTGCCGAGTTCGCGCAAGTTGCTGGGCTGGACGCCGATCTCGGTGGTCGGTCCGATGGGGCGCACGGTGGCCGATGCGTGTCTGCAGTTGGCGGCATCGGCAGGCGTGTCGGCGGGCGATCCGCTGACGTATCCGCTCGATCCGCTGTCGTTCCTGACGCCGATGCCTGTAGACCTCGGCAGCCTGCGCGTGGCGTACACCGAAGACTTCGGCTGCTGCGATGTCGATGAAGGTATCCGCCGCACCTTCCGCGAAAAGATCGCCGCGATGCGTCATCTGTTCCGTAGCTGCGATGCCATCGACGTGGATCTCGGTGAAGCGCATCGCTGCTTCGACGTGCTACGTGCAGAGAGTTTCGTAGCAGGCATGCGCGAGGCCTACGAGCGCGATCCATCGAGCCTGGGTCCGAACACGCGCGCCAACTTTGAAATGGGCGCGAAGATGTCGCTGCTCGACAGCGCCTGGGCACAGGCCGAGCAGACGCGCGTGCTGCAGCGCTTTCAGCAGCTGTATCGCGACTATGACGTGATCCTGTCGCCGACTACGCCGGTGTCGCCGTTCCCGTGGACGTCGCTTTATGCGGAGTCGATCAATGGCGTGAAACAGGAAAACTACTACCGTTGGCTGTCGCTGACGTATGTGGTGACACTGACCACGCATCCCGCGCTGTCGCTGCCGTGCGGTCTGGATCATGCGGGCATGCCGTTTGGTTTGCAGATCGTGGGCGGCTTCCGCAAGGACCATGAAACGCTGGGGGTGTCGTATGCGATGGAGCAGGCGTTTGCGGCGGTGCCGTCGCTGCGCAGGCCGCTGCCCGATCTGAATGCATTGAAGGCTGCGGTGCCGTCGCTGACGTCGATCGTGACGGCACCGCCGGTGCTGGATGCGAAGGTGAAGCAGGGGAAGGAGGCGTCGGCGGTTTGACTATTGCGCCCGCTCTCGGCTTTCGCTCCCCTCTCCCATGCAATGGGAGAGGGGCTGGGGGAGAGGGCAAGAGGTTCTGCTTGCCGACCACATCGCAATTTGCACCGCTGGCCCTCTCCCCCGCCCCTCTCCCGCATGGCGGGAGAGGGGAGAAAACCATCAGGAGAGTCAGCCGTCCTGCGCCCGCCCCATCAACACCCGCACGCTATCCCCACGCATCTCCGTCAACGCCACAGCCTGCGGAAACATTGGCTGGCATAGTTTCGTGAGCACATTCCCCGGCGGCATCTCCACAGCCAGATCCATATCCACCGCGCGCGCCAGCAGCATCGTTTCGTGCCAGCGCACAGGCAGCGCCATATTGCGGGCGAGGTCTTCAGTAATGCGTACTGGATCGCGCAATTCCCGTGCAGCGCTTGCACTGAAGTAACGCAGCGTCGGCCGTTTGACAGTCACCTCCGCAAACGCCGATTGCAACCTCGCCGCTGCATCGTCCAGCAACGCGCAATGCGACGGCACCGCAATCGCCACCCGCTGTGCAGTGCGCGCACCCGCAGCCAATGCTAGCTCCGACACACGCGCCATCGCGTCATCCGAACCGGCGATCACAAGCTGCGTATCCGCGTTGTAGTTGGCGATGAACACCGGGGTTTGTACAGTATTCACCGATGCAACCAGCGGCGCCAACTGTCCCACATCGATACCCAGAATCGCTGTCATGCCATAGCCACGCGGATACGCCTCGGCCATCAACGTGCCACGTAACTTAACGAGTCGCACTGCATCGGCAAATGACAACGCCCCCGCAACCACCGCCGCTGCATACGCGCCAATCGACAGCCCCGCCACGCCATGCGCAGGTGGGCCGTCTTCCAGCAATGCGCGCGCACTGGCTACGCCGGCCACCAGCAAGCACAACTGCACCGACACCGTGGAAGCCAGATGCCCCGCATCGTCATGGCGCAGCACGTCTTCGCCCAGCACATCGCTTGCATCAGCCAGCGTGCGTGTCACCACCGCGTGATCGGGCAGCGCATGCAGCATGCCCGTGCGTTGTGCGCCCTGGCCGGGGAAGGTCAGCAGTGTTGGCATGGGGTGAGCCAGGGATCGTCGCTGAGTACCGGGCCCGTATCGGTCTTCACGAGCACGCGGCCCTGCGTGCGCAAACGCTCGCGTAGCGCAAAAGCGCCCAACGGTGTGGCGATCTGGATATCGAGACGTACGTCGTGCGCATCGATCAGCGATGCGAGCGCAGCAAGATCACGCTCGGGTAGCGGCGTGGGTGCATGCATGACGAGGTCGATATCGCTGCCGGCATGCAATACGTCGATGCCTGACGCCAGCGCAAAGCCCACCGCGCCGGTAATCCCCCATCGATAACCGAGCCATCCGAGCCGCGTCGCCACATGATCTAGTGCGCGCAAGGCGGGCAGCACATCGCGGCGAGGATGCAGACGCCAGAAGCCCGCAGTCGCAATCTCTTCGGGCGATACCACACTCGCGCACTGCGCCGCATCGATCCATGCCGCATGCCGATGCGCACGCTCGCGGCCACGGATGCCGATGGGAATACGCGCGGTGGCATCGCGATCACGCCGCACCACAACCGGTGCCTGCGCCAGCCACTCCGCATCGGCCCAGTCGGGTACGTTGCCTGCCGCGAGCAATGCGGCAGGGTCGCGGAGCCAGATCAGGTCGTGCGGTTGCAGCGCTTTCATGACGATGACCGATTGCGCTCAGTCCTGCCACTGCGCGCGCAACAACTCGCGCGCGCGTCGCGTGGCACTGCGGTTCTCGCCATCGAGGCGTCCGCGCAAGTCGCGATGCGGATCGGCGTCGATATCGGCCAGCGCTTCCTGCAGATGGCGCAGGATGGTGGCGCGATCTTCCGTCGTGGGCGCGGCGGCATCCTGCACCGCTATCGTGCGCCACAGCAGCCCCAGCGACGCATAGTTGCCGAGGTCGTACGCCATGGGCGGTACGGTAGCGGCAAACGCTTCAAGATCCTCGACGCTGCGCAACGTGATGCGTGCAGCGGCTTCCTTGCCCATCGCGTGGACCTGCACGCCGGCATCGTCCAGCGCGAGGATGCGGTTGGCCTGGTAGCCGTGCGCGAGAAACGCCCCCGACATCGCCTTGCCGACGAGCAGCGCAATCACGGGATGGCCTTGCAGCCGCGCCGTGGCATAGGCCGATGCCGCACCCGCCAGCGCCTGATGGATGCCGAAGGCTTCCTCGCGGCGTCCGTAAGCCTGGCTTGGCGTGTCGACGATGGCGATGATGACGCGCTTGACCGGCGCATCGCGGTCGGCGTCGATCACTTCATGCACGGCGCGTGCGAGTGCCCATCCTTCGAGCAATCCCACTTCGCCATGACGCGCGCGCGGCAGCGGACTCGCGGCGTCGGGCACCACGGCGATCAAACGTGCCGCACGGCCAGACCATTCGATATCGGCAATCTGGATCGAGGGCGGATAGCCGGGCAGGCGTGGTGCATTGCTGGCCAGTGCGGCGAGCCATGCATCGCCACGGCTTACAGGGTTCTGTTCGCTCATTCGCGTTCTCCCAGATAGCGGCGTACCATGGCGGGATCCGGTTGGTGCGAGGCGTCGCGCGCCACATACTCGGTGATGCATTGCAGATAGTGCTCGTATTGTTCGCTGCGCGGAGTCGCATCGACGGGTGCGGTGGCCAGTGCTGCCACCACGTCGCGCACCTGTGCCGTGTCGTCTTCGACAAAACGATCCGCCAGGCCGATAGCAAAGCGTTGCTCGCCGCCCGTCAGGCCCCAGATAAAGGGGCGATCGCGCGAATCGTATTCGGCGATACCCGCTTCCTGTTCGATCACAGCAGGGCCGTTCAACCCGAGCCGCGCTTCGCGCGTGACGACCAATGCGCTGCACAGTGCGGCTGCAATCGACATCCCGCCGAAACATCCCACTTGCCCCGCGATCACACCGATCACGGGTTGATAGCGGCGCAGATCGACAATGCCCGCATGAATCTCGGCAATCGATGCGAGACCGAGATTCGCTTCCTGCAAGCGCACACCGCCGGTTTCAAAAAGGATCACGGCGCGTGTGGGGATGCCTTTGCGATTGTCTTCGGCAGCAAGTTCGAGCGCGCCGGAGATCTTGGCGCCGCCCACTTCGCCCAGGCTGCCGCCCTGGAACGCCCCTTCGATGGCCATGACCACGGCGGGTTGTCCGTCGATGCGTCCCTTGGCGACGATCACGCCATCGTCGCCTTGCGGCACCACGCCCTGACGCGCGAGCCACGGTGATGTCAGGCCATCGAACGGGCCGGCGAGTTCGCGGAAGGTGCCGGGGTCGAGCAGTGCCTGCGCACGGGCGCGTGCGCCGAGTTCGACAAAGCTCTCACGCGAAAGCAAGGTAGCGCGATTCATGTCGACTCCTTGCCATCGGCTTCTGCCAGCGCTTCGAACGCTTCGGCCAGGCGCATGCCTACTACACCGGGCGTGGCGCCGAAATCGTGAATGCGGATGTTCATCGCGGCGCGTGGCTCGGCACTGAACACGCGCGTGAGTTGTGCATCCCAGACGCGGCCATAGCCGTTGACGGATGTGGTGACGTCGATCGATGTCTTGCCCTTGGCGCCGGGCTCGATGATGACTTCGAGGTCGCCGGAGCCGACCACGCCCACCAGCACGCGGCGCGATGCCGGCTCTCCGGCGGCGTATTCGAATTGGAGTTGTTCCATCAGTGGTCTCCCACGGCATGCAGCCGGTCGAGGAAAAGAGTGGCGGCCAGCAGGTCTGCCGCGCCGCCCGGCGATGCACGCTGCGCAAGCATCGTCGCTTCGAGTTCATGCAGACGGCGACGCCCCGTCAACGTACCGATGCCGCCTGCGTCGAGCACGGATTCGGCACCGGCCTGCACATCATCGAGCCCCGATTGCCCCGCGCGTGCGAGCACGCAGGTATCGTCGAGTCGCGCCATGATGGCGAGCAGCGCGTTGACCTGCGCAGTGGGCTCCGCGTCGCCGCGTGCGCGACCATCGCGCAATGCGGGCAGGCCGATGGCGGTAACGTGCGGGAACGCGGCTTCGGCCTGCTCCTGCGCACCGCCTACGCCGTAAGCCGCGCGTGTCAATGCACCCTTGTTGCCGGTGTGCGCAGGCCGATGCCGGTCAGGCAAGCGCGCGATCACGGCGGCCATCTGTGTCACGGCGCCGATGCTGCGTGCCTTGCCAAGCCATCCCGATGCACCAACCAGCAGGCCGAGTGCCCAGATGGCACCGCGATGTGTGTTGATGCCGCCTGTGGCCTGCAGCATCGCCGTTTCCGCTTCACGCCCCAGTGCGCCAAGACGTTCGCGCAGCGCCACGTCGATACGGCGTGCCTGTTGTCCGGCACGCGCCATCGCGACGAAGGCATCGCGCAGGCTGTGCGCGGAATCGATCATCGTGCGCAGGGTCATGTCACCGTGGGCGCCGCTACCGCGCGTATCCACGAGACCGGGCTTGGGAGCGAGCGTGGCTTCATCGATCAGCACGGCAACAGCCAGATCGCCAAGACGTGCCGGCAGATCGATGGGGCTGTATTCACGTGAAGGGAGCGTTGCAGCGTAGGCCATTACCAGCTCCGGAAGCGTGCGGGCGGGTTGTAGAGGCCGCCTGACCATTCGACGATATCGGCCATGCTCTTTGCTGCGAGCAGCGAGCGCGTGGCTTGCGAGCGCTGCACGCCAAGATCTTCGGGCAGGGCGATCAATCCGTCGCTGCGCATCTGGCGCGTGGTGGCAGGGTCGTGCTTCATGCCGATCGGCGTGACACCAGCCACGGCAGCAATCATGCGACGGCGTTCTTCCAGCGAGCGCGCCTTGTAGAGATAGGCGATGCCTTCCTCGGTCAGCACGTGCGTGACGTCGTCGCCGTAGATCATCACCGGCGCCAGCGGCATGCCGCTGTCCTTTGCCACCTGCACGGCATCCATCGATTCGACGAAGGTCGGCTTGCCGCCCGCCTGGAACGTCTCCACCATCTGCACGACTAGCTTGCGTCCGCGTGCGAGTGGGTCCTCTGTTTCGATCAGGTCGAGCCATGCGGGCGTGGCATGCCGACGTCCGCCCGGGTTGTGGCCCATGTTCGGCGCTCCGCCAAAACCGGAGAGACGTCCACGCGTGACCGTCGATGAGTGACCGTCGCCATCAATCTGCAACGTGGAGCCGATGAACAGGTCCACCGCATATTGCCCGGCCAACTGGCAGAAGGCGCGATTGGAACGCATGCTGCCATCGGAGCCGGTGAAGAACACATCGGGCCGCGCGGCCACGTAGTCTTCCATGCCCAGTTCACTGCCGAAGCTGTGCACGCTCTCGACCCAGCCGGATTCGATGGCGGGAATCAGCGTGGGATGCGGGTTCAGTGTCCAGTACTTGCAGATCTTGCCCTTGAGGCCGAGCTGCTCGCCATAGGTGGGCAGGATCAGTTCGATGGCTGCCGTGTTGAAGCCGATGCCGTGGTTCAGGGACTGCACGTTGTGGCGCTCGTAGATGCCACGGATGGCCATCATCGCCATCAGGATGTGTACCGGCTTGATGAGACGCGGATCGCGCGTGAACAGCGGTTCGCAGAAGAACGGCTTGTCCGACTGCACCACGTAATCGATCCAGGAACCGGGAATGTCCACGCGCGGCAGGTCGGCGGGGTCATCGACAATCTCGTTGACTTGCGCGATCACGATGCCGTCGCGGAATGCCGCGGCCTCCACCAGCGCGGGGGAATCCTCGGTGCTGGGGCCGGTGTAGAGATTGCCCTGGCGGTCGGCCTTGTAGCCTGCCGTCAGCACGATTTGCGGCGTCAGGTCGACATACAGGCGCGAGTACAGCTCGATATAGGTATGGATGGCGCCCACTTCGAGCAGGCCATCCTCCAGGAACTGCGAGATGCGCACGCTCTGCGCGCCGGCATACGCAAAGTCGAGCTTGCGTGCGATGCGCCGCTCGAAAAGATCCAGATGCTCTACCCGGCTCACGCTCGGGATGATCATGTGCAGGTCGTGCAGGCGCGAGGGATCGGCCTCGGCCAGGGCGCGCGACAGGAAATCGGCCTGTTTCTGGTTGTTGCCTTCCAGCACCACGCGGTCGCCGGGGGCAACCATGGTCTCAAGAAAGGCCACGATGTCGTCGGTGGGCACGACCTTGCCCGTGGCGATCTTTTCGCCGAGGGCCTGGCGACGGCGCTTTTCGGCGCGGCGCGTATCCCACTGTCGTTCCGGTATCGGGTTCAGCATGACATCTCCGGTGTGCTGCGATGGTTACCGGAACGATAGGACACGCTGGCCCTGTCGAACAATCAAGCTGCGAGCGCGAACGTTACGCTGGGAGTAAGGAAAGGGAGGTTTGCGCCGCAATTTTTCGGAATCGCACGGCAATGGGCGCGGGTTCCGCCTGGCGGCCTTACGGGCCGGTGTCGGCAGCAACACGTCGCCGCGCACGGGCCGCCAGCCCCGGACCGAGTGCCCAGCGCAAAGTCGGCGCCAGCGCGCGCATGCCGGTCAGGGCCAGCGAGCGCCGCAGCGACGGCCGGTGCAGGCCGAGCATCTCCCGCGCCCAGTCGGGCAGCAGCGCCACGCCAGCATCGGCCATCGTACGCACGGCGGGCACGAGCAGCGGATTGGCAACCGGCATTGCCATCACCAGACGTACCACTTCACGGGTGCGGTCGCTGTTGACCAGAAACTGACGCTGCGCGTCGAGATAGGCATCGATCGCCGCACGGGAGCGCGGCACGTCCGGCGCGCCAAGTAACGCGGCAACCTTCGCTTCTTCCTCGAAATACCGGTCCTGTTCCGCAATCGACAGCGGCCCCACATAGCGCAGGTAGCCCGCCATGAAACTCGATACCTCGGCCACATGGACCCACGTCAGCAGCGCCGGGTCATCGGCCGCATAGGGTTGACCATCGGGCGCCTGACCTTTGATGGACGCATGGATGCGCCGCACACGCTCGATCAGTTGCATTGCATCATCGCGACTGCCATAGGTAGTGCCCGCGATGAACTGCGCGGTACGACCGAGCCGACCCTGCATGTCGGTGCGGAACGACGAGTGATCCCACACACCCGCCAGCGCCAGCGGATGCAAGGCCTGCAGCAACAATGCGCTGACACCGCCAGCCAGCATCGCGGGGAAATCGGCATGTACGCGCCAGCAAACCGCATCGGGACCAAACAGTCCGGGATCGCCGGGTGGATTGTCGTAATCGAGCGTCAGGCCGGAGTTGCTACGCGTGAGCGCGCGGACTTGGGCTCCGGCGTGGGTGCGCAGGCGTTGGAGGGGGGAGGGGGTGGTGGACACGTATGGGGGCGTTGCGGTGTCGGGTAATGCCGAGGATACACCTGTGGTAGGTCTCCTCGCTTGGGCCTGTCAGGAATTTTGTGTGTAGGGCATAACATGTCGTTAA
>NZ_JBDKXK010000075.1:0-19288 GCF_039710735.1 Cupriavidus sp. DL-D2 | reverse complement strand
ATCAACAACCTATCGAGGTGTCTGAAAAAACTTGACCAGTACACCATGACTGCATTAAGCCAACTCATCTCCCTCCTCCACCTCGCCTCCCCAGCCCTCCCCATCGGCGGCTTCAGCTATTCCCAAGGCCTGGAGGCGGCCATCGATTGCGGGTTGGTAAAAGACGCCGACAGCGCTGCGAACTGGATTCACGACAACCTCACCCACGTGCAAGCGCAATGTGAAGCGCCCATCTGGCTGCTGCTGCATCGCGCATGGGCGAGCAATGACTACGCCTCCGTGGCCAGGTGGAACGACTGGTTCCATGCCTCGCGCGAGACGTCCGAGTTGCGGTTGGAGACCGAGCAGATGGGCTGGTCGCTGGCGAAGCTTGTTGCGCAGATGGAGTGGGGCGATGCACCCATGCGCGAGGCATTGAATTCGATGTCGCCGCTATGCCTGCCTACCGCCTTCACCGCTGCCTGCGTGGCACTTGCCATTGACGAGCGCGATGGCCTGGGGGCCTATGCCTTCAACTGGGCCGAGAACCAGGTGGCTGCGGCAATCAAGGCCGTGCCGCTGGGGCAGGTGGCCGGGCAGCGCATGCTGCGCGGGCTGCATGCTGCGGTGCTCGATGCCGTTGACGAAGCGCAGCGCCGCACCGACGCACAGCCGCCGCAACTCTCTACGTTTTCCCCGATGCTGGGCCTGCTGTCCGCCAGACACGAGACGCAGTACTCCCGGCTGTTCCGATCCTGATCACTCGACTCTCATCATGACCCGAACCAAGAAGAATCCTCCGCTGCGCGTTGGCGTGGGCGGCCCGGTGGGCTCCGGTAAGACCACCCTGTTGGAGATGCTCTGCAAGGCCATGCGCGAGCGCTATGACCTGGTGGCAATCACCAACGATATCTATACGAAGGAAGACCAGCGCCTGCTGACGGTCTCTGGCGCGTTGCCGGCCGAGCGGATCATGGGTGTGGAGACGGGCGGTTGCCCGCATACGGCGATTCGCGAGGATGCGTCGATCAACCTGGAAGCGGTGGATCGCATGCTGGCGAAGTTCCCGGATGCCGATGTGGTCTTTATCGAATCCGGCGGTGACAACCTTGCCGCCACGTTCAGTCCGGAACTGTCGGACCTGACGATCTACGTGATTGATGTAGCCGGCGGCGAGAAGATCCCGCGCAAGGGCGGGCCGGGCATCACGAAATCTGATCTGCTGGTGGTCAACAAGACCGACCTCGCGCCGTACGTCGGCGCGAACCTGGAGATCATGGAGAGCGATACGCGCAAGATGCGCGGCGAGCGTCCGTTCGTGATGGGCAGTGTCAAGTCGGGTCAGGGCCTCGACGAGATCATCGCCTTCATCGAGCGGCAGGGCATGCTCGACGTCTGAGCAACTCGGCGTCTGAGGCTTGCCCGGACCCGCCCGGGCAGTCTATCGAACGTGGCGGCGTGCCAGCGCACGCGCCACGCCAGCCACGACGTCGCGATCCACGTCGTTGAGCTCGGACATGTAGCGCAGCGTGGCCTGTACCGAGGGAGACTGCTCCGCGTCGAACGGCGAGCGCGGCGGCTCTGTTGCGCTTTCCTCACGATGCTTGATAAAGTCAAGCATATCGTTGGGCGCAACGCCGAGCGTGTCTGCCAGGGTACAGATGTTATATAGCGCAACATTGCGCGTGCCGCGCTCGATGCCGCTGAGGTAGGATCGGGCAAGGCCGCTTTCCAGCGACAGCGCCTCCTGCGACCAGCCGCGCTGCTTGCGCAGCCAGGTCAGATGTCGGCCAAACAGCTTGAGTGGGTCTGCTGTCATAGTGCTGCTGTGTGGATATTAAGTCTCTAAGTTGGACGAGCCTAAGGGTTTGACCTATAGGCAACGACAACTTATAGTTCGTCGTTCTATCGGTGCCAGATCCGCATATTAAGGGATGCGCCCGCCATGGGTGCGGCACCAGAGATGGCCGGTACGATGTCTCACGTCGTACTGAAACGGGGCAGTCGCGTAGTGGATGTCGGGCGGAGAGCCGCATCACGCCTTCCATTGCGCATTCCGGGACCTTCTGCGTCCCATGCTCCGTTTCGAGGGAATGCCATGCAGGTTTTCACGTCTTCGACCCTCCGTACGCGCAGTGCCTTGCCGTGCGAAATCACACCAATTACAACAAACCTATCCCGGCGGATATGTGTCATTCCGGCAACGGCCGGGCTTGGTCACGTCTCCGAAACGGTGCCGGTACAAGGGTCCACGCGCTATCGGATTCCGCAACTGGAGCGTCCGCAGTGGCTCGCCTGCATGCAGGGCGGTGTCCGCGTGCTCGACGGTGGCCTTGAACTGGCCGTCCTGACCAGCGGCGATGTCTTCGTGCCGGAACCGGGGCGGTCGTTGGTGCTCCATACCGTGGTCGATAGCGTGATCGGCAGGACCATTGCGTTGAAACGCCGCATCGCCGAAGAAGACGTGTCCGGACGTGGCGAGTTCCTGGCTATCGAGCCTGGCGAACCGAACTGGGCACAGCACTTCGACGCGGTCGGGCTGTGCTGGGCGGCCTGCCATCACGGCGCGCTGAGCCTGCAATGGCGCGACCCGACCATGCCCGATGGACTGGCCACGATCCTGCTGCAGGCCGGCATGAGCTTTGCCCCGGCTCCCGGCGAGGAGTATTGCATCGACGCGCTGCTGCCCGGAACCGGCCTGCTGTGCTGCCATCGCGGATCGGCGGCCAGCCCCGCGCGCGCGCGCGCCAGGCAAGTCCGGCCGATGTCCGCTCCGCAGTTGATGCACGCCGTTGCCTGACGGTTCCGGCCTCGCGGTCAGCGTCGCTGGTACTGCGTGGCACCAAACAGGATTTCCCGTTCGCGGTCGGTGTGCAGCGGCTTGCGCTCTTTCGCCAGTACCTCGACGCCACGTTGCACGGCAGGGCGGGCCGCGATCTCGTCGAACCAGCGCTTCAGATGCGGATAGTCGGAGAGTTCCACGCCCTGGTTCTGCCAGCTGCGCAGCCATGGGAACGTTGCGATGTCCGCGATCGAATAGCTGTCGCCGGCCAGCCATGCATGATTGGACAACTGCTTGTCGATCACGCCATAGAGACGCTTCGCCTCGTTGGTGTAGCGATTCACGGCGTACTCGATTTTTTCGGGCGCGTAGATGCGGAAATGATGCGCCTGGCCCAGCATCGGACCCACACCGCCCATCTGGAACATCAGCCACTGCAGCGCGTCATATTTGCCGCGCACATCTTCGGGCAGGAACTTTCCGGTCTTGCTGGCGAGGTATAGCAGGATCGCGCCGGATTCGAACAGGGAGATCGGCTCGCCGTCGGGGCCGTCGCTATCGACAATGGCAGGAATCTTGTTGTTCGGGCTGATGCGAAGGAAGTCCTCGCCGAACTGGTCGCCGGCGCCGATGTTGATCGGATGCACCCGGTACTCGAGACCACATTCCTCGAGCATGATGTGAACCTTGTGACCGTTGGGCGTGGCCCAGGAATAGACGTCGATCATTTGCAACGCGCTCCGTGGATGGTTGGGGTTTGGGCCGAGGCATTTAAGCACAGAAGGAATAACCTTGCTGGCGGTGCATGATCCCTGCAGGCCGCGTGCGGCAAGGCCGACGCCACAATGAAAAAAGCCAGACGGGAAGTGCCGTCGGGCCTTTGACTTGCGCGTATCGCTACATCAAGAAGCCATCACGAACCGCGCGTCACCGGCATCTGGATGCTGTCCGGATTCAGGTTCATGTGCTTGGCCAGTTCGAGCTTGGCGATGGCGTTGCGGTGCACTTCGTCAGGACCATCGGCCAGGCGCAGCGTGCGCTGGTGCGCCCACCAGTTTGCCAGCGGGAAGTCGTTCGACACGCCAGCCGCGCCGTACACCTGAATGGCCCAGTCGATGACGCGCAGCGCCACGTTCGGTGCCACCACCTTGATCATCGCGATCTCGGCCTTGGCCACCTTGTTGCCGACGGTATCCATCATGTACGCGGCTTTCAGCGTCAGCAGTCGTGCCATTTCGATATCGCACCGGGCTTCGGCGATGCGTTCCTGCGTCACGCCATGACGGGCGATCTGCTTGCCGAACGCTACGCGCTCCAGGCTGCGCTTGCACATCAGTTCCAGCGCACGCTCGGCCACGCCAACGCTGCGCATGCAGTGGTGAATGCGGCCCGGCCCGAGGCGACCTTGTGCGATCTCGAAGCCGCGACCTTCACCCAGCAGGATGTTGCCCACCGGCACGCGCACGTTCTTGAGTTCGATTTCCATGTGGCCGTGCGGTGCGTCGTCGTAGCCGAACACGGGCAGGAAGCGCTTGATGGTGATGCCCGGCGTGTCGGCCGGCACCACGATCATCGATTGCTGTTCGTGGCGGCCTGCCTCGGGATCGGTCTTGCCCATCACGATGTAGACCTTGCAGCGCGGATCGCCTGCACCCGACGACCACCACTTGGTACCGTTGATCACATAGTGGTCACCGTCACGCTCGATGCGGCATTCGATGTTGGTGGCATCGGACGAGGCCACGGCCGGCTCGGTCATCAGGAAGGCCGAGCGGATCTCGCCGCGCAGCAGTGGTTCCAGCCATTGGTCCTTGAGGGCTTCCGAAGCGTAGCGCTCCAGCGTTTCCATGTTGCCGGTGTCCGGCGCGGCGCAGTTGAACACTTCGGCGGACCAGGGCACCCGGCCCATGATCTCGCACATCGGCGCGTATTCGAGGTTGGAGAGCCCTTCCGGTGCACGCTTGGAGCGCGGCAGGAACAGGTTCCAGAGACCGGCTTCGCGTGCCAGCGGCTTCAGTTCTTCCACCACCTTGGTCGGAATCCACGCATTGCCGGCCTCGCGGTTGGCCTGCACTTCGGCATAGAAGCGCTTTTCGTTCGGGTAGATGTGCTGGTCAAAGAACGCCAGCAGCCTGGCCTGCATCTCCTTGACCTTCGGCGAGTACTCGAATTGCATGGGGTCTCCTCGGTAACCCTTGCCGGATTCGGCTGGGTTGGTGACTGGGGGTGTGACGTAATGACGCTTGTGACGGGCGCGCCGTGCCGACTGTGGCTACTCTAATCCAAGCTGTGAAATTAGAAAAATGAATTTTCTGGATTGGTCAGTATCAATTTGATGCATCCCGTGCCAGAATGCGCCAAAGCCATCTCGCAGGAAGGTGCCATGCAGCTCAGCCGGATCGATCTCAACCTTTTCGTGGTGTTCGACGCCATCCATAGCGAGGGCAGCATCACCGCCGCCGCGCGGCAGTTGAACCTGACGCAGCCAGCCGTGAGCCACGCGCTTGGGCGGCTGCGCACGTTGTTCGACGATCCGCTGTTCGAGCGACGCGGGCAGGGCATGGCGCCCACGCCGCTGGCGCGTTCGCTGGCCGCCGAGATTCGCGGCGCGCTGCAATCGTTTGCGCGCACGCTGCAGGATACGCCGCACTTCGATCCTGCCAACACCACGCGGCGTTTCACCATCGGCATGCGCGATGCCTTGGAGTCCACGCTGTTGCCACCGCTGATGGCGCGCGTGACGGCCATCGCGCCGCACGTGGAGATTGCCGCGATCCGCTTCGACCGGCGCGAGATGGAATCCGAACTGCTGGCCGGCACGCTCGATGCCGCGCTCGATATCCTGCTGCCGGTATCGCCGGCCATCCATCACGCGGCATTCATGTCTGATCCGATGGTGGTGCTGGCGCGGCGCGATCATCCGCTGGTGAAAAAGGAACTGACGCTGGAACGATATCTCGCGGCGGAACACGTACACGTATCGTCGCGGCGGCGCGGTGCCGGGCTGGAGGACCAGGCATTGCATCGCATGGGTCTGACGCGACGCGTGCGGCTGCGCTGCCAGCACTATGCGGCGGCGTGCCGCGTGGTCAGTTGCACGGATTTGCTGGCCACGCTGCCACTGCGCTATGCACGCATCGCCAACGAACCCTATGCCAACCGTCTGCTGTCGCTGCCTTTCAAGGTGCCATCGCTCGAGTTGCATTTGTACTGGCACGCGGGTGGCGAGAACGATGGCGCGAACCGCTGGCTGCGCGAGCAGTTGATGGCGGTGATGGCGTCGCTCGGGTCGGGTATGGCCGATGTGGCGAGCCCCTCGCCAACCTGATTCCCTCACACGTGCGGCGCGCTCGGATCACACCGTAAGAAAATGTTCGGATGCTGGACGGTGATGATGGGCATCCCTACCATCGTCCCCGTTCATCTGCTCCAGTACGCATCACATCACGGCGCTGCAGCGCCCTGGCGTTTTCCCGGTTCATACATCGGGCATGCGGGCAGTTCTCCCCATTCCTGTATATCGAGCCGCTTCACATGCCAGGGAAACACTTGCACCACGCATTCACTCGTCGATCCACGCTTGCCAGCGCCACTGCCGCGCTCGCAGCGCTGACACTGGCCGCTTGCGGCGGCGGTGACGGCGGATCTTCCGCCAGCTCGGCCACGCCCAGCGCGGGCAATGCATCGAACGCGCAGCAGGCCGGCACGCAAGCTGGCACCACGCCTTCGACGTCGTTGCCTGCGGGCGCGGACCGCGCGTGCTACACGGTCACCGGCACAGCCGGCACGCCAGTGACTGGCGCCGTGAGCCTGCTGCCTGCACGCGGCACCGGTGCCTCGGGCTATCGCGTGCTCGACGAACCGCGTGCGGCGGGTCTCTGCTATGCCAACTACCGGCGCGAGCAGGTGGGTCTGGCGCCGCTGACGGCGCGCGATGCGCTCAACACCGTGGCGCAGAACCACACGGCCTACATGCTCGCCAACCAGACGCTGACGCACGACGAGCAGTCGGGCAAGACCGGCTACACCGGCGCCGCGCCGAACGACCGTATCCAGGCTGCGTATGCGAGCAACGCCACCGCGGAAGTGGTGGCAGGCGCCAATCGCTGGACTTCGGCAGCGAACGCAAACCTGTCGATGAGCCCGAAGGACGCGCTCGTAGTGGATCTGATCAACGCGCCGTTCCATCGCGCTGCACTGCTCGGCAGCTACGGATCGGCTGGCAGTGGTTTCGCTGAAAGCGTCGGCGCTGGCAGCAGCGGCGGCACGACTGCGAACTACTACCAGACCATCGACCTGGCCGACCGCAGCGTGGGTGGCGCGGACAACCAGATGGTGGCGTATCCGTGGAATGGTCAGGCCGATGTGCCGACGAGCTGGGTCAATAACGAAAGCCCGAATCCGGCGCCATCGTATGCGGGTCAGACCATGGGCTATCCGGTCACGGTGCAATCCGTGAATACCTCGCTGACGTTCAACGCGGATACGTTCTCGATTACCGAGGCCTCGGGCAACAACGTGCCTTGCGAGAAAGTGGATGCGCGCACGTCGGGCATGTCGAGTGCCGCGCGCGGGCTGGCGATCTGCACGCCGCGCACGCCGCTGGCGAGCAAGACGCGCTACAACGTCACCGTCGGCGGCACGCTGAACGGGCAGGGCGTGAACCTGAACTGGTCGTTCACTACGCTGTAAGCGGTTGGGTCGCACATGAAAAAACGGGAGGCTTCGGCCTCCCGTTTTTTCATGGCGACGACGATGGCGGCTGCGCAATGCGCAACTGTCCGCGCCCCAGCGTTTCATCGCGCTCGATGCCATATGGTGCGGCGGGGCGCGCTTCCGCAGGCATCGCCGCCCACAGACGTGCCACCCAGTCATGCACGGCGGCGTTATCGGGCTCCGCGCTCCAGATGCGCAGCGCCTTGCCCGGACGCCATTGCAGTGCCACCGATGCGGGATCGTCTTCGATGGTGACGGTTGCCGATTTAGTGGCGATGGCCGATGGAATCGATGCTGCGGAATCCGCCGTTGCCGAATCCTCCGGTGCCGCAGCATTGAGCGCGGCTTGCGGCGCGCGTCGTGCGCGCAACGCGGCGGGTGGGGGCGGCGCCGATTGTACGAACGCGGGCGCAGGCGCCGGAGGCGGTGCGGGTTCTGACGGTGCCCGTTCCGCGAAGGCGATGGGCGGCGCGGCGGGTGCTGCCGCCGCTGCCGCCGCGGCCGGTTCCCGTGCAGACTCGTGCGCAGCGTTGGCGCTGTCCGATGGTGGCGTGGCCATCGGTGCGGACTTTCGCGCTACCGGCTGGGCGGGCCTGGTTGCCACTCTCGACTCAGTCGCTTTAGCCGCCTCGGTCGACTTTGATCGCACCGAAGACGCATCGTCCGTCGCGTTGGTCCTGGCTGCCATTTCCGCCGCCGGTTCTGGCGATGCAGGCGCCATCGGCGGCGGTGCATCGGACAACATGACGTTCGATGACAGCGAGGCCGTCATCGGCGTACCGTCATCGAGTTGCCGCAGCACGATCTGCGTGGCGAGTCCCGCTACCGCGAATGCGCTCGCCGCGATGCCGAGCGATTTCCACCAGCGCGATAGCTTTGGCTTTCTCGGCAGCGGGGTAGGGGCTGCCGACGACGCCGCGTCGCGATGTTGCGCAGCCTGTTCACGCAACCATGCGTGTCCCGCATCGCTGATGGGTGCGCCCAGCACGTCCTGTGCAGACTGGCCGGCATCGATCTGGTCGAACATCGCATTGCGCCGTGTTGTCTGCGCTTGCTGGAGACGTGCGGCCTCGCGCAGCACGCTGCCGGAGAGCGTCGGCGGCGCTGTGAACGTGGGCGGCGGTGCGGTCACGCGTGCCACGCTGGTCTCGGCTTCGGCAGCCATGCGGGCCTGCACGGCGCGTGCCGCTGTGGCGACTGACACGGCCAGTGTCGCCGGAGCTTCGAACGGCGGCAGGTCGCGCAGCAGTGCGGAGAGACGATCTTCACCATCGATGAAGTTGTCCACGGCGTCGTGGTTGGCAGCGTCACGACGGGGGCGCGTATCGGTCATGGACGCAACTCCCGGCCCGCATCTCCTGGCGAGACTTCCGCCAGCACAACCCGCAGGCGCATGAACGCATAGCGCAGCCGGCTTTTGACGGTCTCGAACTTCTCGCCCAGCATCGCGGCGATGTCTTCGACACTCATATCGCTGAAATAGCGCAGCACCACCACCTCGCGCTGCGTCACCGGCAACTGCAACAGCGCGTCGTGCACGGCGGCCATGTTCTGGCGCAGTTGCGCTTCGGCCTCCGGCGTGAGGTCATCGGCCGGCATGGCGGCCTCGTGATCGTCGAGCGATTCGCGCAGCCGCGCATGCGCGCTGCGTACCTGATCCATCCACGCATTGCGCGCGATCTGGAACAGGAACGTGCGGAACGCGGCGGTGGGCAGGTAATCGCCACAGCGCGTCATGAGCTGTATCCACGTGCGCTGCGCGATGTCCTCGGCCTCGCCCGTATCGCCCCTGCACAACCACGCCACATAGTTGTAGAGGCCGGGGTTATGGCGACGGAACAGCTCGGCGATGGGCGCTTCGATGACGCCGCTGGCTACCAGGAGCATCAGGTCGGCATCGGGCAACGCAGTGATATCTGCGGCGATACCTGCGGAGGCGGCAGAGGGAGTAACGGTCATGTCGACGAGTATAGGCGCAAGCCGTGGCGGTCTCCGCAATCAGTGCTGCGTGGGTCGCTGCGGCACCGCTGCCGTGGAAAGCGACTGCGCTAGCGATACAAGCTTGAGGAACTCGCCTCGATAGCCAAAACGATCCGCGCCGCTCGCGCTGGCCGCGAGTACGCGGGCATCGTCGAGCGTCCAGTTGCCGGTGAACTTGCCGCCGCGCAGCACCTGCCCGAAACCGCTGACGGCCACGGCGAATCGGAAGTCGGCATCGGCGCGCGCCAGCGGCTGGATAGCCTGGCGCGTGACCGTGAGATCGGTCAGTTCGCTGCGCGAAACATCGGTGCGCTTGAAACGCAGCTTCACATGGGCCAGTTCGTTGTTGCGTGCGTCCGTAGCGGGCGTGGTTGATTGGTAGCGCAATGGATCGATCAGACCCGTGCCATCGGCCAGCGTCAGTTCGTAGAGCGCGGTGACCGTGTGTCCCGCGCCAACGTCGCCGGCATCGACCTTGTCGTTGTGAAAATCCTCGCGCGCCAGCAGGCGGTTCTCGTAGCCGAGCAGGCGATATTCGCGCACCGTCGACGGGTTGAACTCGATCTGGATCTTCACGTCGCGTGCGATGGTCGCCAGCGTGGATTGCATTTCGCCCACCAGCACCTTGTTGCCTTCCATGAGGTTGTCGATGTATGAGTACGCCCCGTCGCCCGCATCGGCCAACTGCTCCATCATCTGGTCGTTGTAGTTGCCCGCACCGAAGCCGAGCGTCGACAGCGAGACACCGGACTTGCGCTTCTCCTCGACCATGCTCTTCAACTGGCGGAAGTCGGTCACGCCCACATTGAAATCGCCATCGGTCGCCAGCAGGATGCGATTGATGCCTCCGGTGACAAAGCTCTGCTGCGCTGCCTGATAGGCCAGCGCGATGCCGCTTGCGCCTGCGGTGCTGCCGCCTGCCTGCAACTGATCGATGGCGGAGACGATCGCGGCTTTCTCCGATCCCGAGGTCGGCGGCAATGCAATCTGCGTGCGACCCGCGTAGGTCACCAGCGTGATCCGGTCCTGCGGCCGCAGCGCGCCTACCAGCAGCTTCAGCGATGCCTTGAGCAGCGGCAGCTTGTCCGGTGTATCCATCGAACCGGAGACATCGACCAGGAACACGAGGTTGGCCGAGGGCATGCTCGCCCGCGCCATGTCCTGCCCCTTGATGCCGATACGCAGCAGCACGTTGCCCGGCTGCCAGGGCGACGGGGCCAGCGCGGTATGCACTGCAAACGGGCGACCGTCGGAGGGTGGCGCGTAGTCGTAGGGGAAGTAGTTGACCAGTTCCTCGACGCGCACCGCATCGGCGGGTGGCAGGCGCCCCGCGTTAAGCATGCGGCGGACGTTGCTGTAGCTGCCCGTATCGACGTCGATGCTGAACGTGGAGACCGGCTGGCTCGCCACGAGCTGGATGCCGTTCTCGGCGATGCCGCCGTAGCGCTCGCGATCCTGCGGCGCCGGCATCGGGGCGAAGGATGGCGACGGCATCCTTTTCATCGCGGCCATCGGTGCGGCAGGGTGGCGCATTGCAGATTCCGCCATCGGTGCACGGCTGTCCGACTGCTCCGATATGGGCGGCTGCAGGATGTACGGCGGCGTGGGCGCGGGGGGCGGCGGCGGTGTCAAGGGTGCGGAAGCTGGCACATTCGCGGGCTCGCCAAGCCGGGCCGATCCGCCGCAGCCGGTCAGGGCCGCCGTCATGGCCGCGAGCAACGTGAGCGTTGCCGGCAGCAGGATGCGTGCAGCGGCGCGGGTGATCTGGGGTTGCATGGTGTGGCCTCCTTGTCGGCATGCGTGCCGGTTCTGGAGGCTGTAACGAGGCAGGAGGCTGCGCGGGGTTTGCACCGGCGCAACTTTCCTCGGAAGTCCACCGGAGCCCAGCCTGAGCACATCGCCAAGTGCAGTTTTGAGAATTTTCGCCCCTCCCTGGGGCCCGGATCGCCGCTACAATCGCCGAACCTTCCCCCAAGGAGTGACGGCATGACGGACGCAGCGGCAACATCGCCTTCCCAGGCATCCCGGGTGACTCGATCCACCCCTTCCGATTCCCTGCGCTGGCGCGGCGCACTGGCTGCGGCGCTGGCCACGTTGCTGGCGGCGTGCGGTACCACGGCGGAGAAGGCGGCACCGCCTGCCGCACCGCCAGCTGCCACCGCACAGCCTGCCCCGGCCGCCATGCCGCCGGCCCCCGAGGTCTCGTCGGGCTACCGGCCCGGCATGACCACCACCTTCGCCCAGAAACACATGGCTGCCGCTGCGAACCCGCTGGCGACCGAAGCCGGGCGCGAGATCCTGCGCGCGGGTGGCTCGGCCATCGACGCCGCCGTGGCAATGCAGGCCGTGCTGACG
Organism: Cupriavidus sp. DL-D2; assembly: GCF_039710735.1. Taxonomy (NCBI): domain Bacteria; kingdom Pseudomonadati; phylum Pseudomonadota; class Betaproteobacteria; order Burkholderiales; family Burkholderiaceae; genus Cupriavidus; species Cupriavidus sp. DL-D2. Next base: position 7,476 of record NZ_JBDKXK010000075.1, on the reverse strand, counting down.
CTGGTGGAGCCACAGGCCACGGGCATCGGCGGCGGCGCCTTCATCATGTATTGGGACGGCAAGCGCGTGCAGGCTTACGATGGCCGCGAAACCGCACCGGCTGGCGCCACCGAGAACCTGTTCATGCGCGCTGACGGCAAGCCGATGGAGTTTTCGGAAGGGCAGATCGGCGGTCGCTCGGTGGGTGTGCCCGGCGTGCTGCGCGCGCTGGAAATGGCGCATCGCGATCATGGCCGCCTGCCGTGGGCACGGCTGTTCCAGCCGGCCATCAAGCTGGCCGAGAACGGCTTCCCGATGTCGCAGCGGCTGTACACGCAGGTGGCGGCTGACAAGTTCATGGGCGGCTCGCCCGAGATGACCGCGTACTTTCTCGACGGGCAGGGCAAGGCGAAAGCCGTGGGGACGGTGGTCAAGAACCCGCAACTGGCACAGACGCTACGCGATATTGCACGGCATGGTCCGAACGTGTTCTACAACGGGCCAATTGCGCGCGAGATCGTTACCAAGGTCAACGGCCACGCCAATCCCGGCAGCCTCTCGCTGGCGGATCTGAAAGGCTACAAGGCCAAGGTGCGTGTGCCGGTCTGTACCGACTATCGGCAATGGAAGATCTGCGGCATGCCGCCGCCGTCGTCGGGTGGTATCGCCATTGCGCAGATCCTCGGCACGCTGGAGGCGCTGGAGAAACGTGATCCGCGCTATGCCCTGGCCAGCCTGAAGCCCACGGCCGTCAACCTGCCATCGAAGGTGGAGCCGAACCCGCTGGCCGTGCACGCCATTGCCGAAGCCGACCGCCTGGCCTATGCCGACCGTGGCCTCTACGTGGCCGATGCCGATTTCGTGCCAGTCGACGTGGCGGCGATGGTCAGCCCGAACTATCTGGCCGAGCGCGCGGCCTTGATCGGCGACAAGAGCATGGGCAAGGCCCAGCCGGGGACGCCGCCGGGCGTGAAGGTGTCGTTTGCACCGGACCGTTCGCCGCCGCGCATCTCCACGTCACAGATCGTGGCCGTGGACAACCGGGGCGGGGCGCTGTCGATGACGACCACGATCGAGTCGTACTTCGGCTCCCACATCATGGTGCGCGGCTTCATGCTCAACAACGAGATGACCGATTTCTCGTTCACGCCGACCGAGAACGGCAAGCCTGTGGCCAACCGCGTGGAACCTGGCAAGCGTCCCCGCTCCTCCATGGCACCGACGCTGGTCTTCGATCGCCAGAGCGGCAAGTTCGTGGCGGCGCTCGGCTCGCCGGGTGGGTCCCAGATCATCGAGTACGTGTCGAAGACGCTGGTCGGGCTGCTGGACTGGAACATGGACGTGCAGCAGGCCGTGGGCATGGCCAACTTCGGCAGCCGCAATGGTCCGACCGAAGTGGAGCGGGGCCTGGTGACACCGCAACTGGTGGAGGCGCTGAAACAACAGGGCCATCAGGTGGCCGAGATCGAAATGACCAGCGGCACGCAGGCCGTGATGCGCAAGACCGTCGACGGCAAGCAGGTCTGGGCCGGTGGCGCCGATCCGCGCCGCGAGGGTGTGGCGCTGGGGGATTGAGGGCTCGCCGCTAAAGAAAAACGGGCGCGAAGTTCGCGCCCGTTTTCGATGGCTCTGCTGACGGTGTGGCAGGATGGTTCAGGGCGAAGCGGTTCTGGCTAGGCCGCCAGAATCGTCCTGAACCAGCCTGTTATGCGTCCAGTTTTACTCCGGCGGCTTTCACTACCTGCGCCCAGCGCTTTTCTTCGGCGCTGAACCACTTGCCGGTATCGGCCGGGTTCATCGTCACGACTTCCGCACCCTGGCCAGCCAGGTTGGCGCGGATTTCCGGCGTGCGGATGATGCGGACCAGTTCGGTGTTGATGCGTTGCACCAGCGCGTCGGGCATGCCAGATGGCGCCATCACGCCTTGCCACGTGCCCGACTCGAAGTTCGGCACGCCGCTTTCGGCGATGGTCGGCGTCTGGCTGACGAGCGCCATGCGCGAGCGCTTGGACACGGCCAGCAGCTTGAGCTTGCCCGACTGCACATGCGGCAGCGTGGCGAGCATGCCGTTCATTAGCACTTGTGCGGTGCCGCCAACGGTGTCGGCAATCGCCTGTGCACCGCCCTTGTAGGGCACGTACTGCCACGCTGCCTGCGTTGCTTGCTGCACGGCCACGCCGGCCAGGTGCGGCGCGCTGCCGATGGCGGTCACGGCGAAGTTCAGCGGCTGCTTGTGCGACAGCGCCACCAGTTCCTTGAGGTTGTTGGCCGGCACGGACGGATGCACAACCAGCAGGTGCGGCGAGTAGGCCAGCATGCCCACAGCCTTCAGGTCCTTGTCCGGATTGAACGTGAGCTTGGTATAGACCGATGGGCTGATGGCCAGCGCGCCCACGTCGCAGAGCAGCAGCGTGTGGTTGTCCGTACCCGATTGCGCCACGATCGCCGCGCCGATGTTGCCGTTCGCGCCCGGCTTGTTATCGACCACGACGGCCTGGCCCAGCGCTTCGCCCAGCGGCTTGCTGATCAGGCGGGCGATGATGTCGGACGAGCCGCCGGCGGGGTAGGGCACCACAAGGCGAATCGGCTTGGTCGGCCACTTGTCCTGCGCCCAGGCGGACGCCGGCGCCAGAATGCCAGACGTGCCAACGGCACCCAAAGCGGCCAGGCCGGGAAGCTGGCCGAGAAATTGGCGGCGAGAAGAGGTCATGCTGTGTCTCCAGTCAACACTTATCATCAGTTGTCGTACAACGAATGGAGGGAAGTGTAGGCTGGCGCGCGGTCCGGGTCTATCGGGAAAACACGTAGAGCGCGCGTCTAATGTAGGGACATGGAGGCAAGAGCACGGCCTCGGGTGGTTCATCAGTTGTCTGACGACTGTATGTTTTGCTCCCCCGCCGGTCTGCTCCCCTCTCGCACTTTGCGGGAGAGGGGAGCAAACCTTGGGGAGAGGGGATGCCTAAGCCTCAAGCCCCCGCCTTCTTCGCATACTCCCACCCCATCTCCGCCATCGGCCGGGCCCGTTTGCCGGCGTCCAGCGCCTGCGCCGACGATGCCGTGCCGTCCACCACGCGCTTCATGATCCCTTGCAGAATCCCGGCAATGCGGAACATGCTGAAGGCGAGGTAGAAATTCCAGTCGCCGGTGATGGGGCGACCCGTGCGCTGCTCGTACAGGCGGCGATACGTCGCCTCGTCGGGAATGCCCAGCGCCGCATGGTCGAGTCCCGCGATGCCGCGGAACTGGCCCGGCTGGATGTGCCAGCTCATGCAGTGGTAGCCGAAATCGGCCATCGGGTGGCCCAGCGTCGACAGTTCCCAGTCCAGCACGGCCAGCACCTTCGGCTCGGTGGGGTGGAACATCAGATTGTCGAGGCGGTAGTCGCCGTGGACGATGCTGGTCAGCTCGGAGGATTCCTGCGGAATATGTTCGGGCAGCCAGGCGATCAACTGGTCCATGGCCGGGATCGACTCGGTCTCGGACAGCTTGTATTGCTTGCTCCAGCGCTCGATCTGGCGCTGGAAATAGTTGCCGGGCTTGCCATAGTCGGCCAGCCCGATGGCCTTGTAGTCCACCGAATGCAGTGCGGCGATGACGCGGTTCATCTCGTCATAGATGGCGGCGCGCTCGCTGGTGGTCATGTCCGGCAGCGACTGGTCCCACAACACGCGGCCGCTGACGAACTCCATGATGTAGAAAGCGCGGCCGATCACATCCTCGTCCTCGCACAGCGCGTACATATGCGCCACGGGCACATCCGTGCCGGCCAGCGCCTTCATCACGCGGTACTCGCGCTCGATGGCATGCGCCGACGGCAGCAGCTTGGACTTCGGACCCGGCTTGGCGCGCATCACATAGGTCTGGCCCGGCGTGATCAGCTTGAAGGTGGGGTTCGACTGGCCGCCCTTGAACTGCTCGATGGTGAGCGGGCCGGCGAAACCTTCCACATGCTCGTGCATCCAGGCTTCGAGCGCGTCCATGTCGAAGCGCTGCTGGTCCGCCACGGGGCGTGTGCCTTCAAAGTGCGAAACGTTGGTGCTCATCGTTGTCTCTCTCCGCAATGTCTTTGTTTTGTGATCGTTGTCGGAACCGGGCAGTGGATGCCTAGCGGTAGTCGGGCTTGCGCTTCTCGAGGAAGGCGCTGATGCCTTCGCCGCCGTCCTTGTGATGCAGCGCCGCCACGAAGCTGTCGCGCTCGGCAAGCAGATGTTCGCTCAGCGAGGCAGTGCCCGCGTGATGGATCAGTGCCTTGATGCCACTCACGGCGTTCGGCGACTCGCGGCCGATGCTCGCGCCGATGGCCAGCGCCTCGGTCAGTGCCTGTCCCGGCGCGACCACGCGATTGACGATGCCGAAGTGTGCCAGACGGGCCGGGTCCACCGGTTTGCCTTCCATCATCATTTCGCTGGCCAACTGGCGCGGCAGCATGCGTGCGAGCTCGTACGAGCCGCCGCCATCGGGCGTCAGGCCCACCTTGACGTAGGCCATCACGAACTTGGCATCGCTGGCCGCCACGACGAAGTCGCAGGCCAGTACGATGGAGAATCCGGCGCCGGCGGCGGGGCCTTCCACGGCGGCAATGATCGGCTTCGGAAAGGCATGGAACGATTCGATCCACGCGTTCAGCACGCCGATGCTTTCTTCCTGCACCGAAGGCGGCTGCGAGCGGTTGCCGAGCAGGCGGTTCAGGTTGCCGCCCGCGCAGAACACGCCGTCGGCGCCAGTCAGCACCACGGCGCGGATCGAATCATCGGTAGTGGCTGCGTCGAGCGCCTTGCGAGACGCGGCGTAGATGTCCGGATGCAGCGCGTTGCGGGCTTCCGGGTTGGAGATGGTCAGCACGAGCGTCGTGCCGACGCGTTCGGACAGCAGCTGGGCAGTCATTGCAGCCTCATTGTCTGGGGGAAACAAAAAGGCGCCCCGTGTCTCATCGGGGCGCCCGCTTCAAAAATCAGGCTTCTTCGGTCAGCAGCGACAGGCCAAGGCCCGCACGACGCCACAGCCACGGGCTCGGGCGATAACGCATGTCACCGGTCACTTGATTCATGTTGCGCAGCACTTCCAGAATCACGTCGGCGCCAATCGTATCGCCGAGGGCCAGCGGACCCTTCGGATAACCGAGGCCGAGATTCACGGCCAGGTCGATATCGGTCGGCGTGGCAATGCGTTGCTGGGCGATGTCGCTGGCGATGTTCACGATGCAGCCGATGATGCGCTGGGCGATGAAACCGGCCGAATCGCGGATCACGGTCACGGGCACGCCATCGCTGGCGAACAGGCCGTGCGCGGCGTCGCGTGCGGCAGCGCTGGTGGCCGGCGTGGTCATCAGCGTGCGGCGCTTGGTGGCTTCGAACGGCAGCAGCGTGTCGATGGCGACCACGCGCGTGGCGTCGAGTCCTTCTTGCAGCGCCGCCGTGGTGGCATCCAGACCCAGCGGCGTGACGACGATCAGCGCATCGGCGGACGGCGTGTTGCCACCTTCGACGTTCGCACCGAGCGCGCCGAGCAGCTTCATCGCCATCGCGTGGCCACGCTCGTTGGCGCGGCTCACCCAGACGCTGGCCGGACGGCTGTCAGGCACGGCCTTCGTTGCGGGAATCTGCTTCTGGCCTTCCGGGTACGCGTAGAAGCCCGCGCCGGTCTTGCGGCCCAGCAGGCCCCCCACCGAACGCAGCGCCGTGATCGGCGACGGACGGTAGCGCGGTTCCTGGTAGAACTGGTTGTAGATCGATTCCATCACCGGGTGCGACACATCCAGCCCGGTCAGGTCCATCAGTTCGAACGGACCCATGCGGAAGCCAGCCTGCTCACGCATGATGTTGTCGATGTCGACGAACTCGGCCACGCCTTCCTGCGCAGCCTTCAGGCCCTCGATGTTCATGCCGCGGCCGGCATGGTTCACGATAAAGCCCGGCATGTCCTTGCAGCGCACCGGCGTGTGACCCATGCGGCGCGACAGCTCCATCAGGCGGTCGCCGATGGCGGGGTCGCCCGAGAGACCGTCGATGACTTCGACGACCTTCATCAGCGGCACCGGATTGAAGAAGTGATAGCCGACCACGCGGCCCGGCTTCTTCGATCCCACGGCGATGGCCGTGATCGACAGCGACGAGGTATTCGACGCAATCACGGCGTCTTCACGCAGAATGGCTTCGAGCTTGGCCACGAGGTCGCGCTTGACGTCGAGGCGTTCCACAATGGCTTCCAGCACCATGTCGCAGCCGGCCAGGTCTTCCAGCGCGGTGCAGGCCTTCACGCGGGCCAGCGCGGCTTCGCTGTCGGCGGCGCTGATCTTGCCCTTGTCGGCCAGCTTGGCAAAGGTGTCCTGCAGGTACTGGCGCGCGGCGGCCACGGCCTGGGCATTGACGTCGAACAGGCTGACCGTCAGGCCCGCCTGGGCGGCGATCTGGGCGATGCCCCGGCCCATGGCGCCCGTGCCAACGATGCCGAGCGACTGTATGGTGGAATTGCTCATTGTTGGTCCAAAAAAGTTGTGGCTAAATTAGCACGATCGTACGTTTTCTGCACCTTTCGCGACAGTGGGGCCGCGCATGCGGCGTGCGCTGATCGGACAGATGGGGCAGGGCGGAAGACGCTGGTGCGACCTTGGGGCGACACCGGACATACGACAAACCTTCGCACACACATTCGGAGAGAGACGACATGCTGAAGCTCTGCGGTTTTGCCGCCAGCAACTACTACAACAAGGTGAAGTTGGCGTTGCTGGAAAAGAACCTGCCGTTCGAGGAAGTGCTGGCCTGGATCGGCGAGACCGACCTGGCCGCGTCGCCGCTGGGCAAGGTGCCCTACATCATCACCGATGCCGGCCCGCTGTGCGAGTCCGAACCGATTGCCGAGTACATCGAAACCACTTACATCCAGTCTCCGCTGCTGCCGAAAGACCCGTATCAGGCCGCCAAGGTGCGCGAACTCGTCACCTTCCTGGAGTTGTATCTGGAACTGACCGCACGGGAACTGTATGGCGAGGCATTCTTCGGCGGCAAGGTCAGTGATCGCGTGAAGGAGCGCCAGCGCGCGCTGCTGGACAAGTACATCCCCGCCTTCGGCAAGCTGGCGAAATTCTCGCCTTACATCGCCGGCGACACCTTCACGCTGGCCGACTGCGCCGCCATCTGCCACCTGCCGCTGGTCTCGTCGTGCACGAAGATCATCTATGGCGAGGACCTGCTGGCGGGCCTGCCGGTGAAGGAATACCTGAAAGCAATGTCCGAGCGCCCGACCGTGCAGAAGGTCAACGCGGAACGGAAGGCGAATACGGAGTTGATGATGAGCCGGAATCGGTGAGCGACTTGATTCCCATCGATGGGTTTGTTCCCCTCTCCCGCGAGCGGGAGAGGGGTTAGGGGAGAGGGCCAGCATTTCAAATTGCGACAAGCCGGCAAGCAGAGCCGCTCGCCCTCTCCCCCGCCCCTCTCCCGCAAGGCGGGAGAGGGGAGAAAACCGGCGCGGGGAGGTTAGATCTTCCCCAACCGCTCC
>NZ_JBDKXK010000074.1:0-25247 GCF_039710735.1 Cupriavidus sp. DL-D2 | reverse complement strand
GGGCCAGCATTTCAAATTGCGACAAGCCGGCAAGCAGAGCCGCTCGCCCTCTCCCCCGCCCCTCTCCCGCAAGGCGGGAGAGGGGAGAAAACCGGCGCGGGGAGGTTAGATCTTCCCCAACCGCTCCAACGCCACCTTCAGCGTCTCTTCCTTCTTCGCAAAGCAGAACCGCACCACACCCGATTCCCTCGGCTCGGAATAGAACGCCGAGACCGGAATCGCCGCCACGCCGATCTCGCGCGTCAGCCACATCGAGAAGTCGGCTTCGCTCATGTCCGAGATGGCCGAATAGTCCACGCACTGGAAGTACGTGCCGTCCGACGGCAGCAGCTTGAAACGGGAGCCGGCCAGTCCTGCGCGGAAATAATCGCGCTTGGCCTGATAGAAGCCGGAGAGGTTCAGGTACGGCGCGGGATCGGCCATGTATTGCGCCAGACCGTATTGCACCGGCGTGTTCACGGTGAACACGTTGAACTGGTGGACCTTGCGGAACTCGTTCATCAGCGCGACGGGCGCGGCCACGAAGCCCACCTTCCAGCCCGTGACGTGATAGGTCTTGCCGAAGCTCGACACCACAAAGCTGCGGCGCGCGAGTTCGGGATGGCGCGCCACCGATTCATGGCGCTGGCCGTCGTAGACCATGTGTTCGTAGACTTCGTCCGACAGCAGCAGGATGTCCGTGCCGGCCAGCAGGTCGGCCAGTTGCTGCATGTCGTCTTCGCGCCAGATCGTGCCGGTGGGGTTGTGCGGCGTGTTGATCATGATCAGGCGCGTCTTCGGCGTGATCGCGGCGGCCAGCTTGTCGAACGGGATGCGGAACAGCGGCGCTTCCAGACGCACCGGCACGGCGGTGGCGCCGGCCAGTTCGATCGAAGGCAGGTAGCTGTCGTAGCACGGTTCCAGCACGATGACTTCGTCGCCCGGATGCACCACGCTCAGGATCGTGGTCAGCAGCCCCTGCGTGGCGCCCGCCGTCACCGTGATCTCGGTGTTCCAGTCGTACTGGTGGTCATAGAGCCTGGCGATCTTGGCGGCGATGGCTTGTCGCAGCGCGGGCACGCCCGCCATCGGCGGATACTGGTTGTGGCCGGCGCGCATGGCCTCGGCCACGGCCTCGACAATGCGCGGATCGCAATCGAAATCCGGGAAACCCTGCCCCAGGTTCACGGCGTTCTTCTCGGCGGCCAGCGCCGACATCACGGTGAAAATCGTCGTGCCGACGTTAGGCAGGCGAGAAGGGGGCGGATTCAGGGGAGCGAGCGTCGATTCGGACATGGTCGGTTGCGGAAACGTGAGAGAAACGGCTGCGACATTCTAGCGGCTAGTGGCTAGCGAGGCGCGTCCACGGTGGCCGGTGCTGGTGTCCACGCAGCCAGCCAGTTGGCGAACGCGGGCGGCGTGAGCACTTCCACGCCACTGGTGCGACGCAGGCGGCCCTTCAGCTTGAGCACGGCCTTGTCCTTCGAGACCAGCAGCACCGCGCGGGCGTGGTGCGCGAGTTCGATGAACTTCTGGTCATCGGTGTCGCGACACTTGGGCAGGCGGATGGCGTCAATCTGCTCCGGCTCCGGGAAGGGTTCGAGCGTGGTCAGTCGGTCCACCTCGGCCAGCGCCGCCGGAATATCGACGTTGAAGTGCGCGAACTGCGGATAGGCCAGCACGCGGCGCAGTTCCTCGCGGCAGTCGGCGCGGATCACGGGAGCGATCGTCCCTGCCGCCAGCGCGGCGCGGATCGGCTCCACATGGGGATCGCGGAAGACCAGCAGGTCCACCCAGACGTTGGAGTCGAGCACCACGCGGGGTGCCGGGAGGGCGGGGCAAGGGGGTGCGGAAGTGCGCGGCAGATCGCCGGCGGTGACTTCGGTGGGCATTCGCTACAATCTCAGCTTTGTTTTCAGCCTCGATTTTGCCATGCTCATCGTCCTGTCCCCCGCCAAGTCCCTGGACTACGAGACACCGCCACGCGTCAAGACTCACACGCTGCCGCGCTTTATCGACCGTTCCGCCACGCTGATCGAGCGCTTGCGCAAGCTCGCGCCGCAGGATGTGGGGTCGCTGATGGATATCTCCGACAAGCTCGCCGTGCTGAATGTGACCCGCTACGGCGACTGGTCGCCCGAGTTCACCGCTGCCAACAGCAAGCAGGCCGTGCTGGCGTTCAACGGCGATGTCTACGATGGGCTCGACGCGACAACGCTGTCCACGGAGGACCTGGCCTTCGCGCAGAAGCACATCCGCATCCTGTCAGGCCTCTATGGCGTGCTGCGCCCGATGGACTGGATGCAGCCGTATCGTCTTGAAATGGGTACGCGTCTGGACACGGCGGCAGGGAAGGACCTTTACGCATTCTGGGGCGACGATGTGACGAAGCTCGTCAACAAGGACATGGCCGACCTGAAGCACGAAGGGCCGGCCACGCTGGTGAACCTGGCTTCCGAGGAGTATTTCAAGGTCGTGCGGCCCAAAGTGCTGAACGCGCGCGTGATCACACCCGTGTTCGAGGACTGGAAGGGCGGCCGCTACAAGATCATTTCGTTCCACGCCAAGCGGGCGCGCGGTACGATGGCCCGCTACGCCGTGACCCATCGCGTGACCGACGCCACAAAGCTGAAGCGTTTCAGCGAGGACGGCTACGCTTTCGACAAGGCAGCTTCCGACGATGCGCGCTGGGTATTCCGCCGCCGCCTGGAAGACTGACCCGCATCGACACCGAGAGACTGAGACCCGAGGATAAGACGCATGAACTCAGCACTGCATATCTCCACACTGTTCGACTCCGGCGCCATCGAGGTGGAATCCGCCGCGCGCGCCGATGATATCCGCCTGCGCATCCGCGCCGATTCGCACGCCGATTTCCGCCAGTGGTTTCACTTCCGCCTGCAGGGTGCAGCGGGCCAGCCCTGCGCGATGAAGTTCCTGAATGCGGGCGAGTGTACGTACCCCGATGGATGGCGCGATTACCACGCGGTGGCCTCGTACGACCGCGCGCACTGGTTCCGCGTGCCCACGCGCTATGACGGCGCCACGATGACGGTTGAGTTCACGCCGGAGCACGACAGTGTGTGGCTGGCCTACTTCGAGCCGTACTCCGAGGAGCGCCACCTGTCGCTGCTGGCCACGTGCCAGCGCTCGCCGCTTGCCAAGCTGTCGCACCTCGGCAGCACCGTCGATGGCCGCGACCTGACCTGCGTGACCGTGGGTCAGCCTGGGCCTGGCAAGAAGACCATCTGGATGATCGCGCGCCAGCATCCGGGCGAAAGCATGGCCGAATGGTTTGTCGAGGGGACGCTGCAGCGGCTGACGGGCACTGGCATCTGGAATGGCGATCCGGTGGCGCGCACGCTGCTGGATCGAGCTGTGTTCCACATCGTGCCGAACATGAATCCCGATGGCTCGGCACGCGGTAACCTGCGTACCAACGCCGCTGGCGCGAACCTGAACCGGGAATGGATGCAGCCGAGCGAGGAAACAAGCCCCGAGGTGTTCTACGTGCGCCGTGCCATCGAGCAGACAGGCGTGGACCTGTTCTTCGACATCCATGGCGACGAGGCATTACCGTACAACTTCGTTGCCGGCAGCGAGATGCTGCCCGGCTTCACGGAGGCTCAACGCGAACAGCAGGCACGCTTCATCGACGCCTTCAAGCGCGCCACGCCGGACTTTCAGGACGTGCACGGCTATGCGGCCAGCAAGTACAACGCCGACGCGCTCAAGTTGGCGTCGAAGTACATCGGCCACACGTTCGGCTGCCTGGCGCTGACGCTGGAAATGCCATTCAAGGACAACGCGGATTTGCCCGATGCGGTGGTCGGCTGGAATGGTGCCAAGAGCGCGCTGCTGGGCACGGCAATGCTGCAGGCGATTGGGGAGTATTTGGGCTGACACAAGCCCTCTGGGGTTTTCTCCCCTCTCCCTTTGGGAGAGGGGCGGGGGAGAGGGCAGGCGGTGCAAATTGCCGCTGGTCGGCAAGCAAAACCTCTGGCCCTCTCCCCCAACCCCTCTCCCGCAACGCGGGAGAGGGGAGCAGAACCAAGAGGCGGGACGAGGCGCCTGCCTTACTGTTTCTTCTTCGTCTTCGAACCAGACGATTTCGCCGATGACGAAGTCGACTTCGTCGAAGACTTCTTCGCGGACGATGTCGATTTCGCGCTGCTCTTGCCCTTCTTCTTCGTTTGCGACGGAACGGCCACGGCGGGAGCCGCTGGCGGTTCGATGATCGTGTCGCCGTTGCTGTCGAGCAGCTCGTACGCCAGCATCATGCCGTCGTTATAGCCGCAGCGGACCTTCACCGGCTGCCACTGCGCTTCACCGCGCCGCTTGTGTGCCGTGGCGCTGAACGTCACCACCGAGCTGACCGGCACAGCCTGCTTGCCGGGCGAGAAGCGGCCTTCCCAGCCTTCCTCGGTGGCCTGTCCTGTGGACAGCGCACCGGTCGGAATCTTCAACGCATCGTAGTTTGCCGAGCGTGGCACGACCCAGCTTGCATGAGCCGCGCAGTCAGCCACCGGTGCGGTGGCGTTTTCCGACTTCATCAATTGCTCGCGCATGCGGCTGCGGTATTCGGCCAGGCTGACGCGACCCTTGTCAGGCAGCGTGACGGTGGTCGTAGGCGGGTTCTTGTTGATGACCGGCGGCGGCTTGGCAACGGCCGGAGCGGGTGCGGCGGCAGCAGGTGCTGCGGCGGGTGCGGGGGTGGCGGGTGCTGCCTCATCGGTCGGCGCGGTTGCGCAGCCGGTCAGGGCGATGGCACCAGCCACTGCGGCAGTCAGCATGCGGAGCGGGCTGCCCAACAGTTCGGAAATTCGTCGAATCACGGGATCGTCGTTGCTTGTCGAAGCAAGGAAGGTGGTGAAGGAGTGCCATGATAGAGGAAAGCCTTCCGGCAGAGTTCCCTAATCTTGTTACTCTTCGTTCTAATTGCTTACATCCGGTAGCGATCAGCGACGAAGTTCACGCATGCAATACAGAAGACGATGATCTGGCGCAACTAGGCGATCCCCGAGACACCCATCAGGCGTGTCCCGGGAAGCGGACGCCGTTGCGGCGTCCGTGAGAGCGGACTCAGAATGTGCGCGCGAAGCGAAGCAGTTCGTCCATCAGCGCATTGAGATCGTGCTGAAGCTTGCCGAAGCCGGCTGTGCGGGTCAGGCCCACCTCGTCCATATACAGCTTGCGATTGATTTCGAGCTGCAGGCTGTGCCGATTGGCTTGCGGCTGGCCCACCACACGCACGATTTCCACGCCCTTGTAAGGGTGGTTGCGCCACACGTCGTAGCCCATCTCCTTGAGTACGCCTTCCACGCGGTCCGTGAATCGCGTGTCGCACGTGGTGCCGTCGCGGTCGCCCACGACGAAATCCGGATGCTGCAGGCCCGGGTGCTCGGTCGCAAACTTCGCGGCCTCGCTCGGCATCGAGTGGCAGTTGATGTGGAAGGCCGTGCCATGCTTCGCCACGGCCAGGTCCGACAGGCGCTGCAACTGCGCGTAGTACGGCACGTAGTACGTGTCGATACGCGCCTGCAGTTCCGCCACGGTCAGCTTGCGGTCGTAGATGGCCTCGCCGGTGTCCAGTACACGCCAGGCCAGCCCTTTGCCGAGACGGGTTTTGGACGTTTCCTGCTTCGGACCGGGCCACGAAGCATCGAGCAGGCTCTCGTCGATTTCCTGCAGGCCACGGTTGGCGTCGAGGTAGCTGCGCGGGCAACCTGCTTCCAGCAGCGGGATGCCGCGCGCGGGCGCATCGGCGTAGAGCGCATCCACGAACGTGTCTTCTGCCTGCCGCAGCAGCGGCAGTGGCAGTCCGGCGGCGTAACGGAAGTCCGCCGGATACGTGGTGCAGCTATGCGGTGAATCCAGAAAGAGCGGTCCGCTCTCGCCTTCCGGCATGCGCAGGAAGTACGGGCTTTCCGCGGTCTTTCGTTCTGCTTCAGTCATACGTGCTGCCAGTGGTGAATCGGATTAGTCCAGCGAGATCTTGGCGGCGGCGGCCACCTTCTTGTTCTTGGCCACTTCGGCGGCGATCTGTTGCGCGAAGTGCTGCGGCGTGTCGCCCACGGTCGAGGCGCCCAGCTTTTCGAACTTGGCCTTCACTTCCGGCATGGCCAGCACCTTGATGGCGGCGGCGTTCAGCTTCGCCTGGATATCGGCGGGCAGCTTGGCCGGTGCGATCAGGCCAAACCACGCGGCATCGTTGACTTCGGGCAGGCCCAGTTCGGCAAAGGTCGGCACGTTCGGCAGGGCCGCCACGCGCTTCGGCGAAGCCACGGCCAGCGCGCGCAGCTTGCCGCCTTCGATGAACGGCAGCGACGACGGCAGGTTGTCGAACAGGATCTGCACCTGACCGGCCAGCGCATCGTTCAGCGCCGGACCCACGCCCTTATACGGTACGTGCAGCAGTTCGGTCTTGCTGCTCATCTTGAACAGTTCGCCCATCATATGCGACACGCTGCCGTTGCCAGCCGAGCCATAGGCCAGCTTGTTCGGCTCCGACTTGGCCAGCGCGATGAACGACTTCATGTCCGTGGCCTTGACCGCCGGGTTGATGCTCATCACGTTGGGCACCGAAGCCAGGTTCGTGATCGTCGTGAAATCCTTGGTGGCATCGTATTGCAGGCGCGGGTACACGGCCGGGTTGATGCCGTGCGTCGATGCGGTGGCGATGCCGAGCGTGTAGCCGTCCGGCGCCGCCTTGGCCAGGAAGCCGGTGCCGATGCTGCCGCCAGCGCCGCCACGGTTGTCCACGACCACAGCCTGGCCCAGTTGCTGGCCGAGCTTGTCGGCCACGATGCGCGCCACGATGTCGGTGGTGCCGCCTGCGGGGAAGGGCACGACGAGGGTGATCGGCTTGGTCGGGTAGGTGCCTTGGGCAAAGGCGGGCAGGGTCATGCCAGCGGCCGCGAAGGCAGTGGCAGCGGCGAGGACTTTCAGCAGGGGACGGCGTTGCATCGAAGGGATTCCGTTAAGAAGAGAGAAAGGGGGCTTCTGAAGGCTGGAGACCTGCGGAGATAGTAGGAAATCTATGTTTCCTGGGCTTCCCGATTCTGCGCGCCGAACGAAGTCGCTTGCAAACGAAATAAAATCCCTCGATCATTCCGTTTGGTATTGATGTGTGAGAAGTGAGGTGGTTCATGCGACGCTTATGCCCGTCGATGACCGAGTTGGTGGCCTTCGAGGCCGCCGCACGGCATAGCAGTTTTACGGTCGCTGCGCGCGAGTTGCACGTCACGCAGGGCGCCGTCAGCAAGCAGGTACGCAGCCTGGAGGCATTCCTTGGGGTCGAGCTGTTCGAGCGGGTGCGTCAGCGCTTGCTGCTGACGCAGGCCGGTGCGCGCTATCTGGAACGCATCGGGCCGAGCCTCGACACCATCGAATCGGCCAGCGTGGAATTGATCGCGCGGCAAGGGCGGGGCGGCATCCTGCATATCGCCAGCATGCCGACGCTCGGCGCCAAATGGCTGATTCCCCGGCTGCCGCAGTTCTTTGCCCGCTATCCCGAGGTCACGCTGGAGTTCGTGCCCCATGCGCAGGGCTACGATTTCTCGCAGCCCGATCTGGATGCAGCCATCCGTTTTGGCGATGGCGTCTGGCCCGGCACCCAGGCCGACTACATGACAGGAAGGGAAGTGTTGCCGGTCTGCCGTCCCGGCCTGCTCGTGCATGAAGCGGGCGGCGTGGCCAAGACACCGGGCGCGCTGCTGCGGTATCCGCTGCTGCACCACACGACGGTGCCCGAGGCATGGCCGGACTGGCTCGCGGCGCTCGGTATTTCCACGCGCGAAGCCTGGGCCGGCGCGCGCTTCGACCAGTTCACGCTGCTCACGCAGGCGGCTGTGTCGGGGCTGGGTATCGCACTGATCCCGCGTTGCCTGATCGAGGAGGAACTGGCAACGGGCACGCTGATCGTGGCGCACCCGGCGCGGGTGCTCGCCAGGAAGGGCTATTACCTGTGCTACCCGGAGCAGAAGGCCCACTTGCCGGCGCTGCAGACGTTCCGGCAGTGGGTGATGGAAGGCGTCGACGTGGTGGCGTAAGCCTTCGTCGATTCCTTCGCCGATTTACTTCGACAACACCTTCATCGCTTCTTCCAGCCCCGCCAACGTCACGGGATACATGCGGTTCTTCATGATCTGGTTGATCACGGTGATCGACTGCCGGTATTGCCACAGACCCTCTGGCTCGGGGTTGAGCCAGACGAAGCGCGGGAACTGCTCGATCATGCGATTGAGCCAGACCGCGCCCGCTTCCGGGTTGTTGTACTCCACCGAGCCACCGGGCTGCAGGATCTCGTACGGGCTCATCGTCGCATCCCCAACGAAGATCACCTTGTAGTCCGGCGTGTACTTGTGCATCAAGTCCCACGTGGCGATTTTCTCGGCGTGGCGGCGGCGGTTGTTCTTCCACACGTAGTCGTACAGGCAGTTGTGGAAGTAGTAGTACTCCAGATGCTTGAACTCGGTCTTGGTGGCCGAGAACAACTCTTCCACGCGCTTGATGTGGTCGTCCATCGAGCCGCCCACGTCCATCAACATCAGCACCTTGACCTTGTTGTGGCGCTCGGGCCGCAGCTTGATGTCGAGCATACCGGCGTTGGCCGCCGTGGAGTGGATGGTGTCGTCGAGATCGAGTTCGGTCTCGGCCCCTTCGCGTGCAAACCGGCGCAGGCGGCGCAGCGCCACCTTGATGTTGCGCGTGCCAAGCTCCACCTGATCGTCGTAATCCTTGTAGGCGCGCGTTTCCCACACCTTGATCGCGGTGCGGTTGCCCTTCGACGGCCCGCCGATACGGATGCCTTCCGGGTTATAGCCGCCATGCCCGAATGGCGAGGTGCCGCCCGTGCCGATCCACTTGTTGCCGCCCTCGTGCTTTTCCTTCTGCTCGTCGAGCAGTTGCTTGAGGCGCTCCATGAGCTTGTCGAGGCCACCCATGGCCTCGATCTTGGCCTTGTCCTCGGGGGAGAGTTCGCGCTCCAGCGTCTTCTGCAACCAGTCCAGCGGGATATCGCTCTTCCAGTCCACCAGATTTTCCACGCCCTTGAAGTAGGCGGCAAAGGTCTGGTCGAACTTGTCGAAGTGCTTTTCGTCCTTGACCAGCGTCATGCGCGACAAGTAGTAGAACTCGTCGATCGATGGCGCGATGACCTGCGCGCGCAGCGCTTCGAGCATCGTCAGGTATTCCTTGACCGATACCGGCAGCTTGGCGTGGCGCAGCGAAAAAAAGAAGTCGATCAGCATGGGTGTGTCTCCCGGCTCGTACGTGTTTAACGCGGACGCTCGAGCTGGTATTGCAGGTGCGCGCGCACCGTGGGCCATTCGCTGGCGATGATCGAGAAGACCACCGTATCGCGCAGGGAACCGTCGGGCATGCGCAGGTGGCTGCGCAGCACACCGTCCTGCTTGGCGCCCAGCCGCGCAATGGCCTCGCGGCTCTGGTGATTCATCCAGTGCGTGCGGAATTCCACGGCGATGCAGTCGAGTGTCTCGAACGCATGGCGCAGCAGCATCAGTTTGCACTCGGTGTTCAGCGCCGTGCGTTGCACGCGCTTGGCGTACCACGTGGAGCCAATCTCGACGCGCCGGTTCTTCCCGTCAATATTCATGTAGGTGGTCATGCCGGCCACGCGGCCTTCGGCATCGAGCACCGTAAACGGCTGCATCGAATCCTGCGCCTGCAGGCCCAGGCGACGTTCGATCTCGGCTTCCACGGCGGCCGGTGCGGGCACGCTCGTGTACCAGAGCCTGTGCAGTTCGCCATCGGCGGCGGCCTCGCGCAGGCCCTCGGCGTGCGCCATCGACAGCGGTGCCAGCGTGGCGTGTTTCCCGGTCAGCGTGATGGGCTGAACAAACTTCGTCATGGCGATTCGCTCAACGGTTGGCGCGGTTCATGAACACCAGACGTTCGAACAGATGCACGTCCTGTTCGTTCTTGAGCAGCGCGCCATGCAGCGGTGGGATCGCGGCCTTGCGGTCGGGGCTGCGCAGCGCCTCGGCGGGGATGTCCTCGGCCATCAGCAGCTTGAGCCAATCGATCAGTTCCGACGTGCTCGGCTTCTTCTTCAGGCCCGGCAGGTTGCGCATCTCGTAGAACGATTCCATCGCGGCGGCCACCAGCTCGCGCTTGATGCCGGGGTAGTGCACGTCGACGATGCGCTGCATCGTCTCGGCATCGGGGAACTTGATGTAGTGGAAGAAGCAGCGGCGCAGGAAGGCGTCCGGCAATTCCTTCTCGTTGTTCGACGTGATGATCACCAACGGGCGATGGCGTGCCTTGACCAGTTCGCGCGTCTCGTAGACGTAGAACTCCATGCGGTCCAGTTCGCGCAGCAGGTCGTTCGGAAACTCGATGTCGGCCTTGTCGATCTCGTCGATCAGCAGCACCACGGGCTCGTCGGCTTCGAACGCCTGCCACAGCACGCCCTTGACGATGTAGTTGCGGATGTCGTGCACGCGGTCATCGCCCAGTTGCGAATCGCGCAGGCGCGACACGGCGTCGTACTCGTACAGGCCCTGCTGCGCCTTGGTGGTGGACTTGATGTGCCACTGCATCAGCGGCATGCCCAGCGCGGCCGCCACTTCCTCGGCCAGCATGGTCTTGCCGGTGCCGGGTTCACCCTTGATCAGTAGCGGACGCTGCAGCGTGCGCGCGGCGTTGACGGCCAGCTTCAGGTCGTCGGTGGCAACGTACTGGGCACTACCTTCGAACTTGACCTGCTGGGGCGAATTGGCTTGGGCGTTGGCGTGGGTGGACATGAGGCAACCTGGTGTTTCGCGACAGGTCTGCCAGGCAGGCCTGTCGGCTGACAATGGGGAACGGTACTTCGGTAACAGCAATCTGAGCGGGCCGACAAACCTTCGAAACAATCGGAAATTCGGCCGGAATGGGCCAGTATAAGAGCAGATCGCCGTTCGTGTTCAGTGGGGCACACCCCAAGTGTGTGGCGTGGACCGGCGCGTGCCCGCTGCGGTACAATGCGCCGGTTTGACGCGCCCCCCAAGTCAATATCCTCCTCAAGCCCGGCAGTTCCGCCACCAGAGACATGGCGGAGCATCGGGAGGCGGCAACAGCGCGAGATGGTTGCAAGAATGGTGTCTAAGCACCGCGGCACATCAGCATCACGCCCGGCTGCGCCCTGTCCACCGATGAACTCGGCGGATCTGCGGCGATCCGCTTCACGTCCCCAATCCCGCATTCCGTCTGGCGTCCCGGCAAGGGGCAGGTCACACGCGGTTTAACACTTCCCATTCAGCTACGACAATGAAAAAGCTCCTCACGATGGTTGTGTTGGGCGCGGCCGCAACGGCAGCGCATGCCCAGGACAAGGGCAATGTCGACACCGCCCGCGACAAGGTTGCAATGTGCATCGGCTGCCATGGCATTCCCGGCTACCGTGCATCGTTCCCCGAGACCTACCAGGTACCCCTGCTGGGCGGCCAGAGCGCCAAGTACATCGAGAATGCGCTCAAGGGCTACCAGAAGGGCGACCGCAAGCATCCGACCATGCATGCGATTGCCGCGAGCCTGACGGACAAGGACATCGCCGACGTGGCTGCGTACTACTCGCAGCAGAAGTCCGATACCAAGAACAACTCGCTCAAGTAGGACTCGCCAACATGAAGATGCTGAAAGCAGTTTCGTACGCGCTGGGCGCGGTGGTACTGGGCGCCGCGCTGCCGGCACTGGCGGCCGATATCGCCGCGGGCAAGGCGCTGGTGGACAAGGGCGGCTGCGTGGCCTGCCACGGCAAGGACCTGAACGCACCGATCTCTCCTGATTACCCCAAACTGGCGGGCCAACATCCGGACTACCTGTTTCACGCGATGTCGGCCTACCAGGTCAGCGGCAACCGCATGGTGGGCCGCACCAACGCCATCATGGCCGGCCAGATGAACAGCAACCCGGCAGTCGCCGACAAGAACGGCAAGCCGCGTCCCTTCACCAAGGCGGAAATCCAGGACATGGCCGCTTATATCGGCTCGCTGAAGGGCGATCTGGTGCTGAAGAAATAAGCTGCCAGACGCTGAAAAAAAACGCCGGCTCGAAGCCGGCGTTGTTGTATCCGAAGCAGCGCGTCCGAATCAGTTGCCGCTGCCCGACACCAGGCGACGCTGCTTCACGGCGTTGGACAGGGTTTCCAGGATGCCGATCGAGTCATTCCAGCCGATACAGGCATCGGTGACGGATTGACCGTAGGTCAGGTCTTCCACAGGGGTGCCCTGCACGTGGTCCTGGCGGCCGGCCACGAGGTGGGATTCCACCATCACGCCGACGATGCGCTGGTCGCCGCCGGCCATCTGCCGGGCGATGTCCTCGCAGACCGGCATCTGGTTCTCGTGCTTCTTGCTGCTGTTCGCGTGCGAGGCGTCGATCATCAGGCGCGCGGCCAGGCCGGACTTGGCGATGGCGTCGCAGGCTTCCTGCACGCTGGCGGCGTCGTAGTTGGGGGCCTTGCCACCGCGCAGGATGATGTGGCAGTCCTCATTGCCGGCCGTCGACACGATGGCCGAGTGGCCGCCCTTGGTCACCGACAGGAAATGGTGCGGCTGTGAAGCGGCCTTGATCGCGTCGACGGCGATCTTGACGTTGCCGTCGGTGCCGTTCTTGAACCCGACCGGGCAGGAGAGCCCGGATGCCAGTTCACGGTGGACCTGCGACTCCGTGGTGCGTGCACCGATGGCGCCCCAGCTCACCAGATCGGCAATGTATTGCGGGCTGATCATGTCCAGATATTCCGTCCCCGTCGGCACGCCCATTTCACTGATGTTCAGCAGCAGTTCACGGGCGGTGCGCAGGCCGTCGTTGATCTTGAAGCTGCCGTCCATGTGCGGATCGTTGATCAGACCTTTCCAGCCCACCGTGGTACGCGGCTTTTCGAAGTAGACGCGCATCACGACTTCCAGCTCGCCGGCAAAGCGGTCGCGCTGCACCTTGAGCAGCCTGGCGTACTCCAGTGCAGCCTTGGTGTCGTGGATGGAGCACGGGCCGATGATGACGATCAACCGGTCATCCATGCCGTGCAGGATGCGATGCATCGCCTGGCGCGCGCCGTAGATCACGTCGGACGCGGCTTCCGAGCAGGCGAACTCGCGGATCAGGTGTGCCGGCGGCAGCAGTTCCTTGAGTTCTCGAATACGCAGGTCGTCGGTGTTCTTCAGCATGATGGCTCCGGGTTTTTGTGAGGTATGGATTCTGTTGGAATGGTGCTTCGCAATCGTGGCGGACATAAAAAAACCGCCAGGGTTGCTGGCGGTTTCTTTTGCATTCGGGGTCTGCTTACAGCCGTCCCTCTCTATCCGCCAGCGGTGTGAGATGCCAAAAGAAGTAAAAGTAAAACTTGGCGGTCATGGCGGAAATCGGAGCGGCTAGGGTCAGCTTGTGTCGGTTTTACGCGGATGCGTGACATTTATGCTGCGGCGCGTAATCGAAAGGCATTTTATTGCGCCCCGATCCGGGAAAGGAGGGGGTGCAATCGCCACGCGCGTAGCAACGAAGCATCTTTATATCGCTTTTCCAGAGTGCTTGCAAGCGGCAACTGCATCGCATTTAAGCGAATGCAGAGCGTTTCGCCTGCCTATATTGGAATCGTGTACCGGGTTTGCCCGAGTGCCGAACAAGAATTCAGCAGTGGGGAGCGATCATGCCAATCGATGAAGCGAGGCTCGATGCCTTCATGGGACAGTTCGTCCAGGATCTGGGCGCGGTGATGCACGCGGCCACGGTAGTGGTGGGCGATGAACTGGGTTTGTACAAGGCGCTGGCCGAAAAGCCGATGAGCGCCGATACCCTTGCCGAGAAAACGAAAACCGATCCACGCTATCTACGAGAATGGCTATCCGCACAGGCCGCGAGTGGCTACGTGGAATACGACGCCGCTCGCGATACCTTCTCGTTGACGGAAGAGCAGGCGTTCGCGCTGGCGCAGGAAGGAAGTCCGGCATTCATCCCCGGCGCGTTCCAGATCGCGGTGGCGCAATTCCGCGCGATTCCGCGCATGCTTGATATCTTCCGCAATGGTCGTGGTCTCGGCTGGCACGAGCACGACCCTTCGCTGTTCCACGGCACGGAGCGATTCTTCCGGCCCGGCTACGCGGCGCATCTGGTCGGCGAATGGATTCCGGCGCTCGAAGGCATGGCAGCGCGGCTCAAAGCTGGCGCCAAGGTGGCAGATGTCGGGTGCGGGCACGGCGCGTCGACGATCATCATGGCGCAGGCGTTTCCGAACGCGACCTTCCGGGGCTTCGACTATCACGAGCCGTCGATCCGCTACGCGACCGATGCCGCGCGCCGTGCTGGCGTGGGTGACCGCGTTTCGTTCGAGGTGGCCTCCGCCAAGGATTTCCCGGGGACCGACTACGACCTGGTTGCCGTGTTCGACTGCCTCCACGACATGGGCGATCCGGTGGGCGCCGCGCGCCATGTCCGTCAGTCACTGAAACCGGATGGCTGCTGGATGATCGTCGAGCCGTTTGCGAACGACAGCCTTCAGGACAATCTCAATCCCGTGGGACGCGTGTTCTATTCCGCCTCGACGTTTATCTGCACGCCGGGTTCGCGCGCGCAGGAAGGTGCGATGTGCCTCGGCGCGCAGGCAGGGGAAGCGCGCATGCGCGGCGTCACGGAGCAGGGGGGATTCGGGAAGTTCAGACGGGCGGCGCAGACGCCGTTCAATCTGGTTTATGAGGTGAAGGCGTAGGGGAGGTTTTCTCCCCTCTCCCGCAAGGCGGGAGAGGGGAGCAAACAGAGCGATTGGGAAGAGAGAGGCCTTAAGCCGTCCCGCCCACCGTCATGTTTTCAATCCGCAGCGTCGGTTGCCCCACGCCCACCGGCACGCTCTGGCCTTCCTTGCCGCACACGCCCACACCCGAGTCCAGGCGCATGTCGTTGCCGATCATCGTCACGTCCTTGAGTGATTCCGGGCCGTTGCCGACCAGCGTGGCGCCCTTGACCGGGTACGTGATCTTGCCGTCTTCGATCATGTAGGCCTCGCTGGCCGAGAACACGAACTTGCCGTTGGTGATATCGACCTGGCCGCCGCCGAAGTTCACGGCGTAGAGGCCGTGCTTCACGCTGGCGAGGATTTCCGCCGGGTCCTTGTCGCCGTTCAGCATGTAGGTGTTGGTCATGCGCGGCATCGGCAGGGCGGCGTAGCTTTCGCGGCGCGCGTTGCCGGTGACGGGCATCTTCATCAGGCGCGCGTTCAGCGTGTCCTGGATGAAGCCGGTCAGGATGCCGTCCTCGATCAGCGTGGTGCACTGCGTCGGATTGCCTTCGTCGTCGAGGTTCAGCGAACCCCGGCGGTTGGCGATCGTACCGTCGTCCACCACCGTCACGCCCTTGGCCGCCACACGCTCGCCCATGCGACCCGCGAAGGCCGACGAGCCCTTGCGGTTGAAGTCGCCTTCCAGGCCGTGGCCCACGGCTTCGTGCAGCAGCACGCCGGGCCAGCCCGGGCCGAGCACCACGGTCATCGCGCCGGCCGGGGCCGGGCGTGCTTCCAGGTTGACCAGGGCCGACGACACGGCTTCATCCACGTACTGGCGCAGCAGATCGTCGGTGAAATAGCCGTAGGCGTATCGGCCGCCGCCGCCCGACGAACCCACCTCGCGACGGCCATTCTGTTCGGCGATGACCGTCACGCTCACGCGCACCAGCGGGCGCACGTCGGCGGCGATCACGCCGTCGCTGCGCGCCACCAGCACCACGTCGTATTCGCCCGCCAGACCGGCCATGACCTGCACGACGCGCGGGTCCTTGGCGCGCGCCATCTTCTCGATCTTTTCCAGCAGCGCTACCTTTTCGGTGGCCGTCATGGAATCGAGCGGATCGTTTGGGGTATAGAGGTTGCGGCCCGTTTGCGAGGCCAGCGAACCGGCCACCTTGATGCGGCCGCTGCCGCTCTTGCCGATGGTGCGCGTGGCTGCCGCAGCCTGCGACAGCGCAGCCAGGCTGATGTCGTCCGAGTAGGCGAACGCCGTGCGGTCACCCGACACGGCACGCACGCCCACGCCCTGGTCGATGCTGAAGCTGCCCGACTTGACGATGCCTTCCTCCAGGCTCCACGCCTCGTTGCGCGTGTGCTGGAAGTACAGGTCGGCGTAATCCACCTTGTGCGTGAAGATATCGGCCAGCACGCGCTGGAGCTTGGCCTCGTCGAGACCGTACGGTGCCAGCAGCAGTTGTTGCGCGGTGGCCAGGTTGCGGATTCCGAGATCTCCGGCGTTCATGATTTTCCTTGGTCTTTCACCCCGTGGCACCCAGGCCACGGCGGCATGCAATCGTTAATGTCGTCAATCCTACAGCACGCGATGGCGCAGCGCCGGCAGGTTCTGGCGCACCTCGGCCAGCCGGGCCGGATCGATGACGCCCGACACCACGCCTTCACCCTCCGGCAACACCCCCATCAACTCGCCCCACGGGTCCACCAGCATCGAGTGGCCCCAGGTGCGCCGGCCGTTCTCGTGCTTGCCGCCTTGTGCTGCCGCAAGCACATAACACTGGTTCTCGATGGCGCGGGCGCGCAGCAGGATTTCCCAATGCGCCTGCCCTGTGGTGTAGGTGAAGGCGGCAGGCATCAGAATCAAGCTCAGGCCCGGCCCTCCCTTGCCTGCAGCCAAACCGCGATACAGCTCGGGGAAGCGCAGGTCATAGCAGACTGACATCGCCACACGGCCGCACGGTGCATCGAATGACACCGGCGTCTTGCCGGCCAGGATCGTGCGCGATTCGTCGTAGTCTTCGGTACCTTTCTTGAAGCCGAACAGGTGGATCTTGTCGTAGCGCGCCACGCGCTTGCCGTGCGGGTCGAAGGCCAGAGACGTGTTGTAGACGCGCTTGTCGTCGCCGCACCACATCGGCAGGGTGCCGCCGACGATCCACAGGCGATGGCGGCGTGCCGCATCCGCCAGGAACCTCTGCACCGGGCCGTCGCCATCCTGCTCGCGAATCGCGACCTTGTCCGATTCGTGACGTCCCATCATGCAGAAGTATTCCGGCAGCAGCACCAACTGGGCGCCACCTCGCGCGGCCTCGGCGATCAGCGCGTCGGCGCGGGCGAGGTTGTCGTCGAGCGAGGTGCCCGTCACGGTCTGGATGGCGGCCACGTGAAACGGTTGCGTGGATGCACTCGGCGAACTGGCGGTCATCGTGTTTCCTGTGGCGTCGGAGGTGGCGGCAGAGTGTGGGAAGGCTGTCCGGGGTGGCCTAGCGGGGATAGACCCCCGAGCGATCCAGGATCGGTGCGCGGCGCGGCTCATTGTCCTCCGTTTTCGTCACCTTGGGGTCGGCCCACGAGCCGCTCACGTGGTAGTGCTGCGTGAACACTTTGGAGAACTCGTCCGCAAACAGCAGTTGCGCGGCCAGCGTGCCGATGCCGAGCACCGGATTGATGAAAGCGGCGGCCACCGACGTGGTGGTGGCGTTGATGCGCGGCGTCACGTCCACGTTCAGGTCTTGGGTCTCGTGCAGCAGGTCGGCCGTGCCGCGCATCGACGCCATGACCTGGCTGCCCTTGAAGCGGAAGTCGTCGGTCCGGCCCACCCCGTTCTCGATGGTCCCGGAGCCGCTGATATCGTCGAAAACGATGCCCTTGCTGGTCACCGAGCGGAAGTCCAGTGTGGCAAAGCGCAGCAGGCTCTGCAGGCTCAACACACCCAGCAGCCGCGCCGCGCCCGGGTCCACGCTCAGGATCTGGCCGTTCTCGAGTTGCAGGTTCAGCTTGCCGGTCAGCGTCGGATAGTCGATCGACATGGGCGAGCCGCGCCATGCGATCCGCCCTTCGAGCGAGCCCTTGCCGTCGCGCACCGTGTGGGCCATGCCCATGCGGTCCAGCACATCTCCGGCATTGCGGATATCCAGCTTGAAGTTCAGCAGCGTGCGGCGGCCCTCGGTAGGCGATGCCGCCCCCTGGGCGGCCGCCTCGCGCAGCCGGCGCGGCAGGCGCCAGCTACCGTTGCCGGTCAGTGTGGCACCGGGTTGTTCGATGGTCAGGCTGTCCAGCGTCCAGACGGGCTGATTCTCGGTGTGGCTGGTATGGGCCTTGACCTCGAGCTTGCCGAAATCGCGGCCGTGCAGCACGAACTTCTCCACGGCGAGGTCCAATGCCGGCATTTCCTCGACGCTGCGCGTGATGGCGTCGGTCATGTGGCCGTCGTCGGTTGAATCCGGAACGTCCAGGTGCGACAGCCGTACCGTGAGCTGGCCCGCCGGGCTGCTGGCATCGCGGCGCCACTGGCCGTTGCCGGTGATCTGGCGCGAACCCATCTGCAGGTTCCAGCCGCCGGCCTGCCGATTGGCCTCGATCGATACGTCATCGATGCTGCGGCCGAAGGCATCGAGCGTCTTCGTCCGGACATTGATCCGCTCGGGCAGGAACGGCGAGGAGCGGTCCACTTCGCTACCGGGCTTGCGCTCTTCACCGGACGTGTCGAGAAGGCTGCGCCAGGCATCCACGTCGAGCCGTTCGGCGCTGACCGCCATCGCCACGCCATTGGTCGGTTGGGGCGCCGCCTGTCCCAGGCCGATACCCCCGGAAATGACGTCGGTGCTCTCGCCCCGGCGCAGCAGGTAGCGGGCGCTGTTGGCGCTGCCCAGCTGGATCGACAGTTCGTCGAGTCCCGCGCGCGCCGCCACCGGTCGCAGTTCCATGCGCAGCGGCAAGTCGTGTCCGGCGGTCTTGCCAAGCGGCGCTGGCAGGTTGAGCGCGAGTCCATTCAGTTCGGACGATACCTGCACTTGCAGATGCTTCTCGCGCACGCCGATCACGGCGGAGTAGGGCGTGGTGCCTTCGACGCGAGCGCCCAGTCCCGCGCCCAGCACCTCGCGCAGCCCCTGTGCCGTGGCGGTACCGCCGACGGTCACGTGCGTGGTGCCGTCCGGCTGCGTGCCGCCCGCGATGCGCGTCTCGCCGCCCAGGAACCGGCCGCGCACGCCGTTGAGCTGGAAACCGTGTTCGTCGAACGCAACAGCGCCCGTGGCGCCGTAGAGCGGGGGCAGTTCCGGGATCAGCGTGACATCGTTGCCGGGGAAGCGGAATTCGCCGTTGACCTTCGAGCCGGCCGCGTGGCTCAGCGGCAGGTCGAGCTTGAGCTTCAGTTCACCGTGGCCAGGCGCGCGCGCATTTTCCGTGATGTTGCCGGTCCAGCCCTTGACGGGCGTGACGGCTACGTAGCGCAGGAACGACTGCACCAGGCCGGTGGCCGCGCCGTCGAGTTGCAGGTGGCCGTGATCGCTCAGGTCGTCGATCTGGCCGTTGACGTCGCGCAGCGTGACCCCGGGAATACCGCGTACCGTGGCCTGCCTGGCCACGAACGACATCTTGCTGCGCTCGAACAGCAGGTTGCCCGTGATGTCCGTGAAGTCGGGCCACGCCGTGCCACCGTTACCCGTGGCGGCCGTGCCGGGCGCGGCGCCGCCGACGTTCGGGCCCGTCTCGTGCGGGGCGATCTGGTAGCTCACGTTGCGCACCGGCACTTCCACGCGGAAGTCGCCAGCGCGGGCAAATGGCGGGTGGAACGGAAAGTGATGCAGGTCGCCCTTGACCAGGAATTTCACGTCGTGGGCTTCGCCGCCCACGAGCGCGCCTTCCAGGTAGTGCCGCGTGGCGGGCATCGTCGTGGGGAGGTAGCGCGGAATGCGATTGGCCATTGCGCGGTCCAGCTGCCCGCTCAGGTCCGCGATGCCGCTCTTGCCGTCGCCGCCGGTCTGCCAACTGCCGCGCACGCTGCCGGCCGTATCGGCATTGGCGAACTGGATGCCCGGCGTGCGCACCACCAGTTGATTGTTCTCGTGCGTCCAGCGCACCTCGCCGCGCAGGGTGTCGAACGGTACGCGCGGATCGTCGAATACGCCCGGGAAGCTGATCGAGGCGCCGCTGCTGTCCACCCGGGCCGTGCCTTGGCGATCGTCGAAGCTGAAGGTGCCCGACAACTGCGTGAACCCCGGCGTACCCGTATGCGGTTTGCCGTCGGGTCCCACGGCCGGGACGGCCGGCTGGCTGTTGACCGACACGTTGCGCAGCGTGCCTTGCACCGTGTAATGCGGCGTGCCGGGGGCGCGTGTCAGCATGCTGGCGCGCTCGCGTGACCATGCCACGTCGAGATTATCGATGTGGCCAGCGGGCTGCAGTGCGCGCAACTGTCGCAGCACGGCCATGTCCAGCGGCATGGACGCGGCCATCGCCCGGAGCGTGTTCAGGTCGAAAGTCGGCGCCTTCAGCCCGAACTTGCGCAACTGGCCAGCGTCGTCGCGCGTCCACGAGATCGTGACCTTGCGCATGCCCTCGCGCCACGAGGCGTCTGCGTTGGACGGCGGGCCTGCCAGCGGCTCGGTCTGCCAGAGCAGGGTGTCGATGGTCAGCGTGTTGTTGCCGTTGCGGTCGCCGCCATGTAGCAGCAGCGCCTGGGCGTTGGACAGACGCAGCGGCTCAGGTGCGCCGGACAGATGCAGGTCCACGCCCGAGGCGCGCATCCGTGTCTGGCTGCGCAATACATGGCCCCCCCGGAAATCGACCGTGCCGTCGGTGCTGAAGACGCCGCTGCGCACGTTGTCGAAGATCGCCAGATAGCGCTGCACCACCGGAAGCTGTACCTGGTTGAACTGCCAGTTGGCCTGGCCGGTCCAGTGCTGCCAGTTGCCGGCGCCATAGAGGTAGTCGTGCCGCAGCGTTGTCTGCACCGTCAGCGGTTGGGGTGCCAGCGATTCGCTGCGCGCCTCCAGCCTCAGCGTGTGCTGGGCACCCCGGCGCTGGGA
Source organism: Cupriavidus sp. DL-D2 (assembly GCF_039710735.1). Taxonomy (NCBI): domain Bacteria; kingdom Pseudomonadati; phylum Pseudomonadota; class Betaproteobacteria; order Burkholderiales; family Burkholderiaceae; genus Cupriavidus; species Cupriavidus sp. DL-D2. The sequence continues at coordinate 4,508 of NZ_JBDKXK010000074.1, read as the reverse complement.
CGTGAAGTGGATGTCGGCCACGTCGAGCTGTGGCAGCCCGGCTTTCTCGTCAAGCCAGCGCAGGTTGCCGCTGACCAGATCGATATGGCCCTGCGAGAGCAGCCAGTTCAGGAACGGATCGTTGTCGTCGCTGCGCTTGTTGGCATCCACTTGCACGCCGGCCACAAGCAGGTGGCCCTCGCGCGTACGGCGGATCAGCACATCGGTGCGGTCGGCGGTCAGGCTGGCGAACTGCAGCGCCATGGTGGGCACCGACTGCCAGGACAGCTTGCCCTGCAGCGAGCCGGCGGCCAGCAGCGTGCGTTGCTGGCGATCCACGGCGCGCACGTCGCTGGCGCGGAAGGCTGGGTGCCAGCCGTCCCAATAGGTGTCGAGCTGGCCGATGGTGAGCTGGGCCGACAGCGCCGAGGAGCCCTCGCGCTCCAGCCACTGGCGGGCCGTATGGGCCTGCGGCCAGAGTACGAAGCGGATCAGCAGCACGGCGACCACGGCCAGCGCTACCAGGGCCAGGACGGTGCGGACCAGCACGCGCCAGAGCCGGCTCCAGGCTGGATGCCGCATGGCTGCCACGAGGTTGCGCCAACTGCCGCCGAGCAGGGCACGGACGAGTGCCGCCGCGCGTCGGCCACGGCTTGATGCGGGACGCAAGGCGGATGCTGGGGAAGCAGAAGAAGCGGCGGCGCCCGCGGCGGCTCCGTCGGCAGCCGCGCCAGGGGGCGCGGAACCGTCGTGAGGGGCGGTGGGGCGGCTGGACATGCGCAGATTATCCGACAATACTAGCCGCTCTCCAAAGTGGTGCAGGCAAGCGTCGCCACTTTGTTCGCGGCGCCTGCCCAACATGCAAAAGTTACTGGAATGACTGTCCCTGATCCGACGAGTTCCGCCGCGGGCCATCCGCTGGCACCGACCGACCCGCAGCGCATGCAGGATGGCGCCGGCACCACATCGAATCCCACCCTCGAAGGGGCCGCCGGCCCGATCGGCAGCATGGCCCAGGGGGCCTTCGCCACCGTTTCGGCGCAGGGCTTGGCCCCGGTCGAATCCGAAGGCCACGTATTGTACTCGGCGGCGTACTCCCATTACGCGCGCCGCGTGATGTCCGCGCGCGCCGGCATGTCCGGCGTGGTGGCCGAAGCGGCGATTGGCCCGGTTTCGCGCGACTGGATGGTGGAGCGCCTCCACGCCCTGCAAGTCCCTTCCGCCGATGCGGAGGCCGTTGCCGCACAGGCACTGCGCCGCCTGCGGGCCGAGGTGATGTGCACGCTGATCGAGCGCGACCTGCGCGGCCTGGCCACGCTGGGGGAGATCACCGGGGCGATGACGGACCTGGCCGAACTATCCGTGCAGCATGGCTTGCGTATACTCGGCGACGATCTGGCGGCGACTTATGGCCAGCCCACCGGCGCGCAGAGCGGAGAAGTGCAGGAGCTGGTGGTGGTGGGCATGGGCAAGCTCGGCGGGCGCGAACTCAACGTGTCGTCGGACATCGATCTGATCTTTCTCTACGACGAGGACGGCGACACCCAGGGCGGCAAGCGCAGCCTGTCGAACCACGAATACTTCATCCGGCTGGGACGGCGGCTGATCACGCTGCTGTCCGAGGTGACCGGCGACGGCTACGTGTTCCGCGTGGACATGCGGCTGCGCCCCAACGGCGACGCCGGGCCGCTGGTCTGCAGCTTTGGCATGCTGGAGGAATACCTGGTCGTACAGGGCCGCGAGTGGGAGCGCTACGCGTGGATCAAGGGTCGGGTGGTCTCGGCCATCGACACTCCGCACGCGGAACGGGCCGCCGCGCTGCTGGGGCGACTGACCACGCCGTTCGTGTTCCGCCGCTACCTGGACTACGGCGTGATTGCCGCCATCCGCGCGCTGCACGGGCAGATCCGTTCGGAGGCCGCCAAGCGCAGCGGTGGGCTGGCCGGCCATGGCGTGAACCAGAAATCCTTCAACATCAAACTGGGCCGTGGCGGCATCCGCGAGATCGAGTTCATGGCGCAGGTGTTCCAGTTGATCCGCGGCGGACAGGACCCGGCGCTGCGCGTGCGTCCGACGCTGGAAGTGCTGGATGTAGCCGTGGCGCGCAACCTGCTGCCCACGGGTCAGGCCGGCGAGCTGGCCGATGCCTACCGTTTCCTGCGCCAGCTCGAACACCGGCTCCAGTATCGTGACGATGCGCAGACGCACCACCTGCCCACGTCCGACGAGGAACGCCAGGCCGTAGCCCTGATGATGGGCTGCGAGAACTGGGACGCGCTGGTGGCGCTGATGAACACGTTGATGGCACCGGTGGCCCAGCAGTTCGACGCCACCTTCGCCGATCCGTTCGCGGAAGACGGCGCGGCCCAGAGCGAGCCGCTGTGGCCGGCACTGGTGCGCGAGGAAATGGCATCGCGCGCGGCGCAGGCCAGCCCGGACGACGAGACCGATCCGCAATCGTCGCCATGCCAGGCGTTGCAGGCCGCAGGCTTCAGCGATTGCACGGGGCTGTACGACCGGCTGCGCGCGATTGGATCGTCGATGCGGTATCGCGCGTTGTCGGAATCGAGCCGCAACCGCTTCGACCAACTGGTGAACCGCGCGCTGGACCTCGCGGCCAGGCAGGACGATGCCGACAGCACGATTACCCGTTTTCTGGACTTTCTCGATGCGATCAGCCGGCGCGCATCGTATCTGTCGCTGCTGTCCGAGTACCCCCAGGCGATGGACCGCGTGGCGCAGACACTTCACGCGTCGCGCTGGGCGGCCGCCTACCTGACGCGCCATCCGCAATTGCTCGACGAACTGCTGGACAGCGACGCGCTCGCCGCCGCGCCGGACTGGGCGGCTTTCCGCGAGCGGCTGGCCGAGCGGCTGCATGCCTCGGACGGACAGGTCGAGACGCAGATGGACATCCTGCGCCGTGAGCACCATGCCGAGACGTTCCGCATCTTGCTGCAGGACCTGCGGGGCATGCTTACGGTGGAGCAGGTGGCCGACCGGCTATCCGACCTTGCCGATGCGATGCTGGAAGTCACCATGCAGGCTGTGTGGCGGCAACTGGCCACGCGCCATCTCGACACTCCGCGCTTCGCAGTGATCGCCTATGGCCGGTTGGGTGGCAAGGAACTGGGCTATGCATCCGACCTCGACATCATCTTCCTCTACGACGACGACCACGAGCGCGCCCCCGATGTCTACGCGGCCTACGCGCGGCGCCTGATCACCTGGCTCACCAGCCATACGGCTGCGGGGATGCTGTTCGATGTGGATACGCGCCTGCGGCCCAATGGTGCAGCGGGGTTGCTGGTGACGAGCTTCGATGCGTTCCGCCGTTACCAATTGCGCGAGGGCGACAACACCGCGTGGGTCTGGGAACATCAGGCACTGACGCGCGCGCGCTTCGGCGCCGGCGACCGCGAGATCGGCAATCGCTTCGAAGACCTGCGCGACGAGATCCTGCGCCAGCCGCGCGATGCCGCCGCGCTGCGCGAGGAAATCGTGCAGATGCGCGCCAAGGTGGCCGAGGGCCATCCGAATCCGACCGACTTGTTCGACCTGAAGCACGATCGCGGCGGCATGGTCGATATCGAGTTCACGGTGCAATACCTGGTGCTGCTGCACAGCGGCGCACATCCAGAACTGACGCGTAACGCGGGCAATATCGCGCTGCTGCGCATGGCCGGGGTACTGAACCTGATCGATGCCGGCCTGGCGCTGGCCGTGGGCGACGCTTACCGGCTGTTCCGCGCCCGCCAGCACAAGCTGCGGCTCGACGGCCACGATCAGGCGCGCGTGCCGCCTGACAGCGTCAGCGAGCAGGTGGCCCCGGTGCGGGCGCTCTGGCACGCGGTGTTCGGTGCGGGCTGAGGTGTCGGCGGAGGAGGCATCGGCGCCGAAGCCCGTTCGCCTGCCGTCGTGGCCGGCCATGCTCGCTACAACGGTGAGTGTGGCCGCGCTGGCCGCGGCATTCACATTCGTCCCCTGGCTGCACGCACACGGGCTGTACGTGCGCGACGCGGTACGCATCGACGGCCAGTGGTGGCGCATCGTGACCGCGATGTGGGTGCATTTGGGCTGGCAGCACTACCTGTCCGATGTGGCGGCGACCGTCGGTTTGCTGCTGCTGGCAGGCCGGGTTGCACGCGTGCGCGAGATGCTGGCCGTGCTGGTGATCTGCGGACTGATCGCTCAGGTGGCGCTGCTGCGCATGCCGGCTGTTGGCTGGTATGGCGGACTGTCGGGCGCCACGCATGGGCTGGCGCTGTGGGTAGCGCTGAAACTCTTGCAGGACCCCGGCTGGTCACGCGTGATCGGCGTGGTGACCTGCCTCATCGTACTCGGCAAGGTCTGGCTGGAACAATCGTGGCTGGCCGCCATCGTGTTCGATCCCTCATGGGGGTTCGGCGTCGTGCGCGGCGCGCACGCGGCGGGTGCGATGGCGGGGTTGGGGTGCTGGTTGCTGGGGGAGTGGTGGGGGAGGCGGGGGCCTGTCAGTTTTTTTGTGTGCAGGACAGCTAGAGGCTTGC
>NZ_JBDKXK010000073.1:0-45237 GCF_039710735.1 Cupriavidus sp. DL-D2 | reverse complement strand
CGAGATTATGCAGAACATTCATCGTTTCGTCAACAGTTTGCAGAAGATTTTTTTCTCTGCCGGCCAGCGCTGCAAAACCCCGCAACCCCCGCCACTGCTGCCCCGCAACCCTTGCCTGCCCTGCGTTTGCAGCGCGGTTTGTGTTGCGAGGGGGCGAATATTAGATGCGATTTGCGGACTGCGCAAGATCTTTTTGAAAATAATCTCAAGTTGCCGATATCTGCTGTGAGGGAGATGCGAAGACCAAGCACCCATGACACGATGTCCCGCAACAAGAACAAGGGAGGAAGACATGGCAATACGTATCGTGCGGCTCGGTGACGCGCGCGCCCACGGCGAGGGATTGCGGATAGGCACCGTGCGCCGGCCGCCGCGAGGAGTACCGAAAACCGAGTTCGCCAGTCGAAACTATTACGATGTCTGGTATCCGGCCCTTTCCCCATCTGCCGAACTGGTTGCCAAGGCGCAAGGTGCAAAGGAAGCCGCCGATATCAAAGCGTGGCGCAGTTTCGAGAAAAGCTTTCGGGCCGAGATGGCTCAGCCGGAGGCCAGTCGGACTCTCGACTTGCTGGCAGCGCTCTCCCATCAGAGCAACTTCTCGCTCGGATGCTATTGCGAGGATGAAAGCCACTGTCATCGGTCCATTTTGCGTGCATTGCTAAAAGAGCGCAGCGCAGAGATTGCATGACGCTGGCGTCGCACCCATGCGGCTATGATGCAGGGCGCCTCCGCATCTGGGCGGAAGGCATCCCAATGATGGATTGGCGTCGATGGCACTGAACTTCGTCTGGCTCGGATTCTTCCTGCTCTCTTTCCTGGCGGCCGCCGTTCGGCTCATAGGCGGGGATCTTGGTGTATTTCCAGCCCTACTTGTCAGCCTGTTCGACAGTGCGCGCACGGCTTTTGAGATTTCTCTGGGCCTTGTAGGCGTCATGAGTCTGTGGATCGGAATCATGCGGGTTGGCGAGCGCGCTGGCGTGATCGACGTGTTCGCCCGAATGGTAAATCCGCTGCTGCGTCACTTTTTTCCCGGCGTTCCGCAGGGGCATCCGGCGCAGGGAGCCATGATGATGAATGTCTCCGCCAATATGCTCGGGCTGGACAACGCCGCCACGCCACTCGGGCTGACCGCGATGCGCGAACTGCAATCGTTGAATCGCCAGCCCGATACAGCGACGAATGCCCAGATCATGTTTATCGTACTCAACACTGCCGGGCTGACACTGATCCCGACCTCGGTCATAGCCATCCGGCAGGCAATGGCCGTAAAGCAAGGATTGGTCAACTTCAATGCGGCCGACATATTCCTGCCGACATTACTGGCCACCGGCGCCTCTTGCTTGGCAGGGCTGCTGGCTGTGGCTTGGGTTCAGCGTCTCAATCTGTTCAAACCCGCAGTACTGATTGCCGCCGCCATTGCGGGGTTGGCTACTGCGGCGCTGTTTCTCTGGCTGCGCCATGCGCCGCCTGCTCAGGTCAGCCAGATGGCGGCGCTCGCAGGCAGCGGGTTCATCCTGTCCCTGATCGTCCTGTTTCTAGTTTGTGGGGCATTCCAACGCGTGAATGTCTACGACGCGTTCGTCGATGGCGCTAAGGAAGGGTTCGGAGTGGCCGTCCAGATCATTCCTTATCTAGTGGCCATTCTTGTTGCTATCGGACTCTTCCGAGCCAGTGGCTGCATGGACGTGGTGATGTTCGCACTGACCGCGATGTTCGAAAAACTGGGAATGAATACGGACTTCGTGCCGGCCCTGCCGGTAGGCTTGATGAAAATCCTGTCGGGTGCCGGCGCGCGCGGGCTGATGGTGGATGTGATGACCACCTACGGCGTGGACTCTTTTCAGGCACGCGTGGCAGCCATCATCCAGGGATCGACTGAAACCACGTTCTACGTACTAGCAGTCTATTTCGGCAGTGTGAATGTGCGCAATACCAGGTACGCGCTTGGCTGTGCGTTGTTTGCGGATGTGGTTGGGATGACCGCAGCTGTGTGGATTGCGTATCTTTTCCGGTAATAGATGTCATCCCGTTGTACGACAACAACGACGATTGTGTTGTCTTGCAGTCAATTTTGACGCTGGCGCTTGGTGCGTCGCAACAAGTCGTGTATAGTGAAGTCTGTCTCCTCCACCACCTCGGTGGATTCCAACCCGCGCACAACCTGCGCGGGTTTTTTTTGTCTGAAAACGGCGGAATGCGGTGGCAGCATCAGCGAATTTCGTTGGTCTTTATGACAAAATCGTCATGCACCCCGTTCCACTGACTTTTTCACCATGTCGGTGCATCGCTGCACGACTTCCGCTCCAACCTGTCGTATTTCTACGAAATGTTGCGTTGCAACAATGTTGCCCGTAGAGTGGTATCGGTACTCACCCTAAGACGTCCCGGTACTTCATTTCCGATCATGCGACGCGCCCTGCGCCTTCTCCGATACTGCCCTGAAACTGCGCTCCTCCAGCGCGGGATCGTCTATGCGCTGTCGTTCTTTGCACTGGCGGGAACTGCCTGGCTGACGGGTGACGCTGGCTACCTCTGGTCGGCAACCGCATCGATCTGGACCTGTCTGGCCGATCGGCAAGGTACGGCGGCTACGCGCATGCGGAGCCTGGGGGCCGTGGGAATCGGTGGCGCCGTCGCGAGTGTCTTGGGCGCCAGCCTCTCCACATCCCCGTTGACGGCTTTGGCGGTGGTGCTGAGCGCAGGCATGGTGGCTGGACTGGCGGAAATCCGGGGACCAGCCGCCGCCCTTAGCTTCAAGCTGCTATATGTCGTACTCATTGCGGCATGCCTGCAGCCAGTTGCCGACACGTCAGTTGCTTCGCATGCGTGGATGGCGGCCACAGACTATTTGCGCGGCGGGGTATTTGCCTGCCTCGCCTGCCTGCTGCTAGTCCCGTCGCAACGCGATGCGCGCCCTCGCCTCGAAATCATTGCTGTCTACGACGCATTGCATCGCTTTGCCCAAACCCTGGCGGGCGCGCTGGCCGGGGACATTTCGGCCTGCAAGCTTGAGTTGCGGCAGCGGATTGAAGCAGCACGCGCTGCAGTGAACGGGCGGCGCGGGATTCTGGATCCTGTCGGGCTGTTGCACTACGCGTACACCGTGGCAGTGGCCGATGCCATCTTTGCCCTGTTGATCGTAGCGGGCGAGCTCCGAGAACGCGCCGGCAAACGGGACGGGCTTCCGCTCGACCATACTGCGCGGTGTCTGGCAGACACGCTGGAACAGGTACGCCAGTCCCTGACCCGGCATGCGCCGGACTTGCCCGCTCTCACCGCGATGTTGTCCCAGGATCTGCGGCGGCTGGTCGGACAGCGAGTCAACGCGAGTGCGCCGCCGGCATATCAATCGGCGCTGGCTGCCCTGTCACAGCATCCATCGTTCACACGCTGGCGCGGGACTTTCGCCTGGCCCAATACCGGGTTGACGGGCATGCTTGATCGTTTCGGCGACGCGTTGGCTGACATTGCTGCACGGGATGCACGCATCACGCGGCATGCCGTGCGGATGGCGTTTGCCGGAGGCCTGAGCCTACTGCCATCGCAGCTGTTCCAAGTCGATCACGGCTATTGGGTCGCCGTCACTGTGATCATGGTGCTCAGTCCGCGGCTGCAAACCACGCGGCAAATCTCCCTTCACCGCTTCGCCGGATCCCTAGCCGGTGCGGTGCTGGCCTGCCTGATCAGTCTCACGCATCCCGCTCCAATGTTGGCACTGGGTGCCAGCGCCATCTTCCTGGCCGCAGCCTACGCCCTGCGCCTGGCTGGCAACGCTGCTGGCTTCGCGTTTTTCCTGACACCAGCCGTAATCCTGTTCTCGTGGATTGGCGAGCCAGCATCGAATAGTAGTCACGTGGCCGCGTTGCGCGGACTTGATACGGCGATCGGCTGCGTAATTGCGTTGGCCAGCTATTACATCCTGGCGCCGCGCGCCGAGCTGTCGCGGGTCTTCCGGCACAGTCTCGACGCATTGGCGGTCAATGCCGTGTATCTCCGGGCTGCAACTGGCGCGGCACGAACCCTGACGCCCGCGCAAGCGCGTCTCGAGGCGCTGCGCGTGGCGGCGGGCCGGGCTTCCTCGCGCGCGGAAAGCACGCTCCAGCAATGCCTTGACGAATTCGATCCTCAGCTTGCGGCGGCGCATACTGCGTTGCATGCCACGTCCAGGCGCATGGCGTCGCTCGCCGGACTGATCAGGGCAGGTGCCGAATCGGGTGAAGTACCTCTGCCGCCGGGACCTGCCGCCCAGGCAATGCTTGCAGATCTGGAAGCACGCCTCGCCGAAGTCGCCGTTCGGCCTGGCCGAACCGGTGTGACCGCGGCTATCGCCCCACCTCAACTGCCGCCGCTGACACGAGACGATGGGCCGTTCGATCACTTCCTGGCCGAGCAAACCGCTTACGCCGATGGTCATATCGACGACGCACACCGCGTGGTAGTCGGACTCAGGTCTCTTGCTGCCGAACAGGCGCGGAGCCAACGGCGACGGCTGCCTGGTATGCGGGCAGGCTGACTGCTATCAAAGGCGTTCGCAGGGCCATGCTTGCCCGAATGGGTGGATTGCCTATATTGAATGGATATCCGCCGTTTCCCCGTTCCCGGCAAGACGAGGTGCGCCATGGTCGACATCACTTTCCCCACCAGCAGTCCCACTTATTGCGGCGCAAGCCTGACACTGTCGTGTCCGGCCACGGTCAACGGCAACTGGTCCCAGTATTCCGTCACCGCGGAGGCGCTCGAAGCCTATTGCGGCGCCCGTTCGGCGAGAGAGGAAGACTTGGTCAGCGCGTTCACCACCAATCGCACGCGCATCGAGCAACTTGCGGAAGCGATGTTCGAACTGACCGAGGCACGCGAGATCGTACTTCGCGGCGGCCATTTCCGCTTCGCGGGATAGCCGCCAACTGAAGTCGAAGGATGGGGCGTCAGGCGTTTGCCTCCTTGCCGCGCACCAGTAACACTGGCATCGTCGACTGGCGAATCACAGCTTCGGCCACGCTGCCGAGAACGAGCCGGCGCACGCCGCGACGGCCATGTGTACCGATGACCAGTAAGTCGGCACCCCATTCGCTCGCGGCCGCATTGATCGAGCCGGCCACATCGCCGATGACGGCGGGATCATCCACGAGCTTCGTCTCGTGCGCCACACCCTCATTGCCCAGCAGCCTGCCGGCCGCCTCCAGTGCCTTGGTCCCACTGTCGACAAATGCGCGCTGGACCTGCGTGGGATCGTAGAAACCAGCGTCGAACAGCATCACGCCGTTGTCCACCACGTAGAGCGCCAGCACGGATGCGCCACTGCCCGACGCCACGCGAATCGCTTCGTACAAGGCGAGGTCCGACGTTCCGCTGCCGTCCACCGCCACCGCGATCTTGCTGTATGCCTTGCCTGCCATTGCACTGCCCTCCCACGTCGAACGAAAGATGAAGTTCGATACTACACGTGGCTCTGGATAGACGTTCGTGAGCCAATTCTGAAAACCCTTCATCTTGTCAGCGCAATAAATTGACCGACCGGACGGTTTATATATATAGTGGCCGCACGCCCGACCCCCACAAATTGATGTCTACAGGATCAGCAAGCATCCGGCAGGTCGGCGCCCGTCGTCATAGACGCATGCCAAGGAGACGTGATGTACACACAGAGCCTCGACCTCCCAGGACAGCCGGCGGAGCGTCCGCTCGCAGACGCCAGCGTGGCCGATCGCCAGTCCGCATTCGATGCCCGCATGGCCGAAGACGCCAAGATCGAGCCGATGGACTGGATGCCCGACGCCTATCGCAAGACGCTGGTGCGCCAGATTTCGCAGCACGCGCACTCCGAGATCATCGGCATGCAGCCGGAAGGCAACTGGATCAGCCGCGCGCCGTCTCTCAAGCGCAAGGCCATCCTGCTGGCCAAGGTGCAGGACGAAGGCGGGCACGGACTCTATCTATATAGCGCTGCGGAAACGCTTGATGTGTCGCGCGACGATCTCGTCGATGCGCTGCACACCGGTCGCGCCAAGTATTCGTCGATCTTCAACTACCCGACGCTGACCTGGGCCGATGTGGGCGTGATCGGCTGGCTGGTGGATGGCGCGGCCATCATGAACCAGATCCCCCTGTGCCGCTGCTCCTACGGCCCCTACGCGCGCGCGATGATCCGCATCTGCAAGGAGGAGTCGTTCCACCAGCGCCAGGGCTATGACGCGCTGCTGGCCATGATGCGCGGCACCGAGGCCCAGCGCGCCATGGTGCAGGAGGCGGTGGATCGTTGGTGGTTCCCGGTGCTGATGATGTTCGGGCCGCCCGATGCGGCCTCCACCAATAGCACCCAGACGATGGCCTGGGGCATCAAGCGTATTTCGAACGACGACCTGCGCCAGAAGTTCGTCGATGCCACGGTGGAACAGGCCAGGATCCTTGGCGTCACGCTGCCCGATCCGGGCCTGCAGTGGAATGCCGAGCGCGGCCACTACGACTACAGCCCCCTCGATTGGGAAGAGTTCTGGCGCGTGATCAACGGCGACGGCCCCTGCAATCGCGAGCGGCTGGCCACCCGCGTCAAGGCGCACGAAGACGGCGCGTGGGTACGCGAAGCTGCGCTGGCCCATGCCGAAAAGCGCGCCCGCCGGACCCAGGCCAAGGCGGCTTGAGCCACGACAGAACAAGCAAGGTAACCAACATGACCCAAACCATCACCCCATCGAAGCAACAGAAGGAATGGCCGCTGTGGGAGGTGTTTGTCCGCAGCAAGCAGGGGCTGGAGCACAAGCACTGCGGCAGCCTGCATGCTGCGGACGCCCAGCAGGCGCTGCACATGGCCCGCGATGTCTACACGCGGCGGCAGGAAGGCGTGTCGATCTGGGTAGTGCCCTCATCGGCCATCACGGCCAGCGCGCCAGCCGAGAAGGCCGAACTGTTCGATCCGGCGGCCGACAAGATCTATCGCCATCCCACGTTTTACCAGTTGCCCGACGAAGTCAACCATATGTAAGGGCCGCGCCATGAACATGACGACCCAGCCTCCGATCCCTGCGACGCTCCAGTACATACTGCGGCTGGCGGATAACGCCCTGATCCTCGGCCAGCGCAACGCCGAGTGGTGCGGCCACGGCCCCGTGCTCGAGGAAGACATCGCGCTTGCCAATATCAGCCTGGACCTGATCGGCCAGGCTCGCCTGCTTTATGCCCATGCCGGCGTGCTCGAAGGCCGGTTGACGGGCCGCGCGCGCCACGAGGATGACTACGCCTACTGGCGACCCGAATCCGATTTCCGCAACTGGACGCTGCAGGAACTGCCCCACCACGGTCCGCTGGCCGGCACGGCACGCGCCGATCGCGACTACGCCGTAACCATCATGCGCAACTTCCTGTACAGCGCGCTGATGGCTGAACTGTGGCCCGCGCTGGAAGCGAGCAGCGACCCGGAACTCGCCGCCATCGCCGCGAAGTCCGCCAAGGAGGTTCGCTATCACCTGCATCACGCCGCGGACTGGGTGGTGCGGCTGGGCGATGGCACTGGCGAATCGCACCGCCGCATGCAGCGTGCGCTCGATCACCTGCTGCCTTATATGAACGAGTGCTTCGCGGTCGATCCCGTGGAAGAGGAGTCGGCGCGGCAGGGCGTGAGCGTACTGACCGCCGATCTGCGCGACGCCTGGGAGGCGACGGTCACCGCCACGCTCGACGATGCCACGCTGCAGCGCCCGGCAACCACCGGCTTCGTGTCGACCGGCAAGCAAGGCGTGCATTCCGAGCATATGAGCTACCTGCTGGCGGAGTTGCAGGGCCTGGCTCGCGCCCACCCGGGCGCGCAGTGGTAACGGAAGGGCCGACCATGCCTCATTTCGCCGCTTCGCTCACCAACTCCGCCTCGCCGTTCGCGCCGGCCTTTGCCCCGTCGGCGGCGGCCACGGATTCTTCCGAGGCACGTCTGGCGCACGCGTGGGCAGCGCTGGAAGCCGTGCCCGACCCCGAGATCCCGGTGGTATCGATCCGGGACCTCGGCATCCTGCGCGATGTGGTACTGGCCGATGATGGCGTCACCATCGAGGCGACCATCACCCCCACGTATTCCGGATGCCCGGCCATGGGACAGATCGAGGAGGACGTTGGCCACGCGCTGGACGCCGCCGGACTGGCCCCGTGGCGCGTGCGCACCGTGCTGGCCCCTGCCTGGACTACCGACTGGATTACCGAGACCGGTCGCGCCAACCTGCGCGCATTCGGCATCGCGCCGCCGGGCCATTGCGCTTCGGCTCCTGCACACGCTGCGAACGTCAAGCCATTGCGCTTCATGCCCCGTGTGCATGCCACGGCCACGGTCGCGTGCCCACGCTGCGGCAGCATCCACACACAGGAGTTGTCCCGGTTCGCCTCCACGGCATGCAAGGCGCTCTACCGCTGCCTGGATTGCCGCGAACCGTTCGATTACTTCAAACCCTACTGACCCGCGGACCCCGCCCCGGCCATGACTCCACACTTCCACCCGCTGCGCGTGGCGCAGGTTCGCCCGGAAACTTCCGATACGGTCTCGATTGCCTTCGCGGTGCCCACCGAACTGCGTGATGCCTACCGTTTCACGCAGGGGCAGTTCCTGACGCTGAAAGCGCAGGTTGAAGGCAAGGACGTCCGCCGCTCGTACTCGATCTGCTCTGGCGTGCAGGATTACGACAGTCACGGCGAGCTACGCGTGGCCGTGAAGCTCGTCGACGATGGCGTGTTCTCCACGTGGCTGCACGACACCGCGGCCCCCGGACAGACGCTCGACGTCATGACGCCTGATGGCCGTTTCTACGTGCCGCTCGATGCGACAATCGCGCGGCATTACGTGGCGTTCGCCGCGGGCAGCGGCATTACGCCAGTGCTGTCCCTGATCCGCACCACGCTGGCCACGGAACCTGGCAGCCGCTTCACGTTGATCTATGGCAACCGGAACGTTGACTCGATCATCTTCTCCGAGGCGCTGGAGGATCTGAAGAATCAGTACCTGTCTCGCTTCACGCTCTATCACGTGTTGTCGCGCCAGCCCCAGGAGGTGGATCTGCTGCATGGCCGTCTGGACGGGCAGCGCGTGACCGCCTTCCTGCAGACCCTGCTTCCCGTGGACGATATCGACGCCGCCTTCGTTTGCGGCCCGGCGTCGATGATCGACGAGGTCGAGGATGCCCTCAAGACGGCGGGTCTCGATCCCCACAAGATCCATGCGGAGCGCTTCGGCGTGCCGCTGGCCCAGCCCCGTCGCGCTGTCGCTGCCCAGCACGACGCCACAGGAGATGCCGGCACCGCCGAACTGGTCATCGTGCTGGACGGCAAGCAGCACAAGATGCGCCTGCCAATGGCCGATGCGAACGTGCTCGACACCGCGCTCTCGGCTGGGCTCGACCTGCCCTACGCCTGCAAGGGCGGGGTCTGCTGCACATGCCGGGCCAAGGTGCTCGAAGGCAAGGTGGAAATGGAGAAGAACTACACGCTCGAGCCGTGGGAAATGGAAAAGGGCTTCGTGCTGACCTGCCAGGCCCGGGCGCTCACGCCGCGCGTGGTGGTCAGCTACGACGAGCGGTAACTGCCGCCCGTCTTCCGCCGCGTGTCCGCGGCTGCCGAATGGTGGAAAACCCACATGTCGGACAGCCGCCGATGCCCGGCGTACCGCATGCCGTGATTACAATGGCGGAACACGCTTCATGCGTCGCATCGGCCGCTGGCGCAGGGCCTGGACCCGTCGCATCCCTATACAATCACGGTCATGCAATATATCCATGTCGTCAACGGCGATGTCGCGGGCAATACACTGCGCCAGGCTCTGGCCCAGGCCGCCCGCCCCGACCCGGTGGTCGTCCTGCGCGACGACCTCGCCGTGGGCCCGATCGCCGATATCGACAGTACCGGCCTGATCCGCTCCGGCTTCTGGCAGCGCGTGGCACCCCACTCCGACATCGACTTTGCCGCCGAGATGCGCCAGGCGCTCGACCAGCTCCAGCAATTGCGGCGCGACGCGATGGAAGTGGCGATCTGGCACGGCCAGAGTGCATCGGACCAGCTCATGCTGCGCCGGGTGGTCTTCCACCTCTATCAGGCGCCCCAGCGGATCAACGAAGTGGCGATGGACCTGCGCGAGCTGGAAACCCCCGCGCACGGCAGCCTGACCGCCATCGGCATGTATCCCGCCTCCCGCCTGGCGCGCCGGTTTTCGACCATCGCCCCGGTGTCAGTCCTGCGCCTGGGCCGGCTAGGCTACGAGTGGCAGCAAAACGTGAAGGAAAACGCCGACGTCCGGCTGTGGAAAGGCAACACGCTGGTGCCGGCGGCCTATCACAACGTCGACGACGTCATCCTTGAGCGTGCGCCAGTCGAATGGACGCCCGCCGCGCAGACCGTGGCCAGCGTCATGGGAGCGATCGAAGGGCTGCTGGCCAGCGACTGGTTCGTCTTCTGGCGGTGCCGCGAACTGGTCAGCAACGGGCAACTGCAATTGCGCGGCAATCCGGAAAGCCTGGACACCTGCGAAGTCCGCCGCAATTCCCTGATGGCCAGCGCCGAGTAACCCGATAAAAACAGGGATCGATCCGACCCATATGGCCAGAACCAAAGCGCCCGACTTCGAGGCGCAACGCGAACAGATCCTGGACCTGGCAGCAACTGCGTTTGCCGCCACGAGCTATCCCAGCACCTCAATGGCCGACCTGGCTGCCGCGTGCGGCACCTCCAAGGCCCGCCTCTACCACTATTACGAGAGCAAGGAAGCGATCCTGTTCGACCTGCTGGATCGCTACACGCGCCAGCTCATGCAGATCGTGACCGAGGTCGAGCGCGACGGCGAGCGCCAGGGCCGCAGCCATCGGGAAACATTCGGTCACTTGCTACGCGCCTTCCTGGCCGAATACGAAACGTCGCAGACCCGCCATATTGCGCTGATCAACGATGTGAAGTTCCTTGCCGAGGAACAGCGCGACCAGATCCTGAAGCGCGAACGCGACGTGGTGGCGGCATTCTCGCGCCTGCTGCGGCTGGCATTCCCGGAGCGCGTCACGGGCGAGAACCAGACCGCGCTGACCATGACCGTCTTCGGCATGATCAACTGGACGTTCACGTGGCTCAAGCCGGGCGGCAAGCTGTCGTATGCGCAGTTCGCCGAAATGGTGGTGGGCCTGCTGGAAAACGGCCTGGTGCCGGCCGTTCCCCGCTAGACGGTCGGGCCGGTCAGGACCACTCCGCTTCTTCGCGTTTCTTCCGCTGCTCCCGGTCCTGGCGGAACATTTCCTCCAGTTCGTCACGCGCCTGCCGGGCCATCGACACCAGCTTCTTCTGATCCTTGTAGTACGGATAGAAGCGGTCGATCGCCTCGACGTTATGGCGGCGGAACCGCAGCGCCACGCTGCGCGCCTCCACCGGGTCAAAGCCCAGTCCTTCCAGCACGCGCCGGCCGAGCATCAGCGACCCTTCGAACATCTCGCGCTCGTACGTTTCAACGCCCCGGTCCTTCAACTGGTAGACGTGAGATACGTGCTTGGCGCGAGTGTAGATTGCCAGTTCGGGCCAGCGATGGCGCACCTTGTCGATCAGTGCCAGGTTGTCGTCGATATCCTCGATACAGACGATCATGATGCGCGCCTCGCTGGCGCCAGCCGCCTCCAGCAGGTCAATGCGCGTGGCATCGCCATAGAAAATCTTGAATCCGTACTGGCGCAGGAACTCGATCTGGTCAGGATCGTGGTCGAGCACGGTCACGCCCACGCCTTGGGCGTAGAGCAGCCGCCCGATGATCTGCCCGAAGCGGCCGAAGCCCGCAATGATCACGGGATTGTGGTGATTCGTGATCTCGTCATCGGGACGCTGCGACATCGCGTTCAGGCGCGGAGCAAGCAGGCGGTCGAACGCCAGCAGCAGCAGCGGGGTGACGACCATCGACAACGCAATGATCAGCACCAGCAGCGCCTCGGTCTCGCGCGGCATCAGTCCCACCATGCGTGCCTCGGCGAACACCACGAACCCGAACTCGCCGCCCTGCGAAATCAGCAACCCGAACAGCAGCCACTGACCACGCCCGACGCCGAACCGGCGAGCCAGCAGCGTCAGGACCAGCGTCTTGACCACGACGAAGGCGATCACGAAGCCGATCACCTTGCCCGGCGAACTGGCGAGGATGCCGAAATCGATCGACATGCCCACGGCCATGAAGAACAGCCCGAGCAGCAGCCCCTTGAACGGCTCGATGTCCGCCTCTAGGGCATGGCGATACTCCGAATCGGCCAGCAGCACGCCCGCAACAAAAGTACCCAGCGCCATGGACAGGCCCACCGCGTCCATCATCAACGCAATGCCGACCACAAGCAGCAGCGAGAATGCCGTGAACATCTCGCGCATGCCAGTCCGGGCGATGATGCGAAGCGCCGGCCGTACCAGATAGCGTCCCCCCACCACCACGGCGCCGATCACCGCCACCGCCTTGGCGGCCGTCTGCCAGTTTTCCGGACCGTGCGCGGTCGCCCCGGCCCCCTCGGCGGCCAGCAGCGGCAGCAAAGCAATCATCGGAATGGCCGCGATATCCTGGAACAGCAGAATGCCGAAACTGGCCGCACCGGCTCCCGTCTGCATCAGGTTGCGCTCGGCCAGCGTGGCAAATGCGATGGCGGTGGACGATAGCGCCAGGCCCAGCCCGGCCACGAGTGCGATCTGCCAGGACGCACCAAACAAAACGGCCACGATGCCGATCGCCAGCGCACACATCACCATCTGCACCGACCCATAGCCGAAAATCGACTTGCGCAGCGTCTTGAGCTTGCGGGGCTCCAGTTCCAGGCCAATGACGAACATCATCAGCACGACCCCGAACTCCGAAAAATGCAGGATCGACTCGACATTGGTGACGAGCTTCAGCGCAAACGGGCCAATCGCCGCACCAGCGATCAGGTAGCCCAGCACTGACCCCAGCTGAAAACGTCGCGCCAGCGGCACGGCCACCACAGCCGCCACGAGGAAGACGAGCAGTGCAATCAGGAAATCGTGCTGGTTCATGCTGCATCCTCGTCCGGCTCGCCGGCTTCGGGCCATTCCTGGGTTTCAGGCGGCAATGGTGGCGGGGCCAGGTGGCGGGCCACGTGTTCGATGTGAAGCGCCACGGCATCGGTATCGGCCCGGTCGGCGTCATGGAGCACGACAGGCGACAGCCAGGTCATGCCGCACAGCAGTGCCGTTTGTTCGAGCGGCAGCAGGAAATCGCTGATCGGATGGCCATGGACGCCGTCGGGCCCGTATGCATCGGCATGCCCGCCGGTGCTGACCACGACGAGCATCGACTTGCCACGCAGCGCCGTGCCGCCAGGGCCGAATGCCCAGCCCACTTCCAGCACTTCGTCGAGCCACAGTTTCATCAGGGCCGGCACGCTGTACCAGCGCACGGGAAATTGCAGGACCACAGTCTCTGCGGTAGAGAGCAGGCGCTGTTCAGCTACCACGTCGATGTCGTAATCGACATAGCGCTTGTAAAGTTCGCGGACCTCAACGTGCGGCAACTGGGCCAACGCTTCGGCGAGTGGATGATTGACGCGGGATTGCCTGGGCGCAGGATGCGCATAAATCACAACGATGGGTGGCTCGTCCATATAAGGCTTGTTCTTCCAGGCCTTCCGGCGCGCGCGGCACGGACCGAGGCGACGGGCAGCTCTGTGCGGCGTTGCAGCAGATCAACAACAGGTGTCGATGGCGACTACACATTCGCCATGCCAAGCCGTTGATTCTGCAACGATTTATGAATTCTCGCGATGCGGCCCCCTTGGGGGCTTGCGCACGAAGGCTTACGCGGACCTGACAATTCCACTACAATACTTTTCGCATTGCAGCAACCTAGTGTTTGCCCGAACCCGTATTTTGCATCACAAAACATCCTCACGACGGTGTGGTTTGGTGTGTTGATGGAAACAGAGTGGGCAGAAATCGCTGCAATGCTATGTTTATATCGATCCCAAGAAGGAAATCCAAGTGAACCCGCTCGAACTGAGCAAGGCCGTCGGAGCCGTAACCGACGAAGATCTTCGCCGTGCAGCCGAGGCTAGCCAGGCCACCCAGCGCCATACCACCCTGGTACGCGAGCTGGCTGCCCATCATCGCTCCCGCCTGCACAAGCATTTTCTCGCCTTGGGCGAGGAAGATCGCCTGCTCCGTTTCGGCCAGTCGGTTGGAGACCACGTCATTGAAGCCTATGTCGAGAGCATCGACTTCGATCACGACAGTGTGTTCGGCGTCTATGACGAGCATCTGGAACTGATTGGCGTGGGGCACTTCGCCAACCTGCGCGATAACGCCCAGGGCCGCGTGGCCGAGTTCGGCGTGTCCGTGTCGAAGAGCGCGCGGGGGCGCGGGATCGGCAGTGCACTGTTCCAGCGCGCCGCGATGCATGGCCGCAACACCAATGTCCGTACCCTGTACATGCATTGCCTGTCGCGCAACGCCGCGATGATGCACATCGCCAAGAAGGCCGGCATGAAGGTGCAGTACGCTTATGGCGAGGCCGATGCCTATCTGGAACTGACGCCCGCCGATACGGTGAGCCGCCTGACCGAGGTCATCGACGAACAGGTTGCGGATCTGGACTACATGATGCGTCGGAACCTGCGCGATGCACGCCGCTTCGGTCTGCGCTTCTGGCGTTCGCTGGTACCGCAGAAAGGGACGGCCTGACGAACCAGGCAGCTCGCCAATGCAGACGGCGCACCGCGATGGTGCGCCGTTGTTGTTTCTGCGGTCTGAAAATCAGGCGCCGCCTGCCACCGGCAATGCCGTGGTGTCCTTGATCGATTCCAGCGCAAAGCTCGAACGCACATCGATGACCGACGGATGCGCCAGAAGTTGCTCCTGCATGAAGCGCGCGAAATGCTCCATGTCCTCCACATAGACCTTGAGCAACAGATCCATCTCGCCGGTCATGGCGTGGCAGGCGGCCACTTCCGGCCAAGTCTGGAGCGCTGCGCGGAACAGGTCCAGCGGGGCCTTGCCCTTGGGCGTGCCACCCTGCTTTTCCAGGCGCACGTTGATATACGCGAGCAGCCCGAGTCCGATCTTGTTCGGTTCCAGCAGCGCGGCGTACTGACGAATCACGCCGATCTCCTCAAGACGACGGATGCGGCGCAGACAGGGACTCGGCGACAGATTTACGCGCTCGGCCACTTCCAGGTTGGTCAGCCTGCCGTTGGTCTGCAGAACCTCCAGAATCTTCCTGTCGATCTTGTCCAGTTCCACCTTGCTCACGTTTTGTTGCTCCGCAATATGTTTGTCGGCAATTTTTTTGCGCAAATTTAGCAAGTTGGGCACAAGTCCGCAATTTTATTTTCACCTCGCCGCCTGTCACGCGTCCGTTACCCGGGACGTATGCATCACGTTGCACAGGCAAGGTTGGTGCCAGCCCCATAAAAAACGCGGCCCGGAGGCCGCGTCGGTCAAGCTACGGTAGCAGTCGTTCAGCCGCCGCTGGAAGACGGCACGGCCGGTGCCGAGCCGGCGCCCGGTCCGCGCTGCATGGGGCGATTGTGATGCTCTTTTCGCATCTTCTCCATATCCGACTGGATCTCGGCCATGGTCACCTTGCCATCCCGGTTGGCATCAAGCTTGTCGAAGCGGTTGGCCATGCGCGGGAATGCGGTCTTGAACTCGTCGCGGGTCAGTGCCCCATCGTTGTTCTTGTCCGCCGCCTTGAACTTTGCCTCGAACGCCGCCTTCCTCTCGGCGCGGTGCTGCTCGAACATCGCCTTGCGATAGGCGCCCATTTCCTGCTTGTCGAGCTTGCCATCGTGATTGGTATCGATCTTGTTGAATAGCGCGTCGGCTTCGGCCTTGGAGATCGTGCCGTCGCCGTCCGTGTCGATCGACTTCATCATCATCATGCCGCCGCCGTGCGGACCGTGCCCGTCCATGCGGTGATGGTGGCCGGGGCCGCCTTGCGGAGCCGCCTGTGGCGCGGAGGCCGGGAACGGGGCTGCGGTTTGCGCCATCGCTGCGCCTGCGGTCAGGAAGACGGCCGAGGCTGCGATGAAGTTCTTGAAAATCTGCGTCTTGTGAGTGCGTTGCATGTCTGTGCTCCTTTTCATCACGTTGGGCGTGTATGGATTAGAACGCAGACATCCAGCGCAAGTTGGCGCTTTTAATACGATGTTACGGGCCTCACAGAATCGACTCGTGCCGTAAACAGGCGCAAGACAGTCAAATATTGCGCAACACTTTGAAATCGCTTTTCCAGCGCTTTCACCTCGTCGTCAGTCCTTGTCGACTGGGGGAGCCTCACCCGTCAGACTCTGCGGCGGTACCTGTTGCATGGGTTGCTGCATGCCCGGAGGCATGTTCTGGGGCGGTTGCGGAATGCTTGCCGCCGGCGGTGGCATCGCCTGCACGGTGGCCGGCATCGGCGTGGAGAGCGGTGCGGCGGCGCCGGATGGCGGCACGGCCGGCAGGTTGCCCGGGCGACCTACGCTCACGGAATTCTGCAGCGGCAAGATGATTTCCTGACGCACACCGTTGCGTTCAATCACGATGTTGCGGCCGTGAATTTCCTTCAGCCGAATCTGCGGGGACAGCGAAGCACCCACACGCACGGCCTTGGGCGGACCGCCATCGATCGACAGGATTGCCGCTGCAGGCCCCACGCCGTCGAGATCGGCCACAACACCGATCAGCTGGATATCGCGCACGCCAGCCTGGGCACTACCGCCAAACAAGGTCGCCACCGCACCCGTTTCCACGGCTTCGGTCTGTGCGATGCGAGCAGACTTGGGAACGGGGATGGTACGCATCGCGCTGAAGGCCAGCACCCAGTGGGTGACGAGCGCGCATAGCGCGGCAAACAGCGCGAGACCGGCCAGGCGCGGCAGCCAGGCGGCGGAGATATCGATCGGGAATGCGGGCCGGGACAGAGTGGGCACGAGCAGGTATGCCAAGCGGCTATCTATAGGAACCGCCTAGCCTACCAGACCCATGCGACGGTTGTCTGTCACAACGTGACAACCGTCGGTGCCGCGCATCTTGGCCGGATCAGAGCAAATCGTCCAGCAGGTCCGGGCCGAACACTTCGCGATGGATATGACCCACGGGAACGCCGGCGGTGATCAGCGCATGGCGCTGCGCCTGCATGAAACCCAGCGGTCCGCACAGGTAGAAGCGGGCATCCTGGAAACCGGATGTGTCTTCCGCCTTCAGGAGCGCGTCGATCGGCATCGTCCCTGCGTGGTCGTAATCGCGCCCCGACTGATCGGCCTGGGACGGCTGCTCGTAGCTGACATGAGTACGCAGGTTAGGCATGCGCTCACGGGCCCAGACCATGTCGTTGCGGTGTGCATGGTGGCCACCATGGCGCGCGGCGTGGGCAAACAGCACGTGGCGGTGCGGGTTCTCGCGGGCCAGTGTGCGCAGCACCGACACCATCGGCGTCACACCGATACCAGCCGACATCAGCACGATCGGACGACGGTCATCGAGCGTGGGCGCAAAATCGCCCCAAGGGGTGCTGACATGGAGCGTCGTATCGACAAACGCGTTGTCATGGAGCCAGTTCGATACGGCGCCGGCCGGCGTTTCCGCATTGCCTTCCTCGCGCTTGATCGAAATACGCCACGTGGGCAGGCCCCGTTCGCCGGACAGCGAGTATTGCCGCAACTGCCGCAGTCCATTGCCAAGCACCGCTTCCACGCTGATGTACTGGCCGGGCGCGAAATCGCGCAGCGCCGTACCGTCGGCGGCCGCCAGCGTCAGCGCCACCACTTGCTCGCTTTCCTGCTCGCGGCTCACCACGCGCACACGCAGCAGCTGGCCAGCGGCGACGCCGGCGCGGTCATACAGGCGAGCCTCGGCGGCAATCAGCTCGCCGGCCAGCAGCCAGTACGCCTCGTCCCAGGCCGCCAGCAACGGCGGGGTGGCGGCTTCACCGAGCACGGCGGCAATGGCTTCCAGCAGGTACTTGCCGACGATCGGGTAGTGGGCGGGCGTCAGGCCAACCGCGACATGCTTGTGGACGATGCGCTCGACCACGGGAGCCAGGACATCGGCGCGGTCGATATTGGCCGCGTAGGCGAAAACCGCCATTGCGAGCGACTGCTGCTGCGAGCCGTTGGCCTGGTTGCCCATGTTGAACAGGCTGGTCAACTCGGGACGCGCGGCGAACATCTCGCGGTAAAAATGCGTGGTGATGGCGACGCCGTGCTCACGCAGCACGGGAACGCTGGCATCGATATAGGGGCGGGAAGCAGCGGACAACATCAGCAAAACTCCTGTTATTTCATGCATCTGATATGCATGTTTTTTCTCACAACAAAGCCGGCGACGAACCGTGTCCGAGGGCTTTCCCCGGACCTCAGGCCGCGCGCCGGCTCAGGAAATCTCGATGCAGGGTAATGATCGATTCGGCCGTACTACCGTTCACTTCGCCCAGTGTCACGCCATCGAGTGCGCTGTAGAATGCCTCTTGCGCAGCATCGAGCGCGTGCTTCAGGCGGCAGTTGCCGCGGAGCACGCACGGCGGATTGCCACAGTCGACAATCGCCTTCTGGCCTTCGAGCTCGCGCAGGATCGTGCCGATCGTCAGCCGCTCGGCGTCGGGGCCAAGCTGCAGGCCACCGTGCCGGCCCCGCGTGGCCGTGATCCAGCCCAGCTTCGAGAGCCGCGCCGCCACCTTGACGAGGTGATTGTGCGAAATGTCGAACTGCTGGCCGACTTCGGCGATCGTGATGGGGCGGCTACCGTCGGCGCGCGATACATACATCAGCATGCGCAGGGCGTAGTCGGAGAATCGGGTCAATTGCATCGTGACTCGAATCATAGATATCCTGCATCTGAAATGCAAGTTTTCTGTTGCAGTTGTCGCAGTTGCAGATTGGTACACAAATTCCAGCCACTGCCTTCTTCCGGCACACCAAACCGTCATGCCGCGAGAGTTATACTCTTCGGCCATATCTGACTCACTTACCCAGACACGATGCGCAGAAACAACCACCGGACCGAAACCCGTCGCCGCGCCCGCGGCTTCACGCTGATCGAAATCATGGTGGTGATCGTGATCCTTGGGGTGCTGGCCGCGCTGGTTGTGCCCAAGATCATGAGCCGTCCCGATGAGGCCCGCATCGTCGCGGCGCGCCAGGACATCTCGTCGATCATGCAGGCGCTGAAGCTGTACCGCCTCGACAACGGCCGTTATCCCACCACGGAGCAAGGCGTGGCCGCACTGGTCAGCAAGCCCACCACGGAACCCATTCCGAACAACTGGAAGGGCGGCGGCTACCTGGAGCGCCTGCCCAAGGATCCGTGGGGCAACCCCTACCAGTACCTGAACCCAGGCGTGCGCGGCGAGATCGACGTGTTCAGCTTCGGCGCCGACGGCCAGGCAGGCGGCAGTGCCAACGACGCCGATATCGGCAACTGGGAATAACGCCCCCTCCCCTCATGTATCCGGCGACGCCGCGCAGCATGGCCGCTCTTTCCACGCGTCGCCGGCGTTTTTCCGGCTTCACGCTGCTCGAACTGCTGGTGGTCATGGTGATCGCCGGCATCGTCATATCCCTGGTGGCTGTCAACGCCACGCCCAACGACCGTGGCCGCGTACTCGACGATGGCCAGCGGATTGCCCGCCTGTTCGAACTTGCCCAGGAAGACGCGCAACTTGGCGCACGTCCCCTCGCCTGGGAAGGCGATGCCTCCGGATGGCGTTTCCTGGAATCCACCCCGCAGGGCTGGGTGCCGATGCGTGCCGACGTGTTCGCGCCGGGCCGCTGGCGTCTGGCGCTGGACAGCGCGGTGGTTGTCCAGGGCGGCCGGCAGTTCGGCAATGGCCCGATCCGGCTGGTCTTCGGCCGCGAACTGATCGATGAACCCCAGCGGCTGGTACTGACACGCGGCGATATCCGCATCGAAGTCGCAGGCGATGGCAGCGGCCGCTACGTGGCAACGATGACCCCATGATCCGCCGAGCCCACCGCCCCCACCCGCCCGGCTTTACGCTGATCGAGGTACTCGTTGCCCTGACCATCCTGGCCGTGGCGCTGACTGCCGCCATGCGCGCAATGGGTTCGATGACTGAATCCAGCGCCTCGCTACAGCAGCGCATGCTGGCCGAATTCAGCGCCGAGAATCATCTGGCCACGCTGCGGCTGTCCAGGACGTGGCCAGAGCCCGGTTCGCGCGGCTACGAATGCCCGCAGGGCGGCGTGCCGCTGTATTGCCAGGAAACCGTGTCGGGCACGCCAAACCCATCGTTCCGCCGCGTGGAAATCGCGGTTTTCCCATCGGCGACGGACAAGTCCGTACGGCTGGCCTGGCTGGTCACGCTGGTCCCCAATGAAACGCGCAATGTTCTCTGATCGATCGCGCAGGCGGCGCGGCGCATCCCCCACGCGCGGTTTCACGCTGCTGGAGATGCTGGTAGCCATCACGCTACTGGCGGTCATGGCGGTGATCGGATGGCGCGCACTCGATTCGCTCACGCGCAGCCGCGAGCGGCTGACCGAGCACGACGCACGCCTCGACGCGCTGAAAGTGCTCTACGGCCAGTTCCAGTCCGACTGCGAACACCTCGCCAAACCCGCCCAGCTCGATACGAGTCCCGTCGAACTGGCGCCCAACCAGTTGCTGATGGTGCGCGACCGCCGCGACGCTGGCCAGGCGCCGGCCTGGCAGGTGGTGACCTATCGGCTCGACGGCAACACGATCGTGCGCGCCGCCAGTCGGCCCGCCAGCACCCGCAGCGAAGTGCAATCGGCAATCCTGTCACTGCGGCAGGCCAACAGCCAGGGTCTGCAGCTGCGCCCACTGCTGAGTGACGCCGACCAGCTTTCGGCCCGCGCCTGGGTGGAGCCAGCCGGCTGGCTGGTGGACTCGGGACGCGTGCGCACGGCGTTGCGGCAGGCCAGTGTGATGGTCGATGCGGCGAGTGCCGCCGCCGCGCAATCCGCCAGCGATGCGCAGGCCAGTGCACAGTCCGAGGGCGGCGCCTACTCCGACAGCGTGAGTATTCGCGCCATCGAACTCAATGTCTTCGCCCGCATGAGCGAGGGCAGCGCCACGCGCCAGTTCCAGAAAGTCTGCATGACGGGGACGTCATGACCCGGCGCATCGCGATTCCCGAGCATCGCCAACGCCAGTCGGGCGCCGCCGTGGTGACCGCGCTGCTCATGGTCACGCTGGCCGTAGTTATCGTCTCCGGCCTGCTCTGGCGCCAGCAAGTACAGATCCGTTCGATCGAGAACCAGCGCCTGATGGCCCAGGCGGAATGGATCGAGCGCGCCGCCGTGGACTGGTCCCGGCTGATCCTGCGTGACGATCAGCGCCGCTCACAGGTGGACTACATCGGTGAGCCATGGTCTGTGCCGGTGGCGGAGACGCGTCTTTCAGATTTCCTCGGCACGGGCGTGAGCACGGACCAGGCTGGCGAAACCTCGTTCGTGTCGGGCCGCATCCTGGATGCGCAGGCGCGGTTCAACCTGACCAACCTCTATCTGTGGACGGCCGAAGGCGGGGTCCGCGTCGCCAATATCGACCAGACTTCCCTGGCGGCCTTCAGACGACTGCTTCAAACGCTGGGCATGAACGCCGCGCTGGCGGAGCCGACTGCACAGTATTTTCTGCGTGCCGCCAAGGGCGTCTCCGCCAACGGACAACCCGCGCCCCGGACGCCGGACAGTGTCGAAGACCTGCTGGCCATCCCCGGTTACTCGCCGCAGATGGTGGCGGTGCTGGAACCCTTTGTGACGGTTCTGCCCGAGCGCACCAAGGTCAACGCTAATACCGCGGACGCCGAAGTGCTCTCGGCCGTGATCGACAAGCTGTCCATCGACCGTGCGCGCGAACTGGTGCGCCAGCGTGACCGCGCCTATTTCAACAACACCGGCGACGTGACCACGCAGCTCCAGTCCATTGCGCCGCAGGCCGGGTCGGCCACCGATGCGCTGGACGTGCGCACCCACTATTTCCTGATCTACGGTTTGGTCCGGCACGACCGTGCGCGGCGCCTCAAGGTGTCGCTGGTACGCCGCAGCGATGTGCTCGGTAGCGGCAATACCACCCGAGTCATCTGGGTGCGCGATGCCGATGCCATGCCGGAGCAACGCTAAAACGGGGCCGTACGGCAAGCCAATTTTTGTGGGGCGCGACGTAGGAATCAACCTCCTCCAAAATCGGACGAGTCACTATTGACGCACGTTGGTCACACAGGCAAGGTATGCTGCTGCGCCAGCCCGGACAGCTGCAGCAACCTGCGGCCAGGCCCCTTGCTTCGCCAGCCCTGCCGTACCCCGGATGCTGGCGGCCGTCGGGCCCACTCCTGCCGCCAGCGCAATATCGTCCACTGCATACAGGGAAATCTTGAGTACCACGCTCTACGTCCGCCTGCCGCACCGGCCGCATGACCAGCCGCAACCGTGGCAATTCGGGACGATGCCGTTTGCGCTGGTACGCGCCACGGCAGGAGACAAAAGCCGGCGAACCGGCCTGCCGCCAGCCCCCGAGCTGTTGCGCGAAGGCCACGCCGTACCCGCCGAAATGCCCGCCGCAGACCGCCTGGTGCTGATCGTCGCCGCCAGCGATGTGCTGCTGACGGCCGCCATGGTGCCCCCGCTGCCCCCCGCCCGATTGCGTCTGGCGCTGCCCAATCTGGTCGAGGACATGCTCGCCACCGATGCGGCGCCGTGCCATATCGCCCTGGGGCCGGCGCTGGACCCAGCCGCCTCGGCACGCGGTGCGCGTCGCCGTCTGCTGATGGTGACGGACCGCGCGTGGCTGCGCGCCGCACTCGACCAGTTTGCCGAACACAAGCATCGCCGCCGCAGCGTGCTGCCCGCGCAGCTCTGCCTGCCGCTGGCCGAACCACTGGAATTGGCGCCCGAGGCCGCCGCAGCCGAGTCTTCCGCCGCCGAGCCGGTGCTGGCCGGTGGCGCCGACACCGCGCCTGCGCCCCGCCCCGCCGCTCCCGCCGCACCTGTCATTCCCGCCACCACAGACGAATCCCTGCAGCCCGCCACGCTGGTGGTGGAAGCTGCGGTCTCGGCGCTGGCCCAGTCGGCATCGTTGCTGGACACCTCGGCACCTGCCCTGGCAGCGGCCGAATCGGCCCGCCTCTGGCAGTTGACCGTCCGCACGGGCCCGTACGATGGCTACGGACTGCTACTCAACGATCAGGCGCTGGCCGCCTGGCAGGTGCTGGCCCCGGCCGGACACTGGCATGGCGACAAGACGGCCCAGGCACACGCGCCGGTGCCGGCCTTGCGCGAGACGCGCGCCGCGCCGCGTGCCTCAAGGATTTCCGATGCATGGCGCATCTGGCTCGTCGGCGCCGAAGCGTGCCTGCGCGAGCCGCAACTTGACCTGGCGCAGTTCGAGTTCGCCCAGGGCCGCATGGACCGCTGGAACCTGCGCGCCTGGCGCGCGCCAGTGGCCCTGGCCGTGGCGCTGCTGATCGTCCAGATCATCGGCATGAACGTGCAGTGGTTCATGCTGCGCCAGGAGTCGAAGCGGATCGATGCCGCGCAGATCGACCTCCTGCACACCGCATTCCCCAATGTGCCGCCCGTGGCCGAGCCGCCGCTGCTGATGCGTCGCCAGATCGAACAGTTGCGTACCGCCAGCGGCCGAAGCACGCCGAGCGATTTCCTGCCGCTGGCGGATGGCTTCGCACGCGCAGCCCGGGATCTCCCGCCCGATGCGCTGCTGCAACTCGATTACCGCGCCGGCACGCTGTACGTCACGCTCAAGCCGGGCACCAACACCAGCGCGCTGCGTGCCGCCGCGCGCCAAGTGGGTCTGCAGATGGACGAAGACAAGAACCCGCCCGACGCCACGGTGCGCGCCGGTGGCGCTCCGACGCCGCCGGGATCGCGCTGGACCGTGAAACAGGAAGCCGCCACAGGCAGCGTCGGCGGCAAGCCTGAAGGCAGGGCCGGCGCATGAAGTTCGGTAATCGTTCGACCTCCTCCCCCGCCTTTGCCCGTCTGGGCCGGCTGCGCCCGCGCGTGCCCGATGCCTGGCGCGAGCGCTTCGACACATTCTGGAACGCCCGCAATCCGCGCGAACAGGCCATCCTGGGTGGCGGCGCACTGGTCCTGGTGCTGGTGTTCGGCTACCTCGTGCTGTGGGAACCGGCTGCCACGGGCCGTGATCGTCTGATGCGCCACCTGCCCGTCCAGCGCGCGGACCTGGCCGAAATGGAAACCCTGGCGCAGGAAGCACGCGGTTTGCAGGCCAGCCCGGCGCCGTCGCTGCGCGGCGATGCGCTGACGCAGGCGCTGCAAGACAGCCTCGCCCAGCACGGATTGAAGGCCACGCGACTCGCGCCCACAGGCGAAAGCGCCGTGCAGATTCAGCTCGACAAGGCCGCCTTTGGCGCCGTGGCCAGTTGGCTGCAGGATGTCAGGGCGCAGCAGCGGCTCAAGGTCACGGACGCGAAAATCAGCTATGTCGGCGCCACGGCGCTGGTGAATGTCACGGCCACCCTGCAGGGTCCGGGCGCCGGCGGCCGTAACTGATGGCACGGCTGGAAGCATTGCGACTGGCTCGCCGACAGGCGCGCGCGCCGCGTGGCTGGCAACGGCTGCGTTGGGCCATGCTCGGCCTGGCGGCGGTTGTCGTGACGATCGTCGCGTCCCTGCCGGCTACATGGATGGCCGACCGCATCGCCACGGACACGCAGCGGCGGGTCCTGCTGGCCGATGCGGCAGGCACGCTCTGGCACGGTAGCGCCACGCTCGCGCTGACGGCCGGTGCCGGC
The DNA here is from genome assembly GCF_039710735.1 of Cupriavidus sp. DL-D2. Lineage (NCBI taxonomy): Bacteria > Pseudomonadati > Pseudomonadota > Betaproteobacteria > Burkholderiales > Burkholderiaceae > Cupriavidus > Cupriavidus sp. DL-D2. The sequence continues at coordinate 20,525 of NZ_JBDKXK010000073.1, read as the reverse complement.
AGCCAGACCGCCACGGTGCTGCCCGGCCGCCTGAACTGGGATGTGGCGTTCTGGCCGTTGCTGACGGGTACCTTGCGGGTGGTGGTGTTCCAGGACGCCGCCATGGCCGCGCCGGTCAAGCTGGCCGTTACGCCTGCGGGCTGGACGGTGGAATCGGGCAGTATCCGGCTGCCGGCCTCGATGCTGGAAGGCATTGGCGCCCCCTTCAACACCCTGCGCCCGGACGGCGCGATGCGTGTGGACTGGTCGGCACTGCAGGGCAGATTTACCGGCAACCAGAAGTCCGGGCATCTGAGCGTGCAGCTCGATCAGATGTCCGCCGCCGTCAGCCGTCTGCGTCCGCTGGGCAGTTACCGCGCGGATATCGACCTGGCCGGCGCCGATGGCAAATTGCAACTGAAAACCCTGAGTGGGCCGCTGTACCTGGAGGGCAGCGGCACGCTGGGCCGGCAGGCACGCTTCGAAGGTACGGCGCGCGCCGACCCCGATGCGGCAACCCAGTTGGCGGGCCTGCTGGGCCTGCTGGGCCGAACCGAGAACAACGTGACCAGGCTGCGCTTCTGAGCCTCACGGCAACAGAGCGAGCTTTGAACCGACGATGAAAACGCAAGCACACCCTTCTTTCTTCCGTACCGCCTGCGCACGCGCCACTGTGCTGCTGTGCGGCCTCTCCCTGCTGGCGCCCGCGCCGCTCTGGGCGCAGCAGCCCCAGCAGGTGCCGCAGCCGAACGACATTACACCGCGCAACAACCGCGACCAGGTGGTGCTGAACTTCGTCAACGCCGATCTCGAATCGGTGGTCAAGGCGGTGGGCCAGGCCACGGGCAAGAACTTTGTGATCGATCCGCGCGTGAAGGGCACCGTCAACCTGGTGACCGAACAGCCGGTCTCGCGCGCCCAGGCACTGGAAACGCTGGGGTCGGTGCTGCGGATGCAGGGCTACGCGATGGTGGACTCGAACGGCTTCACCAAGGTGGTGCCGGAAGCCGACGCCAAGCTCCAGGGCTCGCCCACGGTCATCGGCGCGGGTAGCTCCCGGGGCGATCAGGTGGTGACGCAGGTGTTCCGGCTGAACTACGAGTCGGCCAACAACCTCGTACCGGTGCTGCGGCCGATGATCGCGCCGAACAACACCATCACCGCCTACCCGGCCAACAACACGCTGGTCATCACCGACTACGCCGACAACCTGCGCCGCCTGGCCCGCATCATTGCGGCGGTGGATGCGCCGGCATCGGGCGAAGTGGAACTTATCCCGTTGAAGAACGCCGTGGCCAGCGATGCCGCCGTGGTCCTGCAGAAGCTGCTTGACCCGTCGGCAGCCGGCGGCGCCGGTGCTGCGCCGGGCGGCGATGCATCGCTGCGCACCACCGTGGTGGCCGAGCCGCGCAGCAACTCGCTGATGATCCGCGCATCGAGCCGTGCCCGTGTGCAGCAGGCACGCGCCCTGATCGAGAAGATCGACCAGCCCTATGCACGCGGCGGCAACATCTGGGTGGTGCCGCTCAAGAACGCCGACGCCACCAAGCTCGCGGCCACGCTGCGCGCCATCGTGGCGGCTGACAGCAGCTTCTCCACCTCGACCCAGGGCGGGCAGGCCGGTGGCATTGCCGGCGCCGCGGGCGCCACCTCGCAGAATACGTCGATGCAGCAGTCCGGCCAGTACACGGGCGGCTCGACCAGCGGCTATGGCCGCAGCGGCAGCAGCGGTTCGTCAAGCTTTGGCGGTGGCGGTTCGAACGCGTTCTCGTCGTCGTTCGCCGTGAACCAGCAGCCCACCACGGGTGGCATCATCCAGGCCGACCCGTCGACCAATTCGCTGATCATCACCGCAAGCGAGCCCGTCTACCGCAACCTGCGCGGCGTGATCGACGACCTGGATGCGCGTCGCGCCCAGATCTACATCGAATCGATGATCGTCGAGGTCACGGCCTCGCAGGCCAGTGAACTGGGCATCCAGTGGCAGGGCCTGGTCAACGCCACCGGCAATACCATCGGCTTCGCGGGCACCAACTTCGCCTCGGGCGGCGCCAACATCCTGAACCTGAGCCTGGCGGGCCTGCTCTACAACAACAACGCCACGGCCGGCATTGCGGCGGCGCAGCAGATCGTGCCGGACATCGGCGGGCTGAACGTGGGTGTGCTGAACCGTTCGACGGGCCTGGGTGCGCTGGTGCGCGCGCTGGGCAGCAACGACAGCGTGAACCTGCTCTCCACGCCGAACCTGATCACGCTGGAGAACGAGGAAGCCAAGATCCTGATCGGCCAGAACATTCCGATCACGACCGGCTCCTACGCGCAGACGGGCAGTTCATCGAGCGTGTCGCCGTTCCAGACCTTCGACCGCAAGGACGTCGGCATCACGCTGCGCGTGCGGCCGCAGATTTCCGAAGGCGGGCTGGTCAAGATGCAGATCTACCAGGAATCCTCGTCGGTGGTGGCCAACACGATCAACCTCACGTCGGGTCCCACCACCAACGTGCGCTCGATCGAGACCAATGTGCTGGTCGATGACGGCCAGATCATCGTGCTCGGCGGCCTGATCGAAGACAGCTACGGCGACGGCGTGCAGAAGGTGCCATTGCTGGGCGACATTCCGCTGATCGGCTCGCTGTTCCGCTACGAGAACAAGAACCGCAAGAAAACCAACCTGCTGGTGTTCCTGCGTCCGTACGTGATGCGCACGGCAGCCGCCACGGATCGCCTGACGCAGGACCGCTACGAGTACATGCGCGGTCAGCAGCAGGGCTACGTCTCGCCTAACATGCTGGTACGGGACAAGGACACGCCGGTACTGCCGCCTGCCGATTCCCCGGGTGCGCCGTTCGTCGATCCGCGCTACAACGGTCCCGTGCAGAGTCCGCTGCCGCTGAGCCCCACGCCGCCCGCTGCACCGGAGCAGCCATCGGTGCCGCCGTCGCAACAACCATCGCAGCAGCCGCCACGTCCGCTGTCGCTGAACGACCAGTCGTTCGCCAAGCCGGCACGTCCGCAAAGCTGAGTCACGCATGACGACCGAAACACTCGCCGCGCAACCGCCGCAGGAAGCGCCTCTCGAAGCCCCGTCGCCGATGGCGGCGCGGCTTGTGTCGTACGCGTTCTCGCGCGATGCCGGACTGCTGGTGGCGCACCAGCGTCCGGACGGACTCGAAGTCTGGGTGAGCCGCAAGACCTCGCCGGCGGCACTGGCCGAGGTGGCGCGCGTGCATGGCGCGCTGCATCTGCGCGTGCTGGAGCAACCCGCGCTGGAAGCGGCGATGTCCGATGCGTACAACCGCCAGGACGGATCGGCCGCACAGATCGTGGGCGAAGTCGAAGGCGAGGTAGACCTGTCGCGGCTGATGCAGGACATTCCCGCCGTGGAAGACCTGCTGGAGTCCGAGGACGACGCGCCGATCATCCGCATGATCAACGCGCTGCTCACGCAGGCGGCGCGCGAGCAGGCATCGGATATCCATATCGAACCGTTCGAATCGGCATCGGTGGTGCGCTTCCGTGTGGACGGTACGCTGCGCGATGTGGTGCGACCCAAGAAGGCGCTGCACGGCGCGCTGATCTCGCGGATCAAGATCATGGCGCAGCTCGATATCGCCGAGAAGCGTCTGCCACAGGATGGCCGTATCACGCTGCGCGTGGGCGGACGTCCGGTGGATGTGCGGGTCTCGACGCTGCCGACCGGTCATGGCGAACGCGCGGTGCTGCGTCTGCTCGACAAGGAAGCGGGCCGGCTCGATCTCGCAAAGCTCGGCATGGCACCCGGCACACTGGGCGGCTTCGATCATCTCGTGCGCCAGCCGCACGGCATCGTGCTGGTGACCGGCCCGACCGGCTCGGGCAAGACGACCACGCTGTATGCGGCGCTGTCGCGGCTCGACTCGCACACGACCAACATCATGACCGTGGAAGATCCGATCGAGTACGACCTCGACGGGATCGGCCAGACGCAGGTCAATCCGCGTATCGACATGACGTTCGGCAAGGCCCTGCGCGCGATCCTGCGGCAAGACCCGGACGTGGTGATGATCGGCGAAATCCGCGACTTGGAGACCGCGCAGATCGCTGTGCAGGCCTCGCTGACGGGTCACCTGGTGCTGGCCACGCTGCACACGAACGATTCGGCTTCGGCCGTGACGCGTCTGGTGGACATGGGGATCGAGCCGTTCCTGCTGTCGTCGTCGCTGCTCGGCGTGCTCGCGCAGCGGCTGGTTCGGCGCCTGTGCCCGCACTGCAAGCGCGAGGAAGTGATCGAAGTCACGCCGGGCGAGGCCGATGTGTTGCAGGCCGAAGGCAAGCCGCTGCAACGCGTGTGGCACGCCGTGGGCTGCGACAAGTGCGGCCACTCGGGCTACCAGGGCCGCATGGGTGTCTACGAACTGCTGACCGTGGACAGCGAGATCCAGACGATGATCCATCGCCAGCAGCCCGAATCGGAAATCAAGCAGGTGGCGCTCGGCAAGGGCATGCACACCATGCGTGGCGATGCGCAGCGCTGGATCGAGAGCGGCGCCACGTCGCTGGAAGAAGTGCTGCGCGTGACGCGCGACTAGGAACCTGACGCCGCATGCCCGCCTTTCGCTACGAAGCCGCTGACGCTACCGGCCGCACCGACCGCGGCGTCATCGAGGCCGACAGTCCCAAGCAAGCGCGCACCCAGTTGCGGGCACGCGGCCTGACGCCGATTTCTGTCGATCCGCTGGCCGGTGCGGGCCTCGCCAAGCGCGGCAGCCAGGGCATGTTCGTGCGCCGGCTGTCCACGCAGGAGCAGGCGCTGTTCACGCGGCAGCTCGCCAGCCTGATCGTGTCGGGCCTGCCGCTCGACGAGGCGCTGGGTGCGCTGGCCGACCAGGCCGAACGTCAGTACGTACATGAGTTGCTCGCCGGTATCCGCGCCGAAGTCATGGGCGGCAGTTCGCTGTCCGTGGCGCTGTCGCAGCATCCGAAGGATTTTCCGGATATCTATCGCGCGCTGGTTTCTGCTGGCGAGCACTCGGGCCACCTTGGCGTGGTGCTGGAGCGGCTGGCGACCTATATCGAGACGCGCAATACGCTGACGTCGAAGATCCGCCTTGCCTTCACCTATCCGGCCATCGTCACCGTGGTGGCATTCGCCATCGTGATCTTCCTGCTGTCTTATGTGGTGCCGCAGGTGGTCAGCGTCTTCGCCAACACCAAGCAGAAGCTGCCCACGCTGACGATCGTCATGTTGTGGCTGTCCGATTTCGTGCGTAACTGGTGGTGGGCGGGCATCGCCGCGATTGCGGTGGTCACGGCGATCATACGCAGCGTGCTCAAGCAGCCGGACGTGAAGCTGTCGTGGCACCGCTGGCTGCTGACCGCGCCGCTGATCGGCAAGCTGATCCGCGGCTACAACACCGCGCGCTTTGCCAGCACGCTCGCGATTCTGGTATCGGCCGGTGTGCCGATCCTGCGCAGCCTGCAAGCCGCTGGAGAAACGCTGACGAACGTCGCGCTCAAGAACAACGTCGACGATGCGACGACGCGGGTGCGCGAAGGCGCCTCACTGGCGCGCGCACTGGCCGCGCAGAACCAGTTTCCGCCGGTGCTGGTGCATCTGATTCGTTCGGGGGAAGCCACCGGCAACCTGCCGATCATGCTGGAGCGGGCGGCTACGGGCGAAGGCCAGGAACTGGAGCGTCGAACGCTGTTCCTGACCAGCCTGCTGGAGCCGCTGCTGATTCTGACGATGGGTGTGGTGGTGCTGCTGATCGTGCTCGCGGTACTGATGCCGATTATCGAGATCAATCAGTTGGTGCGATAGGCGGGGATAGGCGCCAGCGGCAGACGATGCGCTGGCCCTCACCCCCAGCCCCTCTCCCGCCGTGCGGGAGAGGGGCGCGAACCGACAGGGGCCGAGTCGCTCCGAGCTTATTCCTGCGCCACTACCTTCTTCTTTGCAGGCGCCCGCTTGCGCGGTGCAGCCTTCTTCTTCGCTGCCGGCTTCTTTTCTTCAGCCGGTGCTGCTTCCTCCACCGGCACTTCTTTCACAACAGCTTCCACGACTTCCGGCTCTGCCTTGGCCGACAGCACCGTCGTGCCCGGAGCCGAGAACACCGACTGGTCGATTGGCCACGGCGTGTCGCTAAGCGTCACGTCGGGACGGCGGGTGCGCTTGCCGCGTGCCTTGGGTTCTTCTTCCACCGGCTCCACGGTTTCCGCAATCAGCGTCGAAGCCGAGCCTGCACGTTCTTCCTCGATATCGGCTGACAGCGCAGGCGCGGGTTCGGGGATGGCGTCGATTTTCACCACCGGGGCCGGCGTCTCGATCGGCGGCACAGGCTGGGCGACGGTTTGCGCCGGCGGCTGCGGGGCGGGCTTCGGCTGGTGGGCGCGGGGTTGCTGCTGAGGTTGCTGCGGTTGCTGTGCCACAGGCTGCGGCGCCTGCTGCGCCACCGGCTGGCCCTCACCCTTGTTCCGCTTGCGCAGCCGAACCCAGATCGTCTTGTTGTTGCCGCCGTTGCGGGTTTCCACCTCGAACAGGTTGGTAGCCGTCACCAGCTCGGACAGCTTGCCGTAGCCGTAGTTGCGCGAATCGAACTCCGGCACCTGCTTGGCGATGTAGTTGCCGATGCCGCCGAGCGTGGACCAGCCGTCCTCGTCGGACACGGCCTGCGAGGCGCTCTGCAGCAGGCGCACCAGCCGCGAATCCTGACGCAGTTCCTGGGTGCTGCGGCGACGGGCCGGGGCGGTGGCCGCATCGGCGTCTCCGTCTGCATCGTTATCGGTATCGGCCGCGCGCAGCACGTCCGAATAGATGAACTTGTCGCAGGCGGTCACGAAAGGCTTGGGCGTCTTGCGCTCGCCGAAACCGTAGACGGTCAGGCCCTGCTCGCGGATGCGCGAGGCCAGGCGCGTAAAGTCGCTGTCGCTCGACACGATGCAGAAACCATCGAAGCGGCCCGTGTAGAGCAGGTCCATCGCATCGATGATCATCGCGCTATCCGTGGCGTTCTTGCCTACCGTGTAGCGGAACTGCTGGATCGGCTGGATCGAGTGCGCCAGCAGGCGGTCTTTCCAGCCCGACAGGTTCGGGCGCGTCCAGTCGCCGTAGATCCGCTTCACGGCGGCCACGCCGTATTTGGCCACTTCGGCCAGCAGTCCTTCGACGATGGCGGGCGCTGCATTGTCGGCGTCGATCAGGACGGCCAGGGTCGCACCCTGGCGGGGAGAATTGTTCATGGTCGGTTCTTCTTGAGGGCCGGGTTGCACCATGGAGGGGGCCCGGCGGTGTGACGCACAGACGCCACAAAGCAGTCGGCGTGCGCCATTTGGATGCACCGCAGTGTACACGGGCAGCCCAACGGTATACGGGAAATCACGGGGGCATATGGCCCGTTTTATGCTGCATCGCACGGTACCGTGGTCTGCACGCCGGTGCTACCATCGCTCGCAGAGACACGGCTGTTCGACGCTTCCACAAGAAGCGGCCAACAGTTGCCTATAACTGATGTATCGGTGATCCCGACAGCACGCCCCCCAGAGGAGCACATATGAATGCCCCACTGACCGCCCCGGTCAGCGACGCTATCCGTCGCGCGCTCGAAAACGTTTCCCTCGAAGACAAATACACGCTTGAGCGTGGCCGCATCTACATCAGCGGCACGCAGGCCCTTGTGCGCCTGCCGATGCTGCAGCAGGAACGCGACCGCGCCGCCGGCCTCAATACCGCCGGTTTCATCTCCGGCTATCGCGGCTCGCCGCTCGGCGCGCTCGACCAATCGCTCTGGAAGGCCAAGAAGCACCTGGCCGCCCACAACGTGGTGTTCCAGGCCGGGCTGAACGAAGACCTCGCCGCCACGTCGGTATGGGGTTCGCAGCAGGTGAACATGTATCCGGACGCCAAGTTCGATGGCGTATTCGGCATGTGGTACGGCAAAGGCCCTGGCGTGGATCGCACGGGCGATGTGTTCAAGCATGCGAACTCGGCCGGTTCGAGCCGCCACGGCGGTGTGCTGGTGCTGGCCGGTGACGACCACTCCGCAAAATCCTCCACGCTGGCACACCAGTCCGAGCACATCTTCAAGGCGTGCGGGCTGCCGGTGCTCTATCCGTCCAATGTGCAGGAGTATCTCGATTACGGCCTGCACGCCTGGGCGATGAGCCGCTACTCGGGCCTATGGGTGTCGATGAAGTGCGTGACCGATGTGGTGGAGTCGTCAGCCTCTGTCGAACTCGATCCGCATCGCGTGCAGATCGTGCTGCCCGACGACTTCATCCTGCCGCAGGGCGGGTTGAACATCCGCTGGCCTGATCCGCCGCTCGAACAGGAAGCGCGGCTGCTCGACTTCAAGTGGTACGCGGGGCTGGCTTATGTCCGCGCGAACAAGATCGACCGCATCGAGATCGATTCGCCGCACGCGCGTTTCGGCATCATGACTGCCGGCAAGGCATATCTCGATACGCGCCAGGCACTGTCCGACCTGGGACTCGACGACGCGACCTGCGCGCAGCTCGGCATCCGCCTGTACAAGGTGGGCTGCGTCTGGCCCCTGGAGGCACACGGCGCGCGTGCGTTTGCGGAGGGGCTGCAGGAAATCCTCGTCGTCGAGGAAAAGCGCCAGATCATGGAGTACGCGCTCAAGGAAGAGCTGTACAACTGGCGCGACGATGTGCGCCCCAAGGTCTACGGCAAGTTCGACGAGCGCGACAACGCGGGCGGCGAATGGTCGATCCCGCAGAACAACTGGCTATTGCCGGCGCACTACGAACTATCCCCGGCGATCATCGCCAAGGCTATCGCCACGCGACTCGACAAGTTCGACCTGCCCAGCGACGTGCGCGCGCATATCGCCGCACGACTGGCCGTGATCGAAGCCAAGGAAAAGGCGCTGGCAACGCCGCGCGTGACCGCCGAGCGCAAGCCGTGGTTCTGCTCGGGCTGCCCGCACAACACATCGACCAACGTGCCCGAAGGTTCGCGCGCGCTGGCCGGTATCGGCTGCCACTACATGACGGTGTGGATGGACCGCAGCACGAGCACCTTCAGCCAGATGGGCGGCGAGGGCGTGGCGTGGATCGGCCAGGCGCCGTTTGCCGGCGACAAGCACGTCTTTGCCAACCTGGGCGACGGCACGTATTTCCACTCGGGGCTGCTGGCGATCCGCGCGTCGATCTCGGCGGGCGTGAACATCACGTACAAGATCCTCTACAACGATGCGGTGGCGATGACGGGCGGCCAGCCCGTGGACGGCCAGCTTTCGGTGCAGGACATCGCCTATCAGGTGGCGGCGGAAGGCGCGAAGAAGATCGTCATCGTCACGGATCAGCCCGAGAAGTACAACAGTGCGATCAAGCTGCCGGAAGGGCTGACCGTTCATCATCGCGACCAGCTCGATACCATCCAGCGCGAATTGCGCGAGGTGCCAGGCTGCACGATCCTGATCTACGACCAGACCTGCGCCACCGAGAAGCGCCGCCGCAGGAAGCGCGGTACGTTCCCCGATCCGGCGCGCCGCGCGTTCATCAACGATGCAGTGTGCGAAGGTTGCGGAGACTGCTCGGTCAAGTCGAACTGCCTGTCCGTGGAGCCGCTCGAAACCGAACTCGGCACCAAGCGGCAGATCAACCAGTCTTCGTGCAACAAGGACTTCTCGTGCCTGAACGGCTTCTGCCCGAGCTTTGTCACGGCGGAAGGTGCGCAGGTGCGCAAGCCTCAGGCCACGGGCATCGCGATGACTGGCCTGCCTGAACTGCCGCTGCCACAGTTGCCGACGATGCGCCGCTCGTACGGCATCCTTGTCACGGGTGTGGGCGGCACCGGCGTAGTGACGATCGGCGGCCTGCTCGGCATGGCCGCGCACCTGGAAAGCAAGGGCGTGACGGTGCTCGACATGGCGGGGCTGGCGCAGAAGGGTGGCGCGGTGCTCTCGCACGTGCAGATCGCGGACAAGCCTTCGGATCTGCATGCCACGCGGATCGCGATGGGCGAGGCCGATCTCGTCATCGGCTGCGACGCCATTGTCTCGGCCACCGACGATGTCATCTCGAAGACGCAGCATGGCCGCACGCGCGCCATCGTCAACACGGCGCAGACGCCGACCGCCGCGTTCATCAAGGATCCGAAGTGGCAGTTCCCGGGTCTCTCGGCAGAGCAGGACATCCGCAACGCCGTGGGCGAACAGTGCGATTTCATCAACGCCAGCGCACTGGCCGTGGCGCTGCTGGGCGACACGCTCTACACGAATCCGCTGGTGCTGGGCTACGCGTGGCAGAAGGGATGGATTCCGTTGTCGCTCGAAGCGCTGGAGCGCGCCATCGAACTGAACGGTGTGTCGGTGGAGAAGAATAAGGCCGCCTTCGATTGGGGCCGTCATATGGCGCATGACCCGGATCATGTGCTGTCGCTGACGGGCAAGCTCAAGACGCAGACCGAAGGGGCCGATGTGGTGAAGCTGCCGACATCGTCCGGCGCGCTGCTGGAGAAGCTGATCGCCAATCGCGTGGAGCTGCTGACCAAGTATCAGGATGCGGCTTATGCGTCCAGATATCGCGATGCCATCCAGCGCGTCCGCACTGCGGAGAGCGCGCTGGTCGGCGCTGGCAAACCCCTGCCGCTGACAGAAGCTGCGGCGCGCAATCTCGCCAAGCTGATGGCCTACAAGGACGAGTACGAAGTGGCGCGCCTGTACACCGACCCGCTTTTCCTCGACAAGCTGCGCGCGCAGTTCGAAGGCGAACCGGGCCGTGACTACCAGATCAACTTCTGGCTGGCGCCGCCGATCACGGCCAAGCGCGATGACAAGGGACATCTGGTCAAGCGCCGCTTCGGTCCGTCCACGATGACGCTGTTCCGCATCCTGTCCAAGCTCAAGGGCCTGCGCGGTGGGCCACTGGACGTGTTCGGTCGTACCGAGGAACGCCGTATGGAACGCGCGCTGATCGGCGAATATCGGGCACTGCTCGATGAACTGTCGGGTGGCCTGACGGCGGCGAACCACAGCACGGCTGTTGAGTTGGCCAACGTGCCGGACGACATTCGCGGCTTTGGGCATGTGAAGGAGAACAACCTGGCAGCGGCGCGTGGCAAGTGGGCGCGGTTGCTGGGAGTGTTTCGCGATCCGAAGGTTGGAGAGCGGGCGGCTTGATATCGCTGCGGCATACGAAGCGCCGGCCCTCTCCCCCGCCCCTCTCCCGCTTGCGGGAGAGGGGAGAACACCACGGGTGATTCGATCGCTCTCGGTTGGCTCTCCTCTCCCGCCCTGCGGGAGAGGAGCTGAGGGAGAGGGCCAGCGGTTCAATGTTCAGCTAACGTAGCTACACTGTGATGCCCCAAACCCTCACCGCATCACCATGCATCTCCGCCCCTATCACCCCGCCGATGAATCCGCCGTAGTCGAACTCTGGAAAGCCTGCGGCCTGACGCGGCCGTGGAACGACCCGCACAAGGACATCGCGCGCAAGCTGACGACGCAGCCGGAATTGTTCCAGGTTGGCGAACTCCACGGGCACGTGCTCGCCACGGCGATGATCGGCTACGACGGGCATCGGGGCTGGGTCTATTACCTGGCGGTCGATCCGGAATTGCAGGGTCGTGGCTACGGGCGCATGCTAATGGCCCGCGCCGAGGCACTGCTGATCGAGCGCGGCTGTCCCAAGATCAACCTGTTGGTGCGCGAGACCAACGACGGGGTGCTCGCGTTCTACGACCGGCTCGGTTATGGCCGCGATGCCGCGGTGAGCTTGGGCAAGCGTCTGATTCCGGACCACTGAACATTGATCGGAGACCCCCATGACCACTTACCAAGGCAGTTGCCACTGCGGCCAGATCGCCTTCGAAGCCGATGGCGAGATCACGCAATTGCTGCAATGCAATTGTTCGATGTGCCGCCGTCGAGGCCATCTGCTCTGGTTCGTGCCGATGACGGATTTCCGGCTGAAGACGCCAGACGCCAACGCATCCACCTATCGCTTCAACACGATGAAGATCGCGCACCGCTTCTGTCCGACCTGCGGTGTCGGCCCGTACTCCGAAGCCTCCGATCCGAAAGGCACGCCTACGGCGGCAATCAATGCCCGGTGTCTCGATGGACTGGATCTCACCACGATCAAGGTGATCGACTACGACGGCGCGCACAAGTAAATATGGATGACGAATACCTATGGCGATTTTTATCAAACTTAAATTCATGCCATGGATATTCATTCAATCCGGTGCCGACGATACCCCCTTAAGCACCCACTGAATTGGTTTCCCGCTGGAGAGGCGGCGCCGATACAATTTCCGCTTCCTTGACCGCCCCGCACACCGGCGCCCCCGAAAGCGCCGGGCGCGCCATGACCGCCACCGCCCCGCACCTCTCCCCTCGCCAGATCATCTGGACGCTCGGCATTACCGAGATCATCAGCTGGGGCACGCTTTACTTCACGTTCACGGTCTTTCTGGAACCCATGCATCAGGCACTGGGTTTCGGCAAGCCATTCCTCGCGGGTGGCTTCTCACTGGGGTTGCTGGTCTGGGCCATGTGCTCGTTTGCGGTTGGCCGCCTGCTTGATCGGGTACCTGCACGCAAGGTCATGGGCTGCGGCTCGGTACTCGCCGCTGCGGGCCTGCTGCTGTGGGCGTGGTGCCCATCGCCAACCGTGTTCCTGCTGATGTGGATTCCGCTGGGTCTGGCGATGGCTTCCACGCTCTATGAACCCGCATTCGTGGTGCTGAGGCAGGCGTTTGGCGACAGCTACCAGAAGCCCATCGTCAAGGTGACGCTGTTCGCCGGCTTCGCCAGCACGATCTTCATTCCGATCGGACAATGGCTGGTGCTGCATCTGGGCTGGCGCGAGACGCTGGTCATCTTCGCCGCACTGAACCTGTTCGTCTGCGCCCCGCTCCATGCCCGCCTGCGCTACGCCGTGCATGCCACCTATTCCGGCACGCCGTTTCCCGGCGGCGCTTCGCCCGCCTCGCAGGGCATTGCGCGCGCCACGCTGCGCGAGCCGGTGTTCTGGGCCGTGGTCGCCGCCTTTACAGCCACGGCCGTGATCGCCTCGCTGCTCGGCGCGCACCTGATTCCGATGCTGACCGAGAAGGGCATGCCCGTCGGGCAGCAACTGATTGTGGCCGCGCTGATTGGCCCCGCGCAGGTGGCGGGACGCCTGGCCATGGCACGGCTGCCGATCAGCCAGCCGGTTCGACTGTCGATGCCCGTGTACGTGGTCATGAGCGTGGGCCTGATTTGCCTGACCTTCGGCCATGGCTACTGGCTCATGGTCGCGGCCATCTGCTACGGCATTGCCAACGGTGTGAACACCATGCTGCGCGCGATGGCGATGCCCGAACTGATCTCGCGTCATCACTACGCCACGCTGAATGGGTTAATGATGACCCCGGTGCTGCTGATGCAGGCCGCAGCGCCATGGTTCGGCGCGCTGCTCTGGCGTGCCGCTGGCGGCTACTGGCTCATGCTGTGGGTCATGGTGGCGCTGGCGCTCGGCGCGCTGGGCGCGTTTGCCTACGCGCTGCACCAGCGCGGCCTGCTGCGGCAGGACGCCGCCGTCGCATAAAGCGCTCACTTCCAATCTTTTTTGTTGTTCCTGGCCGTACCTGATGTCCGATTATTCGTTCGAAACCGCCTCGCCCCCGATTGCAGTTCCCGCCCCGACCCCGCAAGCGGTGTCGCGCGCCACGCGCGGCACGATGGCGCTGTTCTTTGCCAACGGCGCCACGTTCGCCACGTGGGGCGTACACATCCCCACCATCAAGGCGCGCTTCGAACTCTCCGATGCCATGCTGTCGTTCGCCATGCTGGCTGTCGCTGCGGGGGCCATCCTTGCGATGGGGCCGGTGGGACGTTGGGTGGGCCGTCTAGGTAGCGGCAAAGCGTCGATGATTGGCGGCGTGGCCTTCTCGCTGGTCACGCTGAGCGTGCTGGCTGTGCCGAGCTTCGCCTTGCTGCTGCCGACGCTGCTCGTGTTTGGCATGACCAATGCCCTGTTCGATGTCGGCATGAACGCGCAGGCCGCTACGGTGGAAGCCAGCCGCACGCGGCCCGTGATGTCGGCGCTGCACGGCATGTTCAGCCTGGGCGGGATGGTTGGCGCGGCTTTCGGCGGTCTGATGATCTCGTTGGATGTACCCCCGCTTGCGCACGCGGCGATGATCGCGGCCATGACCGCTGCGGTGGCGATCGGCGTCGCGCCGGGCCTGCTTGCGGATCACCCCGCGCTGCCATCGGCCGAGCACCATCGCGAGCACGCCTCGCGCGCGCTGTGGCTGCTGGGCCTGATGGCGTTCCTGGGGCTGGTGGGCGAAGGGGCGATGTACGACTGGACCACGGTCTACATGCGCGAAGTCACGCAGGCACCGCTCGACTGGGTCAGTTTCGGCTATGCGGCATTCTCGGGCGGCATGGCCTGCGGCCGGTTCGGGGGGGATCTCCTGCGTGCCCGTTTCGGCGATGCGCGCACGTTGACCGCCAGTGCCTGGGTGGGATTCGCGGGCATCGCGCTGGCGCTCTTCGTGCCGTTCCCGCTGGCCGCGCTGATCGGCTTCGCGCTGATGGGACTGGGCGCCGCCAACATGGTGCCGATCTTCTTTGCGGCGGCGTCCTTCCTGCCCGGCGTGACCCCGGCCGAGGCCATCGCACGCGTGGCGCGCTTTGCTTACGTAGGAATGCTGATCGGCCCGGTACTGATCGGTGGCGTGGCGCATCTGGCCAACCTCCGCGTCGGCCTCGCCGTGGTGGCGCTGACGATGGGCTACATCGCCTTGTTCGGCGCGCGGGCTGCGCGCCGGTATCTCAGGACCTGAGCCGCCTGAACCTTAGGCAGCCTTGGGCAGTGGCGCATGGCCGGTGCCCATGCCCTGGAAGACGAAGGTATCCATCGCCAGCACGCCGTAGGTGACCTCATCGGCAATCCGGGCCACCTCGGCCTGGCTGGCTCCCGCCTCGGCGGAACCCATTGCTGCGCCCAGCACCACGTAGAACGGCAGCAGATGCTCGTCCGTGGGATGCGCGCGGCGCGCGTACGGCGCCTGCGTCCGATAGTCCGCAATACGCGACACATCGCCGGTGGCCAGTGCTTCGTTCAGCGCGTCGGTCATCCAGCCGCGGAACGCATCGACATAGGGCTCGGTCTGCGGGCCGTGCTGCGCCTTGCGCTCGCCGCTGCCGAACACCTCCTGCAGATTGTGCGTGAAGCTGCCCGACCCCACCACCAGCACGCCTTCGGCACGCAGCGGCGCCAGCGCGCGGCCAATCTCGATCTGCGCCGCCGGGCTCAGGTACGGGTTGAAGGCGAGCTGCACCACGGGCACATCGGCATCCGGGAAGAAGTGGCGCATGGGCATCCAGGCGCCGTGGTCCAGTGGCCGATCCGGATCTTCGCCGACGTAGCTCGCGCCGGGAATGGCGGCTGCCTCGATCAGCGATTTCACGCGTGCGGCCAGTTCCGGCGAACCCGGGGCGTCGTAGCGCAGCGCGTAGAGTTCACGCGGAAAGCCGCCGAAGTCGTGCCACGCTTCCTGCCGGGTGCGCGTGCCCACGGCCAGCGTGCTGTAAATCCAGTGTGCCGAGATCACGAGCACGGCCTTTGGCTTCAGCGTGCGCAGGCGCTCGCCAAGCGCATCGAACGCGGCGCCCGTAGGGCCGGGATCGATGGCGAGCATGGGGGATCCGTGGGAGACGTAGATGGCGGGAAGCAAGGTAGTCATGGCGCAAGCCGTTCAGCGGTTTTCTGCAATGCATGAAGTCTGGCAAAGATCCGGGGCGGCAACGCGCGCCGTTTGCGGACACTTCGTGCAAAAAACTTGAAGCTACGGGTGCCCCTGCGTGAAGCGGCATCGGAGGGCGTTGGATACCGCACACAAACGATGCAGATGCGCAACAGCACCGGGGCAGCCGTAGTCGGAATCGGCCTATGATGTGCCCAGAGATGCCATGACGCATCCGCCGGAGAAAGCCCAGTGGCCAAGCGTTTCGATCCCCTGCACGCCCTGCCCCACGCCCTGTGGTGGCAGCCCGGCGTCTATGGCAGCGGCCCAGCCGTACTGCTGTGGATCATCGCGCGGCTACCCGCCGATATGCTCGCCGAAGCCTTCGGCATTCCCTTTGCCGCCGCGCTGTTCAATCATGCTGGCGACACGGTCTTCGTGATCGGCTGGACGGCCAGTGCCGCGTGGCTATGGTTCACGCGCAAGCGGCCTGCCCCCACGCCTGACGTCCAGGCCCCCACCCGAGCAGCGGCCGACGCCGATGCCATCGCCAGCCATACGGGGCACGGCGCTCTCTGAACCCTCGTTGATTCGCCACTTTTTGTGCTGCGTACCAACGTGGTGGGCAGGGCTGCTGGCTGGGTTGATGTAAGGAATCGCTTAAGATGACGCCTTGCGTCACCGCCGGACCATAACCGGCGGGGGCAATCCACCGGTTCCTTCCTCTGTATCAAGCCCCATGTCCGTTACCGCAGCCACTGCAAACGACCTCTCCAAATCCACCCGACGACGCGCGATCATCGCCGCCACCATCGGCAATGGCCTGGAATGGTTCGATTTCACCGTCTATAGCTTTTTCGCCGTCATCATTGCCAAGCTGTTTTTCCCCACCGGCAATGATCTGACCTCGTTCCTGCTCACCGTCGCCACCTTCGGCGTGGGCTTCTTCATGCGTCCCGTGGGCGCCATCGTGCTAGGCGTCTACGCCGACCGCGTGGGCCGCAAGGCTGCGCTGACGCTGACCATCCTGCTGATGGCCCTGGGTACGGCCATTATCGGCCTGGCCCCGACTTATGACTCCATCGGCCTCTGGGCGCCCGCGCTGATCGTGCTGGCTCGCCTGATTCAAGGCTTCTCGGCTGGCGGCGAAGTCGGTGGCGCCACGGCATTCCTGATCGAACACGCTCCGGATGAAGAACGTGGCATGTACGCCAGTTGGCAGCAGGCCAGCCAGGGCATTTCGTTCATGCTGGGTGCCGCCATGGGCGCGCTGGTCATCAACGGTCTGGATCAGGCCCAGATCGATTCCTGGGGCTGGCGCATTCCGTTCCTGTTCGGCCTGCTGATCGGCCCGGTGGGTATGTACATTCGCTCGCATCTGGAAGAGCCGCCCGAGTTCGAGGCACGCCAGGCCGAGCGCCGCGCCAACAACGTGAAGTTTTCGCCACTCTCGCAAGTGCTGCGCGACCATCCGCGCGAAGTGCTGGCCGGCCTTGGCGTGACCATCCTCTGGACGGTCTGCACCTATGTACTGGTGTTCTACATGCCGTCGTACGCCAAGCAGCAACTGGGTCTGCCGCTGGGCGCCACGTTCCAGTCCACGGCCATTTGCGGCGCCATCATCCTGGTGTTGTGCCCGCTGATGGGGATGCTGTCCGACCGCGTGGGCCGCAAGCGCATGCTGACCGTGGTGGCGCTGGCGATTCTGGTACTCGCCTATCCGCTTTTCCACTGGCTCAACGTGGCACCAACCACCGCCACGCTGCTGAAGGTGCAGATCGTGCTGGGCATCCTGCTGGCCGCGTTCACGGGCCCGGCGCCCGCCGTGCTGGCCGAGCAGTTCCCGACCGAAGTGCGTTCCACGGGTCTCTCGCTCGCGTACAACTTCGCCGTGACGATCTTCGGCGGCTTTGCCCCGCTGATCGTGACGTGGCTGATCGAGTCCACGCACAACAAGCTGGCCCCGGCCTACTACGTGATTGCGGCTGCCGCGATCAGCGTCGTCGCACTGTTCTTCATGCACGACCGCACGGGCAAGAAACTGGCCTGACCGGCACCTCGCCTTTGTTACGAAAAAGCCAACCTGCGGGTTGGCTTTTTTACATTCGAATGTCCGATTCCAGCGTGCCGCATCCGGTACGCTATCGCTTTGCTCCGCACGGATCGACTCCATGACCACCACGTCCGCGAAGTCCTCGAAACCGTCAGCCCAGGCCCAGGTACGCTGCGGCTGGTGCGGTGAACTCGAAGACTACTGCCACTACCACGACAACGAATGGGGATTCCCGGTGGACGACGACCGCCGGCTGTTCGAAAAGCTCTGCCTGGAAGGCTTCCAGTCCGGCCTGAGCTGGCTGACGATCCTGCGCAAGCGCGAAGCCTTCCGCCGCGCCTTCGCCAATTTCGAGATCGACAAGGTCGCGCGTTTCACCGAAAAAGACGTGGAGCGGCTGCTGGGCGATGCCGGCATCGTGCGCCATCGCGGCAAGATCGAAGCGGCCATCAACAACGCGAAGTGCGCCCAGGAACTGCTCAAGACCGAGCCTTCGCTGGCGGCCTACTTCTGGAAATTCGAACCCGATCCGAAAAGCCGTCCCAGGAAGCTGACACCGGAGGTACTGCGCACCATGGCGATCAGCCCGGAGTCCACGGCGCTATCGAAAGACCTGAAAAAGCGCGGCTGGAAGTTCGTCGGTCCCACCACGATGTACGCGCTGATGCAGGCAATGGGGCTGGTCAACGATCACATGGACGGCTGCACCACCCGCACCCAGGCACTGGACGCCCGCAAGGCGTTCAAGGTGCCGCGGTAGGCGGCATCTTATGCGGCGTCAGGCGGTGGGCCCTCGGTGTCGGGTCCGACCGCCGCGGCCTGTGGTGTTGCTGTGGCGGGGCGCCATAGCAGCCGGCGCAACGCCAGGGCGCCAATCAGGCACGCGACTGCGGCCGTGCCCCAGACAAGGAGCGGAATCTCCCCCATGGATTCCACTTTCAACTCGCCCAACGCTGTAACCGCGATGTTGATGCCGGCATGCAGCACGATGCCGGGCCACAAGGAACCCGTGCGCACATAGAACACGGCAGCAAGAATCCCAATCGCGAAGGCAATCACGAACTGATAAACGTTCAAGTGCATCAGGCCGAACACGAACGCCGAGTAGACGATGGCATCGGTGGTCCCGTAGCGCTTGAGCATGCCGCGCAGGATGATGCCGCGGAAGAACATCTCTTCCACCATCGGCGCAGTGGCGCAGGCCAGCACCCAGTTACCCAGGCCGCCGCTCATCATCTCGAATATGGTCACTTCGTACTGAGATAGCGGCAGCGCCTTTTCGAGCAGCCACATCGCTGCGCCATCGAGCAGGACGATCAGCGGCACTGTCATCAGGATCGGCACGCCAATCAACACCACCGTCGCCATCGCGCTGGAGCGGCTTTCGTGGAACAACCTGCGATAGCTCAGGCCACTCTGGTGCAGCAGCATGGCAAACACGATGCCGCACGCCAGGATGCGAACAATCGAAGCCGCCGCCATAAGGTCCAGGCCGGATCGCATCAGCATCGGCCGGAGCAGCGTTGTCACGATGACTTCCATGAACCACGCCGCAAAGGTCAATGCCAGCGCCCATGGCAGTGAGATGGGCTGGATATCGGACTCGGGACGGTTCATGGTGGATGCCGGGCACATGGTGCTGGAAAGCCGACATTCTAGGACTGGGCCCTTCTGCGCGTGACGCGTTGTGGTGGGGTATTGCTGTAGCGCAACGCGGAAAAAACCGAACCCGCAACAATGCGTTTACGGTTTACGTCATTGTTTACGTATACATAAATAGTAGTAGTAATGGTTAACACTGAGCTCGCACAGTGGATAACCGCCTTTTCCCCTTATCGATCAACAGGTTGCAGAAAAGATAACCGCAAGGGCAGATGCGCGGGGTATACGTGGACGGCCGTGGATAACCCGCGCCAGCATTCCGGCCTGCCACGTATACGTGCAAAGTTGTTCGCCGGTTGTACGTATACGTCCCACATCTTGCGCCCAGTCAGGGCACAGACTTGTGCACGGGGTTGTCCACAGGCACGGCTTGGGTCCACACTGGCGGCTTGCCGCGTCGGAGCCGTCCATGGACACCACTACCCTGTTCCTCTACCTGATCGCCGTTGCCACCGTGATGGTGACGCCTGGCCCGACGATGCTCCTTGCGCTCAGCAACGGCGCCACGCGGCCCATGCGGGTTACCGCCTGCGGGATCGGCGGCGCAGCACTGGCCGACCTGATCCTGATCGGTGCGGTCGGCTGCGGACTGGGCGCGGTACTTCAGGCATCGGAACTGCTGTTCTCGGCGATCAAGTGGGTTGGCGCGGCTTACCTGCTTTACCTCGCCGTGACGATGTGGCGCGCGCCCAGCCAGGCGCTGGTCGCCACGGTCGACGCCTCGTCATCGAGCGGCCGCGCCGCGTTCCTGCGCGCGCTGTTCGTGGCGCTCTCGAATCCCAAGGCCATCCTGTTTACTTCGGCCTTCGTGCCCCAATTCGTCCACGCGGACAAGCCCGTGGCCATCCAATACGTGATCCTGGCCGTAGTGGCAGCACTGATGGATATCCTGATGATGTCGATCTACGCGTTCGGTGGCCGGCACGCAGTGCGCACACTGTCCGGCCGCGCGGTGCAATGGATCAACCGGGGTTGCGCAGGGATGCTGGCGTTTCTGGCGGTGGGGCTGAGTTTGTATCGGCGGAGCGATTTGCGGTGAATGTTTGCTCCCCTCTCCCGCCGAACGGGAGAGCGGCCGGGGGAGAGGGCAGGCGCTGAAAACGGGCCTGTCAGGAATTTTGTGTGTAGGGCATAACATGTCGTTAA
>NZ_JBDKXK010000072.1:0-47505 GCF_039710735.1 Cupriavidus sp. DL-D2 | reverse complement strand
TTAACGACATGTTATGCCCTACACACAAAATTCCTGACAGGCCCGGAGGCGGGGACGCTGAGCCAACAATTGTTTCCCCCTCTCCCACTGGTTTGCTCCCCTCTCCCACAAGTGGGAGAGGGGAGCAAGACCGGCGGCAGAGGGGAGCGACGCAGCGATCGGGATCGAAAGCTGATCGACTACCCCCGCCGCCGCGTCACGAAGCCCACGAACCCAATCCCCAGCAACACCATCGCACTCCACGGTGCGAATGCACCGCCACCACCTCCACCACCTCCACTGGTATCTCCGCTACCGGATGAGGTCGCCGTGCTTGCCGTAGCAGGCGGGTTCGGCGCCAGCACCAGCGCAGCGTCGGCGTCGAGCAAGCCGGCGCCGCATTTCCCGGAGTTCCCTGAAGCCGTGCAATACGTATTGGCGGGATGCGCGCGTGCCGAGGATTTCAGCACGGCGGTGACCTGGGCCGGGGTCAGGGCGGGATTGACGGCCAGCATCATCGCGGCGACGCCCGAGACCATCGGTGCGGCGAAGCTGGTGCCCGCCGAGGTGTAGGAGATCGCGTACGCACCCGGTGATGCCGCGCCGGCATTGGTCAGCGTGGTGATGTAGAGCGGCGTGGTGGAGGCGCAGGTGGTGGTGCCACCCGACGTGATGACCTTGGAGTTGCCGCAGCCGCCCCCCGGTGCGCTCAGTGCGACCTGCGGGCCCACGTTCGCATAGCTGGCGTTCTCGCCGTCGCTGGCGTGCGCGGTGACGGTGATGACACCGCTGCAGTCGCCCGGCGCCTCGACCGCGCCAGCTGAATTGCCTGCCGCCGCCACTACGACCACGCCGGCCGCGTTGAGATCGTTGACGGCCTGCTGTTCGATCGACGAGCAACTGCCGCCGCCAAGGCTGATGTTGACGATCTTGGCCGGTGTCGCGTTGGCCGGGACGCCGGGCACGGTCAGGCCGCCCGCCCAGCGCATGCCGTCGACGGTATCCGAGAGCAGGGCGCCGCAGCGCCCCGACACACGTACCGGCTGGATCCGGGCCGTCCAGTCCACCCCGGCAATGCCCAGGGCGTTATTGGTGGCCGCGCCCAGGACGCCGGCCACGCGTGTGCCGTGCCACGTGCTGTTGGCCGCGCCGCTGCCGTCCGAGCACGTGGTGCCGGTGGGCACGTAATCGCCCGGATCGGTCGGGTCGCTGTCGCGGCCGTCGCCGTCCACCGACACGGTCGTGCTGCTGATGAAGTCGTAGCCCGCCACGGTCCGGCCGGCCAGGTCGGGGTGGGGCAGGATGCCGGTATCCACCACGGCGATCACGATATTGCTGCTGCCGCGAGAGCGGTCCCAGGCGCGCGGCAGGTTGGCGGCGCCGGTCAGCACCGAGGGCGGGCCGAGGTAGCGCTGGTTGGTGGCGAATTCCGTATCGTTGGGGACGGTGTCGTGCAACTGCAGCCAGCGGTCGGGCACGGCATCGGCCACGCGCGGATCGTTGCGCAGGCGCCTGGCCACTGCCTCGGGCCCGTCGCCTCGCGTGTCCTTGACGGTCAGCAGTTGCAGCGTCCCGGCCATCGGCCGCTTGACCGAGAGGGCCAGCCCCGTATTGGATTCCACGCGCTTCATGCGGGTGGTGTCGGCCTGGGTGCCCACGGTCTGGCTGCCATCGCGCCAGCGCACGATGTAGTTGCCGGTAAATCGGGAAGCCGGTGGCGTGGGGCGAACCGTGGCGATGGAATCAGCCTGCGCGTGCACGGCGGAAGGGAGGCCCAGCATGGTGCCGAATGCCAGCAGCAGGGCCGGCAGCATGGACCTCGGAAGGAAATTGGACGGCTCGTACGGCATCAAGGCTCCTGGGGAGATCGCATGAAACGAACTGCTAAGGAATACCGGTACTGCACCTGCTCATTCTTTCCAGTGGCGGCGGACAGCCATCGTTGGCTACCCGTCGCTATCGGCAATCTGGCACCCCAACCTTAGGATGCAGATTAATTGGCCGGTATGTCGGATGGCATGTCTCGTCCGGTCGGACGTGCCCGGTGTGGCTTCAGCATGCGGTCCGGCGTGGCCGATTCGATACGGGGTGCTGCCTTCAGCGTCGCCACGGCCTGATCCATCGTCACATCGCCGGAGGTCGTGATGGCAGTGATCAGCCACACGCCACCCGACATGGGTCGCTTCACGACGTAACGTGCGGGACCTTCGATAGCCGCCAGCAGCTTGCCGGCATCTTCGGACAACATCACGTCAGGTGGCGTGAACTTGACGAGGATGTCGCCCAGCGCGCGGTCGTTGGTGAGGGCACCGCGCGGCGGTGCGAACGACTTCGACTCCGACGCGCAGCCCGAGATGGCGGTCATGGCCAGCGCGGCGAAGGCGGCCGTGGCCACCGTGCGCGAGAACTGGCGGGGAAACGATGGCAGCTTGCCATGGGTCATCGGTTTGAAACTCCTGTGTTCGGATTGCATGCCGCCGGACTCAGCCGGCCGCCCGGCGCGGCTTCTTGCCGCTGCCTTCGCGGGATGCGTTGGCGGCCTGGGCCGCAGCGCGCGCGCCCTGCGTCAACATTTCCTCTGCGTGCTGGAGGGTCGTCGCGGTCACGGTCGCACCGCCCAGCATGCGCGCGGTTTCCTGGATGCGGCCATCGGCGTCCAGCGCGCGGATCTTCGAGCGCGTGACCGCGCCTTCCTTGTCCTCGCGGCTTTCCTTGCTGACCAGCAGGTGGGCGCCGGCTTGCGCGGCCACCTGCGGCAGATGGGTCACGCAGAGCACCTGTCGAGCGCGGCCCAGTTCCTGCAGGCGCCGGCCCACGACTTCGGCCACGGCGCCGCCGATGCCGGTATCCACCTCGTCGAAAATCAGCGTTGGAGTGGGGGCCGCTTCGCTGGTGATCACCGAGATGGCCAGGCTGATCCGTGCGAGCTCGCCGCCCGACGCCACGCGTGCCAGCGGACGTGCGCTGACACCGGCATGGCCGGCGACGAGGAATTCCACCTGTTCCAGGCCGTGGCTCTGGCCTTCTTCCAGCGGATGCAGCGCCACGGCGAACGTGCCGCCCGCCATCGACAGGCCCTGCATCGCCTCGGTCACGGCCCTGGACAGCGCGTCGGCGGCCACCTTGCGCGCGGCGGACAGATGCTTGGCCAGCGTCAGGTAGGCAGCGCGTGCGGCAGCTTCGCGAGCCAGCACCTTGTTGATGTCCTGCGCGGCCTGCAGGTCGTCGAGCTGCTGCTTGCGCGCCAGCAGTTCGTCGGCCAACTGCTCGGGCGGTAGCCGGTACTTGCGCGCGGTGGTGTGCAGCGCCTGCATCCGTGCTTCCACGGCCTGCAGGCGTTCGGGATCGAGTTCGAGCCGGTCGACATACCGATTCAGCGAGTGCGCGGCTTCCTCCACCTGCACCAGCGCAGGTTCGAGTGCGGCCAGCACATCGCGCAGCGCGACATCGACATCCGCCAGTTGTTGCAACCGCTGGACCACGCCATTGAGCACCGAGGCTACGGCACCATCGGATTCGGAGAGCGCATCGAGCGCGGCGCGGCTGCCGTCGATCAGGCCGGCAGCGTGCGAAAGGCGGTTGTACTCGGACTGGATCTCGTCCCACTCGCCCGGCTGCGGCGCCAGCTTGTCGAGTTCGCCGACCTGCCATTCGAGCCGTTCGCGTTCCAGTTGCATCTCGCGCGACTGGTGCTCCACGGCCTCTCGCTGTTTCACGCAGACGCGCCAGGCGCGCCAGGATTCGGCCACGGCAGCGGCCTGCTCGCTCAGTCCGGCGTGGGCATCGAAGAGATGACGCTGGGCGTCCGGGCGCAGCAACTGCTGGTGGGCGTGCTGGCCGTGAATGTCCACGAGTTGATCGCCTACCTCGCGTAACTGGGCCAGCGTAGCGGCGGCGCCATTGATGAACGCCTTGCTGCGTCCGCTGGCATCGACCGTCCGGCGCAGCAACACAGAATCATCGTCGCCAGCCAGTTCGCGCTCGGCCAGCCAGGCGTCCAGCGCGGGATGCGTGCGGAAGGTGGCGCCGATACCCGCGCGGGTCGCGCCTTCCCGGACGATGCCAGCGTCGGCACGCTCGCCCAGCACCAGCGCCAGCGCATCGATCAGGATCGACTTGCCCGCGCCGGTCTCGCCCGTGAACACGGTGAAGCCGGTCGAGAAGTCGAGGTCGAGGGTGTCGACGATGACAAAATCGCGGATGGACAGG
Organism: Cupriavidus sp. DL-D2; assembly: GCF_039710735.1. Lineage (NCBI taxonomy): Bacteria > Pseudomonadati > Pseudomonadota > Betaproteobacteria > Burkholderiales > Burkholderiaceae > Cupriavidus > Cupriavidus sp. DL-D2. The sequence continues at coordinate 43,317 of NZ_JBDKXK010000072.1, read as the reverse complement.
CTGCGCAGCATCTTGGGCGTCTATGAACTGGGTAGAGGATTCGGCGAGTTGGACGGGAGAGCCGGAGGCATCGGCTCAGAGCCGGTTGTCCTCGGTCGGGTATTCGTGCCAGTGCAGCTTCTTGCGCAGCGTGGCGTAGTAGTTGTACCCCACCGGGTGCAGCAGGCTCACGGTCTTGGCCGAGCGACGCACGACGATGCGGTCCCCAGGCAGCAGCGACGCCAGAGACTGCATGTCGAAGTTGACACTGACATCGCGCGCGCTGGCCACCTCGATGGTGACCTCGGCATCGTGCGGCAATACGATGGGGCGGTTGGACAGCGCGTGCGCGGCAATCGGCACCAGCACCATGCCGGACAGCGTGGGATGCAGGATCGGGCCGCCAGCGGCCAGCGCGTAGGCGGTGGAGCCGGTGGGCGTGGATACGATCAAGCCGTCCGAACGCTGGTTGTACATGAAGTTGCCATCGACCGAGACCGCCAGTTCCACCATCCCGGAGATACCCGAACGGTTCACCACCACGTCGTTGAACGCCAACGCGGAGAAAATCACCGTATCGTCGCGGATCACGCGCGATTCGAGCAGCATCCGCGACTCGGCCTCGTAGCGGCCGGACAGCATTTCAGGCAGGGCGGTGGTGACGTCCTCCAGAGGGATGTCGGTCATGAAGCCCAGCCGGCCGTGGTTCACGCCGATGACGGGCACATCGTGGCCGGCCAGCTGGCGCGCCAGGCCGAGCAACGTGCCGTCGCCACCAAGCACCACGGCGACGTCGGCCTCGCGGCCAATTTCCTCGGGCGTGAGCACGGGGTAGCCGGTCAGGCCGGTGGCCAGCGCGGTCTCGCGCTCGAACACCACATCCTGGCCATTGCGCAAAATACAGGACGCCAATTCCTCCAGGGGGCCTTCGATACCGGCGGTCGAATGCCGGCCCACCAGGGCGACGGTCTTGAACGGCGCGCGCGGGGCGCTGGTCTTTGAGGGGGCAGACATGGCGGGATTAGACCATACCGGCATGACCATTGTCAGCCTCGGGGCGTGGGCGCTCGCGACGCCGCCCGAACGGCGCAGTTTTGATTAGAATCGGGGCATCATGGACGAACGTTCTAAAACGCTTCTCAAGACCCTGATCGAGCGCTACATCGCCGAAGGGCAGCCGGTCGGTTCCCGCACCCTTTCGCGATACTCGGGGCTGGACCTGTCGCCGGCCACCATCCGCAATGTGATGTCGGACCTCGAGGAAATGGGTTTCATCGCCAGCCCGCACACGTCTGCGGGCCGCATTCCCACGCCGCGCGGCTATCGTCTGTTCGTCGATGCGATGCTGACCGCGCGCCCGCTGGACGGCGAAGTGGTGCTGCCCGCCGAACTGGCCGGCCTCAAGGACCAGATCCAGGGCCAGATGGCCAACCAGCAGCTTGGACCCCAGCGCATGATCACGGCGGCTGCGCACACCTTGTCGAACCTGTCGCAGTTCGCCGGCGTGGTGATGACGCCCCGGCGCGCACAATCGTTCCGGCAGGTCGAATTCATGCGGTTGTCGGATAAGCGCATCCTGCTGATCATCGTCAGCCCGGAAGGTGACGTCCAGAACCGGATCATCCAGACCGAGCTGTCCTATACCCCGGCCCAACTGATCGAGGCCGCCAATTTCTTCAACGCGCACTATGCGGGCATGAGCTTCGACTCGGTGCGCGATCACCTGCGCGTGGAGTTGCAGGCGTTGCGCCGTGACATGTCATCGCTGATGCAGGCCGCCGTGGAGGCGGGTAGCAGCGCGATGGCGGAGGATAACAACGAGCAGGTGTTCATCTCCGGCGAGCGCAAGCTGCTGGAGGTGGAGGACCTGTCGTCGAGCATGGACAAGCTGCGCCGGCTGTTCGATGTCTTCGAGCACAAGACCAGCCTGCTGCAATTGCTGGACGTCTCCAGCCACGCGCAGGGCGTGCAGATATTCATCGGCGGAGAAAGCCAGTTGGTGCCGATCGAGGACATGGCCGTGATCACTGCGCCGTACGAGGTGGACGGCCAGATCGTCGGCACGCTCGGCGTGATCGGCCCCACCCGCATGGCGTACGAACGTGTGATCCCCATCGTCGATATCACGGCGCGGCTGCTCTCCAGCGCGCTTAGCCAGAATCAGACTTGAGCCTTTCGCACGGCATCGCCCGGCGCTCCCGGAGTTGTAATCGGACACCCCATGACGTTTTCGCCTGAACCGGCATACCAGCACGGCCAGTCGCCGCGCACCGCAATCCTGCTGATCAACCTCGGCACCCCCGATGCGCCCACGCCCAAGGCGGTGGGGCGCTACCTGAAAGCCTTCCTGTCCGATCCCCGCGTGGTGGAAATCCCGCGGCTGGCGTGGCTGCCCATCCTGCACGGGGTGATCCTGCCGTTCCGTTCGCGCGCCTCGGCCATGAAATATGAGTCGATCTGGCTGCGCGAAGCCCATATGACCGGCTCCCCGTTGCTGGTCCACACCGAACGGCAGGCCCATGCGCTGCAACTGCTGATGCAGAAGCTGGGCCATGAGGTGACCGTGGCCTGCGCCATGCGCTACGGCAATCCGTCGATCGAATCGGTGATGGAGGCGCTGCGCCGGCAGGGCACGGAGCAGATCCTGCTGCTGCCGCTATATCCCCAGTATTCGGGCACCACCACGGCTACGGCGTTCGACGAAGTGTTCCGTGTCCTGGCGGGATGGCGCAATCAGCCCGAAATCCGGCTTGTGAAGCACTTTCACGATCATCCAGCCTATATTCGCGCGCTCAACGAGCAGGTGCGGGCCTACTGGCGCCAGCACGGCGTGCCCGATTTCGCGCAGGGTGACCGCCTGATCCTGTCCTTCCACGGCCTGCCCCGGCGACTGCTGGACCTCGGTGACCCCTATCACTGCGAATGCCTGAAGACCGGCCGCCTGCTGGGCGAGGCGCTGGGCTTGCAGCCGGGACAGTATCAGGTGACGTTCCAGTCGCGTTTCGGCAAGGCGGAGTGGCTGCAACCCTATACCGCGCCGACGCTGGCCGAACTAGGCAAAGTGGGTACGCAGCGGGTGGATGTGTTCTGCCCTGGGTTTCCGGCAGACTGCATCGAGACGCTGGAGGAGATCGCCATGGAGGGGCAGACCGAGTTCCGGGTAGCGGGCGGCAACGACTTCCATTTCATTCCATGCATGAATGATTCGGAGGTGTGGATTGCCGGTCTGGCGGATATTGCCCTGCAACATCTGCAGGGTTGGCCTCTGACGGCGTTGCATGCGCATGAACTCGAGGCGCGCCGTAGCCGGGCCCATGCGCGCGGCGCGGCGGGCTGAGCAGGAGGGAAGTCATGCAAGTGGATTTCGAAAGCAGTGCGCGGATGCGCATCGACAAATGGCTCTGGTGTGCGCGATTCTTCAAGACGCGCTCGCTGGCAGCCGAGGCGGTGGAGCGCGGCAAGGTCACGGTGAACGGCCAGCCCGTCAAGAATTCGCGCGAAATCAAGCCCGGCGATGCGGTCGTGCTGGAGGCGCACCAGCAGCGCTGGGAAGTGATGGTGAAGGGGATTCCGGCTTCGCGGGGCGCGGCACCGATTGCTCAGACCACCTACGAGGAAACGCCGGAAAGCCAGACCCGGCGCCAGAAAGAGGCCGAAACACGCCGGCTGCAGCCTGAGCCGGCCGCCCAGCTACAGGGCCGCCCAACCAAGCGCGACCGCCGTCGGATTGACGATTTTCGTCATTGAGCCAGCCCAGGTCGCCACGGTATTCCGGGAAAAATCAGCGCACGTAGTGGACGAGGTAGTGTTTGAACACGGCCTTGCCGCTGCCATACTCGGTGTCGCGAGGACCCACCGCTTCCGACAGGCAGATGAATACTGTCATCGCCGATAGCGCGGCGATCAGGCATACGGTCACGACTGGCAGCTTGTGCATGGTGAAGCGTCCCAAGGATGCATCGAATGGATCCACCTCCGGCTCCCGTTATTTTTGTCATTTTTACTGCATGAATCTTAGTCATTGCGATGCAGCAAGGCAATGAACACTCGATCTCATGAAACCGCTCTTTGTAACGGCGTATTTCGGCGTCTCTGAATGTCCACTCTTGAAAAACTGGAGTGGTGCCGCCAAGTGCGGCTAGACTTGCCTGTTGATCCCGAACCGGGCATCCGAACCCCCCTCGGCCTGTCGTTACCGCAGATGGGCCGCGTTTTTAGCTTTGATACGAATCGACATGGAAGAACAGAATCTGACGCCGAATCCGAACATGCAGCCGCCGGCCGACGAGGCCGCCCGCACGCAGGCGCCCGAAGCTGCCGCAGCCGGTGCCGATGATGTGGCACGCCTGGCCCAGCAGGTGGCCGACCTGGAGGCCAAGGCCAAGGAACACTACGACATGTTCCTGCGCGCCACGGCGGAAGGCGAGAACATCCGCCGCCGCTCCCAGGACGAAGTCTCGAAGGCACACAAGTACGCCATCGAGAGCTTTGCCGACAACCTCGTGCCCGTGATGGACAGCCTGCAGGCCGCGCTGGCCGACAACAGCGGCGATGTGGCCAAGCTGCGCGAAGGCGTGGAACTGACCGCCCGCCAACTGGCAGCGGCCTTCGAGCGCGGCAAGATCGTCGAGTTGAACCCGGTCGGTGAGCGCTTTGATCCGCATCGCCACCAGGCCATTTCGATGGTCCCGTCTGAGCAGGAACCGAACACCGTGGTCAGCGTGCTGCAACGTGGCTATACGATCTCGGATCGCGTGCTGCGCCCGGCGCTGGTGACCGTTTCGGCTCCGCGCTGAGTCCGAGTTTCCGCAGGATCATGTAGCAAACACACGCCCGGTGGCCGCAAGGTTGCCGGGCGTTGTCGTGTCTGGAGAATGTAGATGTCTGACGCACCGGCCCCCCATCTGGATCACCGCGCCTTCGAGGCGCTGGCCATGCAGGAAGTGGACCCGTCCACCATCGATGCGGAAATCGCCGCCAGCGGAGACGATCTCGTCTGCGTGTTCTTCTGGGGTGTGGATTGCTTTAACTGCGAAATGGCAAAGAAGGCGATCCTCGCCAATCCCGAGCCGATCCGCGCGCTGAACCTGCGCTGGCTGCACACCAACGTCTACGCGCACCCCGAACTGGGCCGCCGCTTCGGCCTGCACGGCATTCCAGTGTTCATGTTCTTCCACAAGGGCAAGAAACTGGGCCGCGCCACGGGCTGGCACGGTCATGGCCAGTTCGCGGCGGCGGTGGGCAATGCGCGGCTGAAGGCAGAAGGGAAACCGCTCGCCGGATAAACTCAGCGGGACAGTGCGTAGCCCAGGCGGAATTGCCAAGGGGTTTTCTGGTTGTAGTACAGCAGGCTCTCGCCATATCCATAGAAATAGCCTGCCATCAGGTAGCCGGCTGTACCCGGCAGCAGCCGCGACAGCGGATAGGTGAGCTGGGCGTCGACACTGCCGTAGCCCTTGCGCGTGCCCTTGCGCAGCGTGGTGGAGAGTTCCCACGAGTCTGGGCGGCCATAGGCGATGTTCAGGTCCATGTAGCCACGATAGTGGGCGATGTCCTCGTTGTCGCTCTTGCCCACATACCCGTACACCTTGGGCGTCACGCGCCAGTGCCAGTCGGTCTGGTCGCCGAAGTACATCGTCGGTTTGATGAACAGGGTGTTGACCGCGCGCGAGTCGTCGCCGTCGCGGCCATTGGATTCGTGCTCGAAGCCGGTGGCGATCGACAGGCGGCTGATCACGCTGTTCTTCACGCCGGTATCGGACAGGTAGTAATACAGGCTGGGCCGGTAGTTGGTGTCCTTGAACGGCTTGGATGCGGCGGCCAGGTCCCAAAGCGAGAACTGCGTGTATGCGAAGTACAGGTTGTCTAGTACCGACTTCGAATTCGGGTTCTCGCCTTCGAAAATCCGGTAGCGGAAGCTGATCTGGAACTTGGCGTTGGCACCGTCGTGCGCGCCGATCATCAGGTACATCGGCTCGTTGAACGCCAGACGCTGGGAGTCGCGAAGATCGGCCGGTACCGGACCGGTGGTAGCACCGTCGGCGGTGGATACCACAGGCGTGACGGGCGCTGTCGTTGGCGTGCCCTGGGCATTGGCCAGGTCCCGTTCCGCAGTGGTCGGCTCGGTATCGGGCGTGGCGGCCGGCTTGGCGACGACCAGAGGCGCGGTGGGAGTGGCCTCGCCCGGCAACGGCGCGCGGTTCAGCGTGATGGTGACGGGCGCGGCGTCGATGCCCGCCACGTCCAGCCTCACCATGCCGCGCATGCCTGCGGGCCAGTCGGCCGCGTAGCTGACTGTGCGGTTTTCACCGCGCCGCAGGTTCAGAATCTCCGGCCCCTTGCCCACACGCTTCAACTCCATCCGCACCGGGGCGGCCAGGTCGCCCACGGCAGTCACCTGTAGCGTATCGGGCACGGCATAGCGGCGCGTGTCGTCGTCGGCAGTGATGAGCAGCGTCAGTGTCAGGGGCTTCGTGCCATCGATGGCACGCGGCGGCTGCAGCAGTGCCACGGCGCTGTGGGCCGCCAGCGGCGAACAGAGCAGCAGGGCGCCGGCAATGGCCGATGCATAGCGCAGGGAGGGGAAAGCCGCGCGGCGCGAGCCGGCGCGGACAGCAGCGGAGCAGAGCATGGGCAGGGAGCGCCGCGCCGGCCACGCAAGGAATGCGCGCTTGCCGGTGATGCGGCGCAACAGGAACAAGATGCCGGCAAGCCTAGCACGTGCTGCCGAGCGCTCTTGTCAGGCGTTGTCTGGTATTGATGCCGCGCAGTGTCGATTACTGCACGGCGCCGTGTGTCAGACGCAGAATCAGCCCCGGGCGCGTCGCAGGATGTCGTCGACGTATGCCTGGCCGTCCGGAGGCATCCCATTGCGCTGGGCATTCCAGAGCATCTGGCCGAGGGCTTCCATGATCTGGTGCTGCGCCTCGTGCGGCGAGTCGAGCCTACGGCTCAACGCCTCGTAGGCGCCACGGATGCCCGGCGGCTGGTCGATCGACACCTGTTCGGAGATCGACAGGTGCATCGCCAGGTGCAGGAACGGATTGGTCTGGCCGCCTTCGGGCGTGTAATCGCGCGTCAGCGCGCCTTCGGTATCGGTCAGCAGCGCGTGGTAGTCGGGGTGCTGGTCGATCCAGTCGACGGCGATGGCCTCCAGGGGGGTGAGGACACTGCCCGCTACGCGCTTCTGCCAGGCATCGCAGAAGAAACGGCGGACTTCTTCTCTTGAGGGATTGAACATGATGGCCGCTATTGTAAGTCAGCGCCGGAATGTGCGTAGGGCATGCGCCGCGCGCCCCGCAGGGTCAGTAGAATGCAGCGTTCCGCGCTCTTTTTCCTCCACGATGACCGTTTCCGCCACCGGCCCTCTGGGCCAGGCCCGCGACAAGTTCGCCGGCGTGCTGCTGATTGCCCTGTCCGCCACCGCATTCGGTGCGATGGCGATCTTCGCGCGCTTTGCCTATGCAGCCGGTGCCGATGTCTACGGCCTGCTGGCGGTGCGATTCGTGGTGGCGGCGCTGGCGATGGCCGTGGTGATGCGCACGCGCGGCATTGCGCTGCCGCCGTGGCGCCGCGTGCTGGCGCTGGCGGCGATGGGCGGCATAGGCTATGTCGGCCAGTCCTATTGCTTCTTCACCGCGCTCAATCACGCGCAGGCCAGTCTCGTGGCGCTGCTGCTCTATCTCTATCCGCTGTTCGTCACGTTGCTGGCGGCGGTCTTCCTGAAAGAAAAGCTGACCACCACCTCGGTGATCGCGCTAGTGCTGTGCTCGGTGGGTGCCGGGCTGACGGTGGGCGGCGGGGAGGGCGCGCCATTGGGTATCGCACTGGGCGTGGCGGCGGCGGTAATTTACTCGATCTACATCGTGGTGGGCGCTCGCGTGACGGCCGGCGTCAATGCCATCGCCACGACCACGGTGATCTGTTCGGCGGCAGCGCTGGTCTATGTGACGATCGGCGTGATCCGCACGAGTGTAGGCGTGCCGCCGCAGTTTCCGTCCAGCGCAGGTGGATGGCTCGCCCTGCTGGCCATTGCGTTAGTTTCCACTGTGCTGGCCATCATGACGTTCTTCGCTGGACTGCAGAAACTGGGCGCGGCCAAGGCGTCGATGCTCTCCACGCTGGAGCCGGTAGTCACCGTGGTGCTTGCCGCAGCGCTGCTAGGCGAGCATATCGGCGTGACCCAGGCCGTGGGTGGGGCGCTGATCCTGCTGGGCGTGCTGTGGCTGACGCGTCGCGCCAGCGGCACGCCACAGGTGGACAGCGACGAGGGTTGAATGGAATTGAACGACTTCGACGAAGGCCTGCACGCACACCTGTAACGCCTTGGGTACAATCGCGCTTTCTTTCATCATAAAAACCGGAAAGCGCGCAATGAAACCCGTCGATCAGGCTGTGATTGCACAATTGTTCACTGAAGCACGCACCCACAACGTGTGGCAGGACAAGCACGTCGACGACGCCGTGCTCAAGCAGATCTACGAAGCCATGAAGTTCGGCCCCACCGCCGCCAATGGTTCGCCGGCCCGTATCGTGTTCGTGAAGTCGGCCGAGCAGAAGGCTCGCCTGGTGGAGTGCGTCTCGGCTGGCAACGTCGACAAGACGCGCTCGGCGCCCGTGACCGCGATCATCGCCTTCGACAACGCTTTCCACGACCAACTGCCGAAGCTGTTCCCGCATGCCGATGCCCGTGCCTGGTACGCCGGCAACGACGCCAAGATTGCGCGCGACGCGCTGATGAACAGCTCGCTGCAAGGCGGCTACTTCATCCTGGCCGCGCGTGCGCTGGGCCTGGATTGCGGCCCGATGGCCGGTTTCGATGCCGACAAGCTCAACGCGGCATTCTTCCCGGACGGCAAATGGTCGGTCAACTTCCTGATCAACCTGGGCTATGGCGAAGCCGACAAGCTGCATCCGCGCCTGCCGCGCCTGTCGTTCGACGAAGCCTGCAAGATCGTCTGAGCATTCGGCACCTGCCAGAAAGACAAAAACGGCCCTCGGGCCGTTTTTTCGTTGGTGACAGGCAACATGGCGATCAGGCTGACCATTCCTCCACGGGATGACAGGCCAGGTACTTCACCGGCTGGGCGATCCCCAGCCGTGCCCGGGCTGCGTCGATCGGCTCGTTCAGCAGCTTCTCGTAGTCCTCCCCCAGCAGCCAGCCTGCATTCCGGCCCAGCCGGTAGCCTTCCAGCACTGCGCGCGCAAACGCCAGGCTGCGCGTCAGGCGCCAGCTTTTCAGCGAGGCGGCCAGTGCGATAAATGCCCAGCCCTGTCCGCCCGTCTGCGCGTAGCTGAACGCGACCAGCGCCGCTTCGCCCAGGCTTTCATCGGCGCGGTAACCCGTCAGCACATGCCAGATATCGTGGATGTCGCGCGTGCGGCGCCCGAACCACATATAGGCATCCTCGACGATCGGTTCCTGATTCAGGTTCGAGACCTTCGCCAGTCCATCGGCGCTATAGCCAGTCTTCTCCAGAAAGGCGCGATACGCGGCGCCGACGGTGCCCGGTGCAAAGGCGGCGATATAGGCTGGGTCCGAGAGCTTCTCCGCCAGTTCGATCCGCTGGTACGCCATGCGACGGCCGTCGGGCGTGCTCAGCAGGCGGCTGTAATTGCGCGGCATCGATGGCCCGTTCAGCGCGCGCATGATGCGGAAGACCTGCTCGGTGTCGTTGCCGTCTGCCATCAGCTTGCGGATGGCCTGGAACGCGGTAGGCAGGTCACGCCTGTAGGGGTTGAAACCGGTGGAAGCAGCCATGGGCAGGTCCTCTCGTCAGGGTTTCAGACAGTGGCCGGTTCACGCAGACTGGCCGCTGCGGTACGCACGAAATCGACGCTGGTATCGACAGCGGTCACCGGGAGCATATGCCCGCCCGAGATCAATGTCAGCCGGGCAGCCGGGTGTTTGGCAACGAAGGCTTCGCCGTTCTCGCGGTAATCGAGGATGCGGTCCTCGCGGCCAAACAGGATGCTCACCGGTACGCGCAGGTCGCCATAGCGCGCCAGTAGCGGGGGCAGGCTGGGTGCCACGCCGAGCAGATCTTCCGACGCGCCCAGGAAATGGCCGGGCCGCAGCGCCAGCAAACCGCCGCCACGCGTTGGAAAATCCTCGGGCACGGCGTCCGGGCCGAAGACGATATCCATGACCTGTTCGCGATTGCGGATCGACATTGGAATCAACAGCGTCCAGGCGATCAGCTTGCGCGCGAAGGCGCTTTCCATCGCCATGGCCTTGAAGACCGGCGAGATGGCCTGCGGCGGATGGGTCAGCGGTGCAATCAGCGCCAGTCCGCCCACGCGCTCGGGGTGATAGGTGGCAAGTGCCAGTGAGATCGCACCGCCGAGCGAGTGACCGACGACCAGCGGACGCTCCAGCCCCAGCTTGTCGATCAGCGCGGCCAACGTATCGGCCTGCGCCTTGAGGTCGGCGGGCGCGCCGGCCGGGCGCGTGGACCAGCCCGCGCCGGGACGATCCACCGCAATCACGCGATGGTCCCGCGACAGCGGGGCGATCATGCCGTAGCCGAAATTCTCCAGTTGGCCCGACAACCCGTGTACCAGCAGGATCGGCGGGCCCTCGCCGCGCTCGACCACATGCAGCCGCGCGCCGGGCACATCGATAAAGCGGCCCGTGGGCGGGAACGCCGCCTCGATCTTGCGCGCGGTGCGCCAAGTGAACAGGAACAGCAGCGCTAGCAGGGCGGCGAGCAACACCGCCCCCACAATCACGATGACAAGCAGGATCTTCAAGATTGCGCCTCGGGGAGTGGATCGTGGTGGGGCAGCGGGGCGGCCTGCGCGGTATCGAAGCGCAGCACGCCATCGTCGATGCGGCCATGGCGGATCGTCAGCATATCCATCAGGTAGTTCTGATACACGCGCCACGGCTTGCGGTCGCCCTGCCGGGGCAGCACGGCGGCGGCACGCTGCACGTAGCCCGATGTGAAATCGAGGAACGGCGTCCGTTGCACATCGGGATCGACCTGCGGCATGGCGATGCGATGGCCGCGCCGGTCCATGAATTTCAGCAGCCGGCAGACGTACTCGGCAGTGAGGTCGGCCTTGAGCGTCCACGAAGCGTTGGTGTAGCCAAACGCCAGCACCATATTGGGCACGTTGCCGAGCATCATGCCCTTGTACGCCAGGCACTCCGATGGGCGGCGCGGCTGGCCGTCCACGGTCAGCGCAATGTCGCCGAGCATATTCAGCTTCAGGCCGGTGGCTACCACGACCACATCGGCCGGCAGTGTCTGGCCCGATTTCAGCACGATGCCGTCCGCATCGAATCGCTCGATATGGTCCGTGACGATCGACGCCCGCCCGTTGCGGATGGCCCGGAACAGGTCACCGTCGGGCACCAGACACACGCGCTGGTCCCAAGGGTTGTAGCGCGGCGTCAGGTGCGTATCGACATCGAAGCCGGGTGCGAGCTGGGCGGCGGCCATGCCGACCAGCCGCTCCTTGACCTTCGCAGGCCGCCTGCGAGCAAGCTGGAAGAAGAACATGCCGAGCAGCACGTTCTTCCAGCGCGTCAGGCCGTAAGCCACGCGCGCCGGCAGCAGCTTGCGCAGCCGGTTGGCGATGGCATCTTCGCCAGGGCGCGTCACGATGTAGGTGGGCGAGCGCTGCAGCATTGTTACCTGTGCCGCCGTCTCGGCCATGGCCGGCACCAGCGTGACCGCCGTGGCGCCACTGCCGATCACCACCACGCGCTTGCCGGCGTAATCGATCGACGGGTCCCAGAACTGCGGATGGACCAGCTTGCCACGGAAGTTTTCTTCGCCGGGGAAGTCGGGCCGGTGGCCTTCGGCGTAGCTGTAGTAGCCGGCGCAGACGTAGAGCAGCCGTGCCTTGAGCCGCTGGCGCGAACCGTCGGCGGTACGTTCGGCCTCCACGGTCCAGCATGCCTCGGCACTGTGCCAGGCGGCGCTCACGACCTTGTGGCCGAAACGGATCTTTCCGGTGATGTCGGCTTCGTCGGCGGTTTCGCGGATATAGGAGAGGATTGACGGGCCATCGGCAATCGCCTTGGCGCCACGCCACGGCTTGAAGCGGTAGCCGAGCGTGTACATGTCGGAATCGGAACGGATGCCCGGATAGCGGAACAGGTCCCATGTGCCGCCGATGGCGTCGCGGGCTTCGAGGATGGCGTAGCGTTTGCCGGGGCAGCGCTGCTGGAGCTGCCGCGCGGCGCCGATGCCGGACAGCCCGGCGCCGACAATCAGAACGTCGAGGATCTCGGCAATGTCGCCGGAAGTGTCAGAAGCGTCAGGAACTGCATCGTCTGCTGCATGGGCGGAGGGGGCGGTCATGACAGGTCCCGGACGGGTGCGATGACCGCATAGCGTAGCAGCGTTGCCAGATTCGGTGGGGCTGGCGGGCGGCGTTTGGAAGGTTCCGCCCAACCTCGCGCTTTCCCGGATTGCGGCCCAGTCCGAATGTCTAGACGTTTGGGGCTGGCGTTTTTGGCTTGAACTCGCAGAGCGGCTCGATCGCGCAGTGCCAGCATTCTGGCTTGCGCGCCTTGCAGACATAGCGGCCGTGCAGGATCAACCAGTGGTGGGCATCGTGCATGAACTCGGTCGGCGTGACCTTGAGCAGCTTCTGCTCCACGGCGTCGGGGTTCTTGCCCGGCGCCAGCCCGGTACGGTTGGCCACGCGGAAAATGTGCGTGTCCACGGCGATGGTGGGATGGCCGAACGCCACGTTCAGCACCACATTGGCGGTCTTGCGCCCCACGCCCGGCAGCGCTTCCAGCGCCTCGCGCACCGGTGGCACCTTGCCGCCGTGCTGTTCCACCAGGATGCGGCAGGTCTCCATCACATGCTTCGCCTTGGTCTTGTAGAGACCGATCGTCTTGATGTACTCGATCAGCCCGGCCTCGCCGAGATCCAGAATCTGCTGCGGAGTATGGGCCACTGGATAAAGCTTGCGCGTGGCCTTGTTCACGCCCACGTCCGTGGCTTGCGCGGACAGCAGCACGGCGATCAGCAACTCGAATGGCGAGCTGTATTCGAGTTCCGTCTCGGGTGTGGGATTGACTTCGCGCAGGGTTTCGAAGATGGCAAGGCGCTTGGCTGGGTTCATGCGCGGGACGGGTCGTTGTCGTTGTCGTGTGGGCCGGGCAAGGTATCCGATGCAGATGTCCCCAATCCAAGCCGCGCGCGGCGGGCCTCGGCGGCATCGATCTGGGCCTGCACGGCGGGCGATACGTTTTCGGTATTGCGCGGCTTCGCCGCAGCCGCGGCCGCAGCCTTCTCGCGCGCCCGGGCCATGGCGGCCTCGATGATGGCTTTCTTGCGTGCCTGCGCAGCCCGTTCGGCATCGGATTCTACCGGTTCGGCTTGCAAGGCTTCGAGCTTGGCCGCAGCCTTCGCGGCCAGGCGCGCATCGTTCTCCTCGCGCTCACGGACCAGCCGCACTCGCCGCGACTGATAGCGAGCCTGCGCGGCATCGGCCTGTTCCTGCGACCACGCATCCCATCCGGTATTCGCGCCGGTCACGGGGACCATCGCGATGCAGTCCACCGGGCAGGGCGCCACGCAGAGATCGCAGCCGGTACACCAGTCGGGCAGCACGGTATGCATCTGCTTGGCCGCGCCGACGATGGCGTCGACCGGGCATGCCTGGATGCAGAGCGTGCAGCCGATGCAGAGCGATTCATCGATTCGGGCCACAGCACGGGGCTGTTCGATGCCGCGTTCGGGGTCGAGCGGCTGCGGCGCCGTGCCCAGCAGCGCGGACAATCGTACGATGCCCGTGGCACCCCCGGGCGGGCAGCGGTTGCTGTCGGCCTGACCCGTGACCATGGCCTCGGCATAGGGGCGACAGCCATCGAACCCGCACTTGGTGCATTGGGTTTGCGGCAGCAGGGCTTCAAGACGGTCCGCCAGGCTGGCGGTGCCGGCTGCGGTGGGTTGGGAGTGGGTCACGACTGCGAAACTGCAAAAACGGATTCTGGGGGAGCGGCTGGCACATCGGCACGCGAGCGCATCGGCGCGTCTCTGCCGGACGCGTTGCGGCAAGGATTATCCCCGATTTCGCCACCATGCAGAAAAGGGGATCATGCGGCGTCACCCGTATGTGGGACAAGGGGAGGGGGTGACGGCTGTGCCATAATCCGCGCAATCGACAGACCGGAAATTCATGTCAAACGAGCCAAGAACCAAGCGGGATCCCGAGGGCACGCGTCGGCGTATCCTGGCGGCCGCCACCGAAGAGTTTGCCAAAGGCGGGCTGGCCGGTGCCCGCGTCGACCAGATCGCACGTCGGGCGGAAACCAACGAGCGGATGCTGTACTACTACTACGGCAGCAAGGAAGGTCTCTTCCTTACCGTGCTCGAAAAGCAGTACGCCGAATTCCGTGCGGCCGAGGAGCAGCTTCACATCACGGACGAAGACCCGGTGGCGGCGGTCCGCACGCTCGCCCGATTCGTCTGGGACTGGTACTACGCGCATCCCGAGTTCATCAGGCTGGTCAACAGCGAGAACCTGCACGAGGCGCGGCACCTGAAGAAATCTTCGCAACTTCACCAGTTGATCAACCCCGTGGTGGATGTGCTGGCCGACATCATCCGGCGAGGCCAGCAACAGGGCGTGTTCCGTGATGGCATCGACGTGCCGCAGTTCTACCTGACCATTTCGGCGCTCGGCTACTATGTGCTGTCGAACCGGTACACGATCAGCGCCGTGATTGGCCGCGACGTGGCCTCCGAAGAGGAACACGCCCGCTTTGCCGAGCTGCATACGGACATGCTGCTGTCCTACCTGACCAATCGCTGAAGGTTGCTGACATCCGCCGAAAGCAAAACGCCCGCAAGAAATTTGCGGGCGTTTTGCTTTGGCAGAAGACCTTCAGTGCTTCCGGATGAAGTCGCGCAGTTCCGGATAGATGTTCTCGCGCCAGCGGCGGCCCGAGAAAATCCCGTAGTGGCCGCACTTCGGCGCGGTGATATGTTGCTTGCGCGCTTTCGGGATACCTTCGCACAGGTCGTGTGCGGCAGCCGTCTGGCCAGCACCTGAAATATCGTCCAGCTCGCCCTCGATAGTCAGCAGGGCGGTGCGCTTGATGTCTTGCGGACGCACCGGCGCACCATCGATTTCCCACGTGCCGTTAGCCAGCCGGAATTCCTGGAACACCTCGCGGATCGTGTCGAGGTAGTAGTCGGCCGCCATGTCGAGCACGGCGTTGTACTCGTCGTAGAACTTCACGTGCGCGTCGGCATCGTCGGAATCGCCCTCGACCAGACTCAGGTAATAGTCATAGTGCGAGGAGAGATGGCGGTCCGGGTTCATCGCCACGAAGCCGGCATGCTGCAGGAAGCCGGGATAGACCTTGCGGCCATGACCCGGATAGTTGGCAGGCACCGTGTAGATGACGTTGTTCTCGAACCACTCGAACGATTTGTTCGTCGCCAGCGAGTTGACCGACGTCGGGCTCTTGCGGGCATCGATCGGGCCGCCCATCATCGTCATCGTGCGCGGCGTCTTCTCGCCGGCCGAAGCCATCAGCGAAATCGCCGCCAGCACCGGCACCGTCGGCTGGCACACCGAGACCACATGCAGGTTTTCCGCGCCGATATGGCGAATGAATTCCTGAATGTAGTAGATATAGTCCGAAAGGTGGAAGGCACCGTCTTCGGCCGGGACCATCCGGGCATCCACCCAGTCGGTCACATAGACCTTGTGATCCTGCAGCAACGTGCGCACCGTGTCGCGCAGCAGCGTGGCGTGGTGGCCGGACAGCGGCGCGGCCACCAGGACCACCGGCTCGTCCTTGAGCAGCTTGATGGTCTCGGGATCGTCGGCGTACCGCTTGAAGCGGATCAGCTTGCAAAACGGCTTTTCCAGCACCGTCTGTTCGACGATGGGAATGTCGCGCCCGTTGGAACGCACGGCCTTGATATCGAACGCCGGCTTCTCGTATTCCTTGCCGAGCCGGTATAGCAGCTCGTAGCCTGCCGCCAGCCGGGGCGCACCCGGCAGCAGCGAGAGGGGGCTGAGGGGATTGATAAACGTCTTGGCGGTCGCCTGCATCCACGCGGTAAGCGGGTTCAGCATCGAGCGCTGGAATTCATGCAATTGATAAAGCATGCCTGTCTAGCCTTTATTGTCGCGAGTGACTCGCACAACGATTATGCCCGCAATCGAACGATCGTGCTCTGCAGCATATCTCTCAAAGGTACGCCGCCAGCCGCGGAAGACAATAGGACATTGGCGCTATATCGGGATGACATCCGCCGACAAAACGGAAAAAGGCGACCGGAGTGGCTTCCAGGTCGCCTTTTTCGACTGGGTGTTGCATTTTGGTGCAACGCCCAGATGCAGCAAATCGCTTAGTAGACGGCGGCGATGGCTTTCACCACGGCGTCGATGTTGCGGCTGTTCAGTGCGGCCACGCAGATGCGGCCCGTGCCCACGGCGTAGATGCCGTGTTCGGTACGCAGGCGGTCCACCTGGGTCGAGGTCAGGCCCGAGTACGAGAACATGCCGCGCTGCGCCTTGACGAACGAGAAGTCGCCCGGCACGCCAGCGGCGGCCAGCTTGTACACCAGCGCATTGCGCATCAGCTTGATGCGGTCGCGCATCTCGCCCAGTTCCTGCTCCCACATGGCGCGCAGTTCCGGGCTGTTCAGGACGGTGGCGACTACGGTGCCACCGTGGGTCGGCGGGTTCGAGTAGTTCGTGCGAATGACACGCTTGATCTGCGACAGCACGCGCTGCGCTTCCTCCTTGCTGGTCGTCACGATCGAGATCGCGCCCACGCGCTCGCCGTAGAGCGAGAAGCTCTTCGAGAACGAGCTCGACACAAAGAAGGGCAGGCCCGACTCGGCGAACAGGCGCACAGCGGCGCCGTCCGGCTCGATGCCGTCGGCAAAGCCCTGGTAGGCCATGTCGAGGAACGGAATCAGGTTGCGTTCCTTGACCAGTTCCACCACCTGCTTCCACTGGGCTTCATTCAGATCCACGCCGGTGGGGTTGTGGCAGCACGCGTGCAGCACGACGATCGTGTTGGCCGGGTACGACTTCAGCGATTCCACCATGCCGGCGAAGTTCAGGCCGTGGCTCGGGGCATCGTAATAGGCATAGTTCACTACCGGGAAACCGGCGGCTTCGAACAGCGCGCGGTGGTTTTCCCAGCTCGGGTCGCTGATGGCGACCGAAGCATCCGGATACAGGCGCTTCAGGAAGTCGGCGCCAATCTTCAGGGCGCCCGTGCCGCCAAGTGCTTGTGCGGTCACAACGCGGCCTTCCGTGATCAGGGCCGATTCCTTGCCGAACAGCAGGGTCTGGACAGCCTGGTCATACGCGGCAATGCCTTCGATCGGCAGGTAGCCACGGGGCGTGGCGGTCGTCAGGCGTGCCTTTTCGGCCTCCTGCACAGCGCGCAGCAGCGGAATTTTCCCTTCGTCTGTGAAGTACACGCCAACGCCCAGATTCACCTTGGTGGGACGCGTATCGGCATTGAATGCTTCATTCAGGCCCAGGATCGGGTCGCGCGGGGCCATCTCGACGGCAGAAAACAAACTCATTTGGAATCTCGTGGTCAGCTGTGTAACAAAACGGAGGGCGTAGAATGCTTCGGACTGCGCTGGGCTGCGGCAGATCGGCAATGGGGTTGAACCGTTCCGCGCAACCCCAAGATTCTAGCGTATCCGCCCGTTTTCCTGAGGTATTTCCCTAATTTCATGACGAATCTCGCTGAAGCCGCCCCCGTTCTCGACGAAGACAAGTTCGTTACTTTTCCGGGGTCCCCGTTCCAGCTCTATCAGCCCTATCTACCGGCCGGCGACCAGCCCGAGGCGATCCGCCAACTGGTGGAAGGGGTAGAGGATGGGCTGTCGTTCCAGACACTGCTGGGGGTAACCGGCTCCGGCAAGACGTTCACGATGGCCAACGTTATCGCGCGGATGGGGCGGCCAGCCATCGTATTTGCGCCAAACAAGACGTTGGCAGCGCAACTGTATTCGGAATTCCGGGAGTTCTTTCCGCGCAACGCCGTCGAGTATTTCGTCAGCTACTACGACTACTACCAGCCTGAAGCCTACGTGCCGCAGCGCGACCTGTTCATCGAGAAGGACTCGTCCATCAACGAGCACATCGAGCAGATGCGGCTGTCGGCCACCAAGAGCCTGCTGGAACGGCGCGATACGATCATCGTGGCGACGGTGTCGGCCATCTACGGTATCGGCAATCCGAGCGAATACCATCAGATGATTCTGACGCTGCGCAACGGCGACAAGCTGAGCCAGCGCGACATCATTGCGCGGCTGATTGCGATGCAGTACACGCGGAATGACGCGGACTTCCAGCGTGGCACGTTCCGCGTGCGCGGCGACACGCTCGACATCTTCCCCGCCGAGCATGCCGAAATGGCCGTTCGCGTGGAACTGTTCGATGACGAAGTGGATTCGCTGCAGTTCTTCGATCCGCTGACAGGGCGCGTGCGTCAGAAGATTCCGCGCTTCACGGTCTATCCGTCGAGCCACTACGTCACGCCACGCGAGACCGTGCTGCGCGCGATCGAAAACATCAAGGTGGAGTTGCGCGAGCGACTGGATTTCTACTACAAGGAAAACCGCCTCGTCGAGGCCCAGCGGCTGGAACAGCGCACGCGCTTCGATCTGGAAATGCTGACCGAACTCGGCTTCTGCAAGGGCATCGAGAACTATTCGCGGCACCTGTCCGGCGCCCAGCCGGGCGAACCGCCGCCGACGCTGGTGGACTACCTGCCGCCGGACGCGCTGATGTTCCTCGACGAGTCGCACGTGCTGATCGGCCAGCTCAACGGCATGTACAACGGCGACCGCGCCCGCAAGACCACGCTGGTCGAGTATGGCTTCCGGCTGCCGTCCGCCATGGACAACCGGCCGCTCAAGTTCGACGAGTACGAGCGCAAGATGCGTCAGGCCGTCTTCGTGACCGCCACGCCCGCGAACTACGAGAAGGAACATGCCGGCCAGGTCGTGGAGCAGGTGGTGCGGCCCACGGGGCTGGTGGACCCGACGATCGAGGTCCGTCCGGCCACCACGCAGGTGGATGACCTGCTGGGCGAGATCCATGCGCGGGTCAAGGTCAACGAGCGCGTGCTGGTGACCACGCTGACCAAGCGCATGGCGGAGCAACTGACCGAGTTCTTGTCCGAGAACGGCGTCAAGGTCCGCTATCTCCATTCGGACATCGACACGGTCGAGCGCGTGGAGATCATCCGCGATCTGCGCCTGGGCACGTTCGATGTGCTGGTGGGGATCAACCTGCTGCGCGAAGGCCTGGACATTCCGGAAGTATCGCTCGTGGCGATCCTCGATGCTGACAAGGAAGGCTTCCTGCGTGCCGAGCGATCGCTGATCCAGACCATCGGCCGGGCAGCACGGAACGTCAACGGTACCGCCATCCTCTACGGCGACCGGATGACGGACTCGATGAAGGTGGCGATCAGCGAGACCGAGCGCCGCCGCGCCAAGCAGATGGCGCACAACGAGGCCCACGGCATCACGCCGCGCGGTGTGGTCAAGCGGATCAAGGACATTATCGACGGCGTGTATGACCCGGACGACGTCAAGGCCGAATTGTCCGCTGCCGCGGAGCGCGCGAAGTACGAGGACATGAGCGAGAAGCAGGTGGCCAAGGAAATCAAGCGCCTGGAGAAGCAGATGCTCGAACACGCCAGGAATCTTGAATTCGAGAAGGCTGCCCAGGTACGCGACAGCCTGGCCAAGCTGCGTGCGCAGGTGTTTGGTGGCGCCGCCGATGGCGACCATCTGTTGCCGCCGTCAAGCTGAGGCAATCCCCGATCCAGCAAGAGGCGCTCCCGGTGCCCATGTTGCGGCACGGCATCCTATAGTGATGAAGGACATCCGCGTCCGGAGCCCCGCAGTTGTCGTGCCGCATCACGAACCAGGAGCGCGCCATGGTCACGCAGTTCGAATACGGTGGATATGCTGTCGTGGCCCGCGCCATCCGACATGCGGCCGGCGGCTTTGCCGGTGTGGTGACGATTGCCGACGCATTTGGGGAGCCGGGCGGCCCCACGTTTGAAACCGAGACAGGCACGGCCGAAACGCCAGAGGCGGCACTCGCCCTGGCCGAGGCCGAAGCCATGCGCACCATCGACGCCGGTGAAGTGAACTGACCACGGGCGCAGGTTGGGCCAAGACACAGCTGGCCGGGAGACAGGAATGGCGTATAGCAGTGAATGGAAGAAGAAGGTGTTCGAGACGCACGAGATCCAGGTGCTCGTGAAACCTCGCAATCCGGTGGACTGGGACTTCACGGTACGGGTCTGCCGCAAGGGGACCAACATCCGCGCTGCCAGCACGCTTGTGGAGAATGCGCCGGCCTCGGCGCACTACAAGTCGCCGGAGGAAGCGGAAGCCGCGGGCTTCGCGCGTGGCAAGGTTCTAGCCGAACAGCTATAGATTCCCAGACTGTGACAGCAGCAAGTCGGGCTGTGCCGAAATTTGCCGCAGCCGGTAAAATCGCGCCCTGATTCGGCCAATCACGGCCAAAAGCGCGCTGCCAGGCGGTTTTCAGGGTCATCGTTATCGCTTTCGGAACAGTGCATTGCAGCACGGGGAACTTGACTGATTTAGTCGGGATATCGTAAACTCGACCGAAATCCTCAAGTATTCCCTCTCCCCGAGCATCATGAGACTGACCACCAAAGGCCGTTTCGCGGTAACCGCCATGATCGACCTGGCTATGCGCCAGGATCAGGGACCCGTCACATTGGCGGGTATCAGCCAACGCCAGAAGATCTCGCTGTCGTATCTCGAACAGCTCTTCGGCAAACTGCGCCGCCATGAGATCGTGGAAAGCGTGCGTGGCCCGGGGGGCGGATACAGTCTTGCCCGCAAGGCCGAAGACGTTACCGTTGCCGACATCATCATCGCCGTGGACGAACCGCTCGATGCCACCCAATGCGGCGGCAAAGGCAATTGCAATGGCGATGAAGGCACAGGCCGCTGCATGACCCATGAACTGTGGGCCACGCTGAACCAGAAGATGGTCGAGTACCTCGATTCCGTCTCCCTGAAGAATCTGGTTGACCAGCAGCGCGCCCGCCAACCGGCCGTGCTGCACGACCGGCGCGAAGACGCCGTGCAACAACCGGTCACCATATCCCGCAATAAAACCGAAAAACAGGAAAAGCCTGCGCGCGCCCGCGTGGTCAATTCGGTGTTCAGCCTCGCCCAGTCGTAAGCAAGGCTGTAGTATTTATACTAAACTATCGGTAGGCAGTACGCGATAAGCGATCCCTATAAGGCAGTCATAAGATGAGCACCACCCCACACTTCCCCATCTACATGGATTATTCGGCCACGACGCCTGTGGACCCGCGCGTCGCCGACAAGATGATTCCGTACTTGCGCGAGCAGTTCGGCAATCCGGCCTCGCGCAGCCACGCCTACGGGTGGGACGCCGAGCGTGCAGTGGAAGAAGCGCGCGAGCAGGTTGCGGCGCTGGTGGGTGCCGATCCGCGCGAGATCGTGTGGACGTCGGGTGCAACCGAATCGGACAATCTCGGTATCAAGGGCGCGGCCAATTTCTATTCGGGCAAGGGCAAGCACATCATCACCGTGAAGACCGAGCACAAGGCTGTGCTCGACACCACACGTGAACTGGAACGTCAGGGCTTCGAGGTGACTTACCTCGATGTCAAGGATGACGGTCTGATCGACATGGACGTGTTCAAGCAGGCACTGCGCCCGGACACGATCCTGGTGTCGGTAATGCTGGTGAACAACGAAATCGGCGTGATCCAGGACGTCGAGCAGATCGGCGAGATCTGCCGCGAGAAGGGCATCATTTTTCACTGCGACGCTGCGCAGGCTACGGGCAAGGTCGGTATCGACCTGAGCAAGCTGAAGTGCGACCTGATGTCGTTCTCGGCCCACAAGACCTATGGCCCGAAGGGCATCGGCGCGCTGTATGTCCGCCGCAAGCCGCGTATCCGCATCGAAGCGCAAATGCACGGCGGTGGTCACGAGCGCGGCATGCGTTCGGGCACGCTGGCTACGCACCAGATCGTCGGCATGGGCGAAGCATTCCGCCTGGCCCGCGAGGAAATGGCCACGGAGAACGAGCGTATCCGCATGCTGCGTGATCGCCTGTGGAACGGCCTGTCGTCGATGGAAGAGGTGTACCTGAACGGTTCGATGGAACACCGTGTGCCGCACAACCTGAACGTCAGCTTCAACTTCGTGGAAGGTGAGTCGCTGATCATGGCCATCAAGGATGTGGCCGTGTCGTCGGGCTCGGCTTGCACGTCGGCATCGCTGGAACCGTCGTACGTGCTGCGCGCGCTGGGTCGCAATGACGAACTGGCGCATAGCTCGATCCGCTTCACTGTTGGTCGTTTCACGACGGAAGCGGAAGTGGATTACACCGTCGAACTGCTCAAGAACAAGATCGGCAAGCTGCGCGACCTGTCGCCGCTGTGGGAAATGTTCAAGGACGGCGTCGACCTGAATTCGATCCAGTGGGCCGCGCACTGAGCGTAGCCGGCAGTCATAACAAGAACCCCATAAAGATTCGTCAGAGGTAGCCAAAATGTCTTACAGCAACAAGGTTCTCGACCACTATGAAAATCCGCGTAACGTTGGTTCGTTCGACAAGAACGACGACGCGGTGGGCACCGGCATGGTCGGCGCTCCGGCCTGCGGCGACGTGATGAAGCTGCAGATCAAGGTGAACGAATCGGGCGTGATCGAAGACGCCAAGTTCAAGACCTACGGTTGCGGTTCGGCCATCGCATCGTCGTCGCTGGTGACCGAATGGGTCAAGGGCAAGACCGTGGATCAGGCGCTGGAAATCAAGAATACGCAGATCGCAGAAGAACTGGCGCTGCCGCCGGTGAAGATCCACTGCTCGATTCTCGCGGAAGACGCCATCAAGGCGGCCGTCGAGGACTACAAGAAGAAGCACGGCGTCGCGCAAGCCGCGTAATTTTTCTGACAGCAAGGCAAAGATGATCACAATGACCGAAAAGGCGGCGAAGCACGTCGCCCGCTACCTCGAACGTCGTGGCAAGGGCGTGGGCCTGCGCGTCGGCGTGAAGACCACTGGCTGCTCGGGCCTGGCGTACAAGCTTGAGTATGTGGACGAGGTGCTGCCCGAGGACCAGGTCTTCGAGACGCGTGGCCTCAAGGTCATCGTGGATCCGAAGAGCCTGCCGTACATCGACGGCACCGAACTCGATTTCGCACGCGAGGGGTTGAACGAGGGTTTCCGATTCAACAATCCGAACGTCAAGGACGAGTGCGGTTGCGGCGAGTCGTTCCGGGTCTGACCCGACGCCGCGTCCGCATCGGCAAGATGCGCGGCGCGGCAATACGACAAGGGGGCGGCATGACCGCTCCTTTTTGTTGGCAGAACTGTTGGCGAAGTTTTTGAAAGACGCGCTTTGAAAGACGATTTCTTCTCGCTGTTCGGGCTGCCCGCCCGGTATGACGTGGATGAGGCGGCGCTGGAGGCTGCCTACCGGACAGTCCAGTCGCAGGCCCACCCGGACCGCTTCGCCAATGCCGGCGATGCCGAGCGGCGCGTGGCCATGCAGTGGGCTGCGCATGCTAACGAGGGCTACCGGACGCTGCGCCAGCCGCTGAAGCGCGCCATCTACCTGTTGCAATTGCGCGGTGTGGATATCCAGGCCGAAAGCAATACGGCGATGGCGCCTGCCTTCCTGATGCAACAGATGGAATGGCGTGAAGCATTGCAGGACGCGGTGGAAACGCGCGATGTCGGGCAACTGGACAGCCTGCTGCGCGAGCTGCGACAGGAAAAGCGCGATCGTCACGCGGCGCTCGGTGCATTGCTCGATGGCGCGGATAACGACGCCGCAAGCGCGGCTGCGCGCCAGCTGATGTTTATCGAAAAGATCGAACACGACGCCAGCGAGGCGATCGATCGGCTCGAAGATTAGAAGATTCTCATGGCACTGCTCCAGATTTCCGAACCCGGCATGTCCACGGCGCCTCACCAGCGCCGGCTTGCCGTGGGTATCGACCTCGGCACCACCAATTCGCTGGTGGCTGCCGTACGCAACAGCATTCCCGAAGTCCTGCCTGACGAAAGCGGCCGCGCGCTGCTGCCGTCCGTGGTGCGCTATCTGCCGAACGGCGCGGCGCATATCGGCTACAAGGCCCAGGACGAGGCAGTACGCGATCCCAAGAACACCGTGATTTCGGTCAAGCGCTTCATGGGCCGCGGCCTGCGGGACGTGACCAATATCGAGCACAGCCCGTACGATTTCGTCGATGCGCCGGGCATGGTGCAGATCAAGACCGTGGCGGGTGTAAAGAGCCCGGTGGAAGTCTCGGCAGAGATTCTGGCGACGTTGCGCCAGCGCGCCGAGGATTCACTGGGCGACGATATCGTGGGTGCCGTGATCACGGTGCCGGCGTACTTCGATGACGCGCAGCGCCAGGCAACGAAGGATGCGGCGCAACTGGCTGGTCTCGACGTGCTGCGCCTGCTTAACGAGCCGACGGCTGCGGCCATTGCCTACGGTCTCGACAACGCTGCCGAAGGCATTTACGCCGTGTACGACCTGGGCGGCGGCACTTTCGATATCTCGGTGCTCAAGCTCACCAAGGGTGTGTTCGAGGTGATGTCGACCGGCGGCGATTCCGCACTGGGCGGCGATGACTTCGACCAGCGCCTGATGTGCTGGATCGTCGAGCAGGCCGGCTTGCAGCCGCTGTCCGCCGAGGACATGCGCTTGCTGATGGTGCGAGCCCGTGCGGCCAAGGAAGCGCTGTCGTCGAGCGATACCACCGTGATCGACGCGGTACTGAACAGCGGCGAGATCGTGCATCTGCCGCTGGACGCCGACACCTTTATCGATATCACGAAGCATCTGGTGCAGAAGACGCTGGCGCCCGTGCGCAAGTCGCTGCGCGATGCCGGCGTGGGCCCCGAGGACGTGAAGGGCGTGGTGCTGGTGGGCGGCGCGACGCGCATGCCCGCCATCCGCAAGGCGGTGGGCGAGTATTTCGGCCAGCAGCCGCTGACGAATCTGGACCCGGATCGTGTGGTGGCGCTGGGCGCCGCGATGCAAGCCAACCTGCTTGCTGGCAACCACGCACCGGGCGACGACTGGCTGCTGCTCGACGTGATCCCGCTCTCGCTGGGCGTGGAAACGATGGGTGGCCTGGTCGAAAAGATCATCCCGCGTAACAGCACCATTCCAGTAGCGCGTGCGCAGGAGTTCACGACGTTCAAGGATGGCCAGACGGCCATGGCGATCCACGTGCTGCAGGGCGAGCGTGAACTGGCGAGCGATTGCCGCTCGCTGGCCCGCTTCGAGCTGCGCGGTATTCCGCCGATGGTGGCGGGTGCGGCGCGTATTCGCGTGACTTACCAGGTGGATGCCGACGGCCTGCTGTCGGTGTCGGCGCGCGAGACCAATTCGGGCGTGGAAGCGTCCGTGACCGTGAAGCCTTCGTACGGATTGGCCGATGACGACATCGCCCGGATGCTGCAGGAAAGCTTCCGCGAAGCCGAGCACGACATGAAGAGCCGTGCGCTTGCCGAAGAACGTGTCGAGGCCGATCGTCTGGTGGAAGCCACCGGACGTGCGCTCGAAGTCGATGGCGACCTGCTCTCGGATGCGGAGCGCGCGGACGTGGATGCGCTGATGGCGAGCGTGCGTGACATCGCCCGGGGCGAGGACCACCACGCGATCAAGGCGGCGGTGGAACGGCTGTCGCATGGTACCGATGAATTTGCCGCGCGCCGCATGGATCGTTCGATCAAGAGCGCGCTGGCTGGAAAGAAGGTGGAGGACCTCGGCTAAGCGCCGGGTCCGCACGGAAAGCACAGGAAAGAAATGCCACAGATCATCGTCTTGCCCCACGTGGAATTGTGTCCCGAGGGCGCTGTTTTCGAAGCCAGCACCGGCGTCAGCGTTTGCGATGCGCTGCTGACGAACGGTATCAACATCGAGCACGCGTGCGAGAAGTCATGCGCCTGCACCACGTGCCATGTGGTGGTGCGCGAGGGTTTCAACTCGCTGGAAGATGCCGAGGAAACCGAGGAAGATTTGCTCGACAAGGCGTGGGGGCTGGAGCCCAACTCGCGACTGTCGTGCCAGGCTATCGTCGCCGACGAAGACCTGACCGTCGAAATTCCGAAATACACGATCAACCACGCCAAGGAAGGCCACTAAGGCCCACGCGAGGAGTTTCCCCATGAAATGGACCGATACCTACGACGTTGCCGCAGCGCTGTTCGACAAGTTTCCCGATGTCGATCCGCAGACGGTGCGCTTCACGCAACTGCGCCAGTGGGTGCTTGAACTGGATGGGTTCGACGACCTGCCGGAACGCTCGGGCGAGAAGATCCTCGAAGCGATTCAGCAGGCTTGGATCGAGGAGGCAGCCTGAGGGTCTGAAGGTTGCCGGAAACAAAAAAGCACGGTTTTAAGCCGTGCTTTTTTGTTTTGGCGGACACGAACGGGAGCAGGTCAACCCCGCACCAACACTCCCTTCTCCATATGCACCCGTTCACCCACTTCCACCCCCGGCGGGTTCTGATAGGTGAACGTGCGGCGTGAGCCGTCGTCCATCTTCACGTTCACGCGGTATGTCTTGTCCGTGTTGAGTTTCTTCTCGGCGTAGTTCCCGCCTACGCCGCCAGCGGCGGCTCCGGCTACCGTGCCGAGGATACGGCCGTTGCCGTTGCCAATCTGGTTGCCAACGAGGCCACCCACAACCGCACCACCCAACGCACCGAGGCCGCTAGTCGGCTTTTCGGCCGCCACGACCTGTACGCCGGTCACGTGGCCGGCGGTGCTGCTGGGACGTGGGGTTGGCTTCGGCTCGACCTGGGCTTGCTGCGCCGTGTCGCGAGCTGGTGGGCGCGTCGTGGAGCCGGCCGGCTGGCTCGGAGCAGTCTGGCTGTATGGCGATGCCGCAGGCTCGGCGGGATTCGGGCTGGCCTTGCCAAACGGCAAGATACCCGTGACGGCGGCCACGGCAGTCAGGCTTGCAATGACTACGGCAATAGCAGCCGTCGCAATCAGCGGATGAAGACGCCGCGGAGACGGCAGGGTAGATTCCGGACCAGACATGGCGACACTCCAGTTCGCTGGCGAGGCAGCGGATACTGAAATTCTGTCCGAATTTGCAGCCGATTTCCGTTGGATTTTGTAAGGAGGTGTAGCGCGAAAATCGCTGAGGAATCAGGAGGTTACGGCGATGTCAGTGGGTGTCTGACAGGGTGGAGGTAACAATTGGAGGGCTAATTCACCGCCGACGTTGTGGCTCCCCTCTCCCACATCGTGGGAGAGGGGCTGGGGGAGAGGGCCAGACTCTCAAGATGCGATCTACGCAGTTTGAACCGCTTCGCCCTCTCCCCCGACCCCTCTCCCGCAAAGCGGGAGAGGGGAGCAATACAAGGCAAACCTGCGCGCGACTTAATCTTCCCGACGCAGATGCGGGAACAGAATCACGTCGCGGATGTTGGGGCTGTCCGTCAGCAGCATGACCAGGCGATCAATACCGATGCCGCAGCCGCCCGTCGGAGGCATGCCGTATTCGAGCGCGCGGATGTAGTCGGCGTCGAAGTACATGGCTTCCTCGTCGCCAGCGTCCTTCTGCTCGACCTGCTTGCGGAAGCGGTCGGCCTGGTCTTCCGGGTCGTTCAGTTCCGAGAAGCCGTTGGCGATCTCGCGGCCCGTGATGAACAGTTCAAAACGTTCGGTGATGCCCGGCTGTGTGTCGGAACCGCGTGCCAGCGGCGAAACTTCCACCGGGTAGTCGACGATGAAGGTCGGCTCCCACAGTTGCGATTCGGCGGTTTCCTCGAACAGCACCAGTTGCAGCGTGCCGATGCCCGCGTTCAGGAACTGCGGCGCATTGACGTTGATCTTGAACTTGTCCTTGAGCTCGGTGCGCAGGAAGACCACGTCGGCCAATTGCGCGTCCGTGTACTCGGGCGCGAACTTCTGGATGGCCTGGCAGATCGTCAGACGATGGAACGGCTTCGACAGGTCGAGCTCACGGCCCTGATAGGTCAGCTTGGCGCTGCCGCGTGCATCGATGGCAGCCTCGCGGATCAGGTTTTCGGTGAAGTCCATCAGCCAGCGGTAGTCCGTGTAGGCCGCGTAGAACTCCATCATCGTGAACTCGGGGTTGTGGCGCGGGCTCACCCCTTCGTTACGGAAATTGCGGTTGATCTCGAACACGCGCTCGAAGCCGCCAACGATCAGTCGCTTCAGATACAGCTCGGGGGCGATACGCATGAACATCTGCATATCCAGCGCGTTGTGGTGCGTGATGAAGGGCTTGGCCGCCGCGCCACCCGGAATCGGGTGCAGCATCGGCGTTTCCACTTCCATGAAGCCGGCGTCCGCCATATGGCGGCGCAGCGACGACATCGCCTTGGTGCGGGCACGGAAGGTCTCACGCGTTTCCGGCGATACGATCAGGTCCACATAACGCTGGCGATACTTCATTTCCTGGTCGGCCAGGCCATAGAAGTCGCCCGGCAGCGGACGCAGGCTCTTGGACAGGAGACGCAATTCCGTTACCGACACCGACAGCTCGCCAGTCTTGGTCTTCATCAGCGTGCCGCGTGCCGCCACGATATCGCCAAGGTCCCATTTCTTGAAGCTGGCGTAAGTCTCTTCGCCCACGGCATCGCGGCTGATGTAGAACTGGATCCGCTCGGTGGAGTCCTGGATCGTGGCAAAGCTCGCCTTGCCCATCACGCGCTTGAGCATCATGCGGCCGGCGATGGACACTTCCACCGCACTGGCTTCCAGCTCGGGTCCTTCGATCGGGTCGTACTGCGCGTGCAGCGGACCCGCCTGATGCGTCGGGCGGAAATCGTTCGGGAAGGCGATGCCCTGCTCACGCAGCGCCTGCAGTTTCTCGCGACGCTCAGCGATGATCTTGTTTTCGTCGACGGCCGGTGCGTCGGTGGGTGTGGCTGGCGTGCGGGTCGGTTCGGTCATGGTGTGAAATTCTGTTGCGCGAGGCAGAGCCCCGCGCGGCATTCGATTCAATAGTTGCGGATGTCGTCGAGTTCGGTCTTGCCGAAATCGGTACGGCCCAGATAGGCCACGATGCGCGCGGCCACATCCTCGGGCGATGCCAACTGGTCGTTGGCCTTGAGGTCCCGGAAGCGTTGCACCTGGGCGAAATCCGCTTCGCGGATCGTCTCCTGCATCCCCGTATCCACCACGCCCGGTGCCAGTGCCACGGCGCGCACCGCACGTTCGTCCGGCAGGCTCGCGTACTCGGTGTTGACCGAGCGGATGAACATGTCCAGGCCCGCCTTGCCGGCGCAGTACGCGCTCCAGCCCGGCACCGGATTGCGCGCAGCGCCCGACGAGATCGCCAGCACGCGGCGCGGGCAGTCGAACCGTGCGGTGTGTTCGATGAACGCCGCAGTCATCGTCATCGGCGTGACCAGGTTGGTCTGCAGATGCGGCACCAGGGTGTTGTCGCGCAACTGGGTGATCGGACCAATCGGTTCCACCACGCCCGCGTTCAGGATCAGCGTGACGCTGGCAGGCACGTCGTCCACCGCATCCAGCACACTGCCGAGCCAGCCTGCGGACGGACCCGGCTGCGACAGATCCTGCAGGTGCCAGGCCACCGGCACGCCGCTGGCCGATGCCGCTGCTTCAAGTTCGGTATTGCGATTGCGGGCGACTGCGATCACGCGGTTGCCCGGTTTGAGCAGCGTACGCACGATGGCGGCACCAAGGCCGCGCGAGGAACCGGTGACGATATAGAGATGGGCGGAGTGGGGCGTTCCGGTGGTCATGACTTGGACCTTGTTGTGTGAAACGGCTTTCGGTAAATGGCTCGGGTTGCTTCGGCCGCCTCGCGGCACACTCCGGGGAGGGTGCCGCGAGCGGTGGCGGTCTTGCTGTTGCCTGCCGACGCTTACAGGCCCTGCTTCAGGCTGGCCTCGATGAACGGATCGAGATCGCCGTCGAGCACCTTCTGCGTGTTGGACATTTCCACGTTGGTACGGAGGTCCTTGATGCGGCTCTGGTCCAGCACGTACGAGCGGATCTGGTGGCCCCAACCCACATCGGTCTTGCCGGCTTCGAGCTTGTCGGCCTCGGCCTGGCGCTTGCGCATCTCGTGCTCGTACAGGCGCGATTTCAGCATCGACATCGCCTCGGCACGGTTCCGGTGCTGCGAGCGGTCGTTCTGGCACTGCACGACAATGCCGGTCGGGATGTGCGTGATACGCACGGCCGAATCGGTCTTGTTGATGTGCTGGCCGCCGGCGCCCGACGCGCGGTACGTGTCCACGCGCAGGTCTGCCGGGTTGACCTCGACCTCGAACGAGTCATCCACCTCGGGGTAGACGAACACCGACGAGAACGACGTGTGGCGACCGCCCGACGAATCGAACGGCGACTTGCGAACCAGACGGTGCACGCCGGTCTCGGTACGCAGATAGCCGAATGCGTAGTCGCCTTCGATCTTGATCGTGGCGCTCTTGATGCCGGCCACGTCGCCTTCGGATTCTTCGAGCACCTCGGCCTTGAAACCCTTGCGCTCGCAGTACTTCAGGTACTGGCGCAGCAGCATCGATGCCCAGTCGCAGGCTTCGGTACCACCCGCCCCGGCCTGGATGTCGATGAACGCATTGGCCTGGTCCATCTCGCCCGAGAACATGCGGCGGAATTCCATGTCCGCGACGATGGCTTCGAAGCCCTGGACATCGGTCTCGATCGATTCGAGCGTGTCGTCGTCGCCTTCCTCGCGTGCCAGCTCGAACAGTTCGTCCGTGCCGCTCAGGTCGTCGGTCAGCTTGCCGAGCGTCTGCACGACAGCTTCGAGCGCTTTCTTTTCCTTGCCCAGGTCCTGGGCACGCTTGGGGTTGTTCCAGACCGCCGGATCTTCCAGCAGCCCGTTGACTTCATCTAGACGGTTTTCTTTGACATCGTAGTCAAAGATACCCCCGTAGATCTTCCGTCCGGGAACGGAGATCGGAGATGGCACCGGAAATGGCGTTAAGGCGTTCTGCTTCCATGAGATTCCTAGAATTCTGCGCTTGCGAAAACGTGGAATTATAGCGGATCGGCGGTGGCCTCCCGGGCCCGGCATGCCCATTTTCGGCCATGTTTCGGTGAACTGTTCGCGTACCGAACGGTCTGTGGTGGGGTAGCGACTGTCTTTCCGCCCGCCTTTGCCTTCACTTGGGCGACAATAGCGGCCACGTCCCGGTTGTTTCTCCCCGAGCATGACCACTTCCACAGCACTCTCCGCAGCACCCCGATCCCAGAATCCCGCCCGGCGTCTGTCCGCGCATCTCGCCGCCGTGTCCTTCGCGGTATGGCTGGCCGCCTGCAGTACCACGCCCAGCGAACCGGCCCCCGAAGGCTATTACCGTGTCGAGCGGGGCGACACGCTGTATTCGATTGCCCGTCGCAACAATCGCTCGGTTGCCGAGCTGGCGCGCTGGAGCAACATCCCGGACAAGAGTCAGATCGAGGTGGGCCAACTGATTCGGATCAAGCCGCCTGCGGGAGCGGGAATCTCCGCTGCCAAGGCGGGAGGTGCCCCGGCAGCGTCCAGCGCACCCGAGAAGCCTGCGGCCTCCGAGCCGCCGTCAAAGCCGCCAGCCACGTCGATCAGTCTCCAGTGGCCGGCCGATGGCCGTGTCACCGGCCGTTATGCGCCGCCGTCGGAGAAGGGATTGCGAATCGAGGTGCCGGCTGGCGGCAAGGTTCGCGCCGCCGCCTCCGGCTGGGCCATTCACGTCGGCACGCTGCGCGGCTACGGCCAGCTTGTGATCGTCAAGCACAACGACGACTGGCTGACCGTCTATGGCAACCTGGACAAGACGCTGGTCAAGGAGGGCTCACGTGTGGCAGCAGGCCAGGAACTGGGCAGCATGAACAACGCCAGCGAACTGCATTTCGAAGTGCGTGGCAGCGGCAAGCCGGTCAACCCGGCCAGCTACCTGCCGTCGCGATAGCGCCGAGACCTAGAAGTACAGCGCGGTCAGCAGCATCAGCGACTGGCGCACCGGCAGGCTGCCATAACTGGTGTCCCGCGCGCCGGCATTGCGCTGCCATTGCAGGGCAATATCCCATCCCGGCAGGCGGTAGCGCCACTCGATCCAGAACATATTGCTGCGATCGACCAGATCCAGGCGGGCCATGGCGTTCAGGTCGAGGCCGGGTGTCATGGCGTCACGCCAGCTTACGTAAAGAAACGCGCCCGAGCGCGTAGCCAGCTCCTGCGAATCGGCCAGGAACTGGCGGTATCCCATCTGTGCCGCAGGCGGCAGTCGCCAGAACTGCCGCCACTGCGTGGCATCCGGCGCGGCGCCGTCATATTGGTACTCGGCTGTCGCAGTGACCTTGCCGCCGATCGTCCAGGTTCCCCCTGTGGAGAGCCGTTGCCGGAAGGCGGTGTCGGGTGGCAGTCCCAACGCCTCGTTCAACTGTGACCGGTCTCGTCCGCCCGACCATTCCGCGTAGGCGGTCACCGCATCGCTGGCCAGCACGCTGAGGTTGACACCCACCTGAGGCGACTGTCCCTGTCCGCCCTGCAGCAACAACTGAGGCTGGATGCGGTCGGAAAGCCGAGCCGACGCGCCCAGCAGGTAGCGATGACGGCGGTTCGTGGCCCCGAGATCTGGGCTGAACGATGCCTGACTGGGGGTGCTGGCGAGCTTGGGCGAATAGAGCGCGAAGGCTGCGCCGCCATTCCAAAGCCATTGGCTGCGCGCGACGATGCTGCCCTGGCGGTTCTGGCGCAGACTGTCGGGCGCCACCGATGGCACGGCGCGCACCGCCCCATCGTTGAACCAGTCAGTCGGGTTGTAGCCCATCGCCACGCCCTGGCGGACGTTGATCCGGCCGAGTTCCAGGCTCGCATGCGACGTGGGTTGCCACGCGAGATAGCCTTCCTTCCAAGTGTTGATCACATGCTGGCCGCTGGCGTTGGCGCGCGAGAAATCATCGATCCTATCGCGGAACACCAGCCGCAGTGTGGGCGTGGCGCGGTAGTCCAGTGCCATGTCGAGCGCGCCGCGCGCCACCGCGTAGGCGGAAGTGTCGCGCTCGGACTCCATGCCGGCTGCTGCTTCGACCGTCAGCTTCCAGGGCTTTTCGTCATTGTGGCTATCGGCCGTGTCATCGGCGAGCATCAATGCCGCGAGATCATCGACGGGCATCAGGCCCGTGTCGGTCTCGGCGATGGCCTGCGATGATGCGGAGGCGGCCAGCCATGCACAGGCGTGCAGACAGGTGTGTAGAAAGCGGCGTCGCATCAGCGGTCGGAAGGCGCGGTGCCGGCCGCCTCCGGCTTGAATTGCGGCAGGTAGTCGCGCTGCAGCCATGCCGCCGGAATCGCGCGCTCCACGAAGTTGCTGTAGCGCATGACGGTGATCCAGCCCGGCTCCAGCGCGTCGATGATGACCTGCTCCGTGGGGCGAAGGCCGCCAAGCTGGTGCTGGTAGCGCCGGTAGTAGACGGTCTTTAGCAAGCGCCCGCTGTCTGCGTGGAACTGCGCCTTGATGGGATGGTTGTTGCCGGCGTCGAGCCATAGCCGAACGTGGTGGTACGTGGCCTCGCTGGTTCGGGCCCCAAGATGCAGCCGCACGCTCTTGCGCGTCTTGCGGTCGCCGTCCTGCACCGACTCGTTAGCCTCGAACCGCGCCGTGTAGTCGGCCGCGAAGTTGGCGGAGATGACGTCGCCGTTCGACGCCTGTCCCAACAGGCGCTGCTGCGGCGAAATGCGGATGCTGGCCTGGCTGGCGGGGTCATAGAACCACAGGTCCTTCCCGCTTTTCAGCGTGAGCTTGCCGACCTCCCGGGCCGGCGCCACGTAGCGGACGAGGCTCCGATACTGAGCGCGCGCCTCGTCGAGATGGGAATAGACGGTGACCGTGGCGCTGTCGCTTTGCTTGCCTTTGCGGTATTCCACCAGCGTGGTCGTCAGCGAGAACGAGGTGGAAGGATTACGCACCCGGTCGCTGGCTTCGAGCAGGCGCTGGGCGGACGAGGATGGCGACTTGGCCTTGCCGGACGCAGTGCCGCTGGCGGCGGCGTTCCCGCTTGCGGCCACCCAGGCCAGCGGCAGCAAGATGGCAACGGCGACGGGCAGCCAGCGCCGACGATGTGAAGCGGGACGGGGCAGGGATGGATGCATGGCAGGCGGGGCAGGCAGGGCAGTCGGGAAAGGGGCCGCTGTCGGACCCGACAGCGGCAAGGCATCGACTCGGTGATGGCGTTCAGACATGGCGCAGGGCATCCACGACATTCATCCGCGAGGCACGGCGTGACGGCAGCCAGGCCGAAGCCATCGACAGCACAACAATGCCGGCACTGCTGAGCACCACTAACTCCGGGGCATTCCAGAAGCGCGCGGTGACCGGAATCTCGATCGCCATGCCGGGCGGCGACCACGGGATACCGCTGCGCTCCAGCAGCAGGGCAATGCCCAGCGCCAGGATCGCGCCCAGCACCCAGCCCGTCATGCCGAGCAATCCGCCTTCGGCGACGAACATCCGCAACACGCCGGGGCGCTGGATGCCGATGGCGCGCAACGTGCCGATTTCCACGGTGCGCTCCATGATGGCCATGCTCATGGTGTTGCTGACCGTGAACAGCACAATGACGGCCATCAACGTGGCAACGAATACGAACAGCGCAACCACCATGTCGATGGTCTGGCGGTAGGGTGGATTGAGTTCGAAGACATCGCGGATTTCCAGTCCCGCGTCACGCAACGGCCCGGCCAGCAACTGCTCAAGCCGTTCGCGCGCCGCGTCGATCTGCGCGGTGTGCTGGAACTGCATGACGAGTGTGGTGACCTTCGGGTCGCCCTGGCCGAACACCAGTTTCTGGGCCTGCGCGAGGTGCATGCCGACGAAGCTGTCGTCTGCCGCCTGCATGCCTTGCTTGACCGCACGCGCCACACCCAGGCGGGCGATGTTCGGCGCGCTGCCGGTGCTGGCCGTCAGTACGTCAAGTTGCGCAGCGCTGCTGGCGGATGCCGACGCGCCAGGCGCCATGGCTGCGTCGTGGGTTGTGTCTTGTGCCGCGTCGCCGACAGACAGCGCGGCAAGTTCATCCGGCGTGTCCGCGGCGCTGTCGTCGCGTTCAACGGGCGGTGGCTCCGGACACCCGGCCACGCCGAGTGCATCGCACATCTGCAGGATGCGGGCGACGCCCATGCCGATCAGCGCTGCATCGGGAGCCGTGTTGTCGAGTCCGTTCGGCGACGCAGGAATGGGCACGTCATAGCTGTTCCATTCGAGCAGGCGCCCGAGGTCCTTCGCCACCACGCCCTGAACCGCTACGGGAATGGACGTTGCATGGCCGGCATTTGCACCAATACCGCCAAACTGCAGCATCGGCGTGGCCACGGTCAGCATCGGCGCTAGCACGGGGTCGTCGCGCAGCAGTTGCAGGATGTCGTCGCTACGGGAAATGCCATAGGCGGCCGGGTTGCCGCGTCCGAAATCGTTGTAGCCGGCTTTCACCAGTTGCAGGTGCCCGGTGTGCTGCACGTAGATGGTCTGCAGGCCGAAGGTGATGTCGCGTGCGTAGCCGCCCAGCAACAGGATGGCCATCGTACCGATGACCAACGCCAGCAACGTGATCAATGAGCGGCGGCCATTGCGGCGCAGGTTGCGTGCCGCCAGTACAAATGCATTCATGGCGCGACCCCGGCGGCTGCCACCGGTTCGGCGGCGTCGAGGCGGCCGTCCCGCAATCGGATCAGGTCGTCGGCGTGCGAGATCACCATCGGATCGTGCGAGGAAAAGACGAAGGTAGTGCGATGCGTGCGCTGGAGCGTGCGCATCAGTTTCAGAATGTCGAGGGCGGTATGGGTGTCGAGGCTGGCAGTGGGTTCGTCGGCCAGCACCAGTTCCGGGGCGTGGATCAGGGCACGGGCAATGGCCACGCGCTGGCATTGCCCGCCTGAGAGCTGGTTCGGACGGTGACGCCCCTTGGTGCCAAGGCCCACGGCTTCGAGCATGTCGCGCACGCGCCAGCGTCGCTCGGCGGCAGGGACGCCTCGCACGAGCAGCGGATACTC
The DNA here is from genome assembly GCF_039710735.1 of Cupriavidus sp. DL-D2. Classification (NCBI taxonomy): domain Bacteria; kingdom Pseudomonadati; phylum Pseudomonadota; class Betaproteobacteria; order Burkholderiales; family Burkholderiaceae; genus Cupriavidus; species Cupriavidus sp. DL-D2. Next base: position 7,303 of record NZ_JBDKXK010000072.1, on the reverse strand, counting down.
AATGTTTTCCGATGCCGTCAGCACCGGCAGCAGGTTGAAATTCTGAAAGATGAAGCCGATATGGCGGGCGCGGAAGTCTGTCAGGGCAGAGTCGGACCAGTCACCGACCGGCTTGCCGCCGATGCGGACCCGACCGGCGTCAGGCCGGTCGATGCATCCAATCAGATTCAGCAGCGTGCTCTTGCCGCTCCCGGATGGCCCTGCGAGTACGGTGAAGCGTTGCGCGCCAATACGGAGTGATACATCCGATAGGGCGGCCACGCGTTCGACGCCCAGGGCGTATTGCCGGCTGACATTGGAAAGGGTGACTGCATCCATTCAGTATCTCCGTAGAACTTACCGGGGACGGGTAAGTCAGGGACTGAAATGTATGGAGTGCGAACTTTCCGATAAATCGGAGAAAACTGAAACTTGAGCGCCGGCCGCCAGGAATGCGCAAACTATTGCGCGTGTTCAACGATAAGCTGTACGCGTGTTGCGCCGTTGAACGTGTTGTTGTCGAGCCGGTAGGCCACCAATGCGCTGGCGCCATCCAGCGCGTCGGCGTGGTTGAACCAGATGGCATCGAAGCGCTGGCTGCCGCGTCCGAGCTGGAGTTTGAGGTGCTTTCCCTTTAGTACGGTCTGGCGCAGCACATCGAATTCTCCCGAGAACGTGGGCGGCGGAAAGCCCTGGCCCCAGACATGGCCTTCGAGCATCGTCACGAATTCCGGGGAGAAGCAGCCGTCCTCGATATCGCCATCGGTTTCGATCACGCGCGCGAGTTGTTCCGCATTCAGCCATTCGCTTCCCACCTTTTCGAAGGCGTCGACGAAGGTTTGGAAGTCCTCGACACGCACGGTCAGACCCGCAGCCATGGCATGTCCGCCAAATTTCACCAATAGGCCAGGATGGCGCTTGGATACCAGGTCCAGTGCGTCGCGCAAATGGAATCCCGGGATCGAGCGTCCGGAACCCTTGATGTGTTCTTCGTCGCCGGGCGCGAAGGTGATGGTCGGGCGGTGGAATTTTTCCTTGAGCCGTGAGGCGACGATGCCGATTACACCCTGGTGCCACGTGTCGTGGAAGACGCTTACCGTGAAGCGCGAGGCCGGGTCCAGGCCGGCAATCGGTTGTTCCAGGATCTGCAGCGCCTCCTGTTGCATGCCGGCCTCGATATCGCGCCGCTCCCGGTTCATGCCGTCCAGTTCCTGGGCGATTTCCCAGGCGCGGTTCGCGTCGTCGGTCAGCAGGCATTCAATGCCGAGCGACATATCCGCCAGTCGCCCGGCCGCGTTCAGGCGCGGGCCCAGGCCAAATCCGAGGTCAAAGGTGTTGGCACGCGACGCCTCGCGTCCGGCTGCCCGGAACAGCGCGGCCACGCCGGGGTGCATGCGGCCAGCGCGCATGCGCTTCAGGCCCTGTGCTACCAGAATGCGGTTGTTGGTGTCCAGCTTGACCACGTCGGCCACCGTGCCCAGCGCGACGAGATCGAGCAGGGTTTGCAGCGGCGGCTGCGTTTCTTTCGTATAGATGCCACGTTGGCGCTGTTCCGCGCGCAACGCGAGCAACACGTAGAACATCACGCCCACGCCAGCCAGGTTCTTGCTTGGGAATTCGCAGCCCGGCTGGTTTGGATTGACGATCACGGCGGCCTCGGGCAACACCGCGCCGGGCAGGTGATGGTCGGTCACCACCACGTCGATGCCGCGCGCATTGGCGGCGGCCACGCCATCGACACTGGCAATGCCGTTGTCGACCGTGACGATCACGTCAGGTTGCTGCCGCGCAGCCAGTTCGACGATTTCGGGCGTCAGGCCATACCCGTACTCGAAGCGGTTCGGCACGATGAAATCGACGCGCGCCCCCAGCATCCGCAATCCGCGTACGCCCACGGTGCAGGCTGTAGCGCCGTCGCAGTCGTAGTCGGCCACGATCAGCAGCTTGCGGTTGGCGGCGATGGCATCGGCCAGGTATTTCGCCGCGTGGTCGATGCCTTTCATCTGCGAGGGCGGCACCAGTTCCGGCAGGTCGGTGGCCAGTTCGGACGGGTGCAGCACCCCCCGTGCGGCCAGGATGCGCGCCAGGGTAGGGTGGAGTCCCGCAGCGGACAGCGTACCGGCGTGTTCGGGAGAGTGGGAGCGGACGGCGATCCGGGTCATAGATATAGACGCTTGGAGACAGGTCAGGCCGCCATGGCCAGGTTGGAGAGCAGTGCGCGCCAGTCGCCTCGCGCGCCAAGGCCCCGCCAGAACTTGCGCAGGTCGGCGCGCGTGACGGTGAATTCGGCAAAATGGTTCTCGCCGCCGAGCACGAAGGTCGCAGACTGGATTTGCCCGGCCGTCAGCGCATCCAGCACAGGCTGGAACCACTCGGCGTCGAGTGCGTGCATCCGTTCGAGCCAGAGGCCCCAGTCGGCGGCGATATGCGCCTCGGTCGCACTGTCGAGCAGGGTCAGGACGCTGTCGGCCTGCCCATCGCTCGTCCCGAGGTCCGCAAAACGTGCCGGCTGCGGACCAACCTGACTGCCGCCCGCCAGGGCGAGTCCGATCAGATACGGATCGTCCGACAGCACCGTATCGGCCAGCTTGCGGACGGTCTGGACGCGGCCGCCGCCGTGCAGCCAGACCGAATTGACCGGCAGGCGGCCTTCGGCTTCCCGGGCCTCGTTGACGGGGTGGCCGTGCCACGTCATCTGGATCTCGTTCTGGAAGCGCCGCCAGTCGCGCGCGCGCGCGCCGGCCTGCATCCAGATGTCGATATTGCGGCCCGTCGCGCGCACTGGCGTGGTGGCCAGGAGTTCGCCGAACGTATTTTCCGGCACATACCACCGGGCCGGTTGGGGCGCGTCCAGACGGATGCCGGCTTCGTCCAGCAAGTCGGCCACTGCGGCGCGCAGCGCCTCGGCTTCCTCGGCACGGATCTCGATCTGGTCCGGATGCAGCAGTACCAGGTGATCGCGGGCGGCATGGATGTGGACTGGCTGCAGGCACGCCCATCCGGCGCCTTCCTCGGCTTCCGAAGGCAGCCCGGCCGCAGTCCGGTCAGCCAGCCGCATATAGGGTGCCGTGGCCACCTGCGCGGCGTCCAGGCCGGCGCGGGCGGCCAGCCAGCGTTCCTGGGGCAGCGATCGCAGGTAGGGATCGTCGTGGGTTTCGCGGGGTCCCGGCGTGGCGCGCGTCAGCAACTTTCCGAGCGCGGGCAACTCCAACTGGCGCAGCAGCGCGCCGGGGACGACATCGTCCGTGGCGTCGTCGCCAGCACCTGGCGGGACGGAAAAGGGCACAATCAGGGTCAGGTGCGTCGTCATCGTGGGCGAGATTGTAAACTCCCGGCTGGCAGGCGCCAGTTTTCCGTCACCCAAGGTAGACTGCCGCCGGACGCATTTCCAGAACTACAGGACTTCCCTTGAAATTTCCTTACGAGTGGCAGATCGGCTGGCGGTACACCCGCGCGAGCAAGCGCGCCAGCCGCAACACATTCATTTCGTTCATTTCGATGATTTCCATGCTCGGCATCGCGCTGGGCGTGGCAGCCCTGATTGTGGTGCTGTCGGTGATGAACGGCTTCCAGAAGGAAGTGCGCGACCGCATGCTGTCGGTCCTCGCACATATCGAAGTCATTGGCGCCGGGCCGCTCCAGGACTGGCAGAAGACCGCTGGCGAGGCCGAGCGCAACAAGGAAGTGATCGGGGCCGCGCCCTACGTGGCGGCGCAGGCCATGCTGACGCGCGACGATGCGGTGCGCGGCGTGCTGCTGCGCGGCGTGGACCCGGCCCAGGAGCCCAAGGTATCCGACATCGGCAGCCAGTTCCGCGCAGGCAGCATGAATGCACTGGTGCCAGGCGGCTTCGACATCGCCCTGGGCAGTGAGTTGGCCAACGCACTGGGTGTGCGCGTGGGCGACAAGGTCACGCTGGTGGCGCCGCAGGGCACCATCACACCGGCCGGCATCCTGCCCCGGCTCAAGCAGTTCACGGTGGCCGGCATCTTCTCGTCGGGCCACTATGAGTTCGACAGCGCGCTGGCGCTCATCAACATGCAGGACGCCGAGGTGCTGTTCCGCCAGAACGGCCCGTCCGGCGTGCGGCTCAAGCTCAAGGACATGCAACAGGCACCGCAGGTGGCGCAGGAGTTGGCGGGCACGATGTCCGGCGACCTCTATCTGCGCGACTGGTCGAAGCAGAACCGCAACTGGTTCGCCGCCGTGCAGACAGAGAAGCGCATGATGTTCATCATCCTGACGCTGATCATTGCGGTAGCCGCCTTCAACCTCGTCTCGACGCTGGTGATGACGGTGACCGACAAGCAGGCCGATATCGCCATCCTCCGAACGATGGGCGCCCAGCCGCGTTCCATCATGAAGATCTTCATCGTGCAGGGTGTGGCCATCGGCTTTATCGGCACCTTGCTCGGCGTGCTGGGCGGCACGCTGATCGCCACGAACATCGACGTGATCGTGCCGTTCATCGAACGCATCCTGCACGTGCAGTTCTTGCCCAAGGACATCTATTTCATCAGCGAACTGCCTTCGGACCCCCGCGTGAACGACATCACCACCATCGGTATCATTTCCTTCGTGCTGGCTACGCTGGCGACGATTTATCCGAGCTGGCGTGCTGCCCGCGTCAACCCGGCGGAGGCGCTGCGCTATGAATGATTCGACATTGCTCCAGGATGTCTCGACGGTGGTGCCCGCAACGCGTACCGGTGCCCCGGTGCTGGTGGCCGAGGGCCTGACCAAGCGGTTCCGGCAAGGCGGACTCGATGTGGAGGTACTGCGCGGCGTGGACCTGCGCGTGAATGCCGGTGAAAAGGTGGCGATCGTCGGCGCCTCGGGTTCGGGCAAGTCGACACTGCTCCATGTGCTGGGCGGACTCGATGATCCGGACTCGGGTCGCGTGGCACTGCTCGGCAAACCATTCACGGCGCTGCGCGAGAAAGAGCGCAACATCGTGCGCAACCGCTCGCTCGGCTTCGTCTACCAGTTCCATCATCTGTTGCCCGAGTTCACTGCGCTCGATAACGTGGGAATGCCGATGCGCATCCGTGGTCTGAACGAGGCCCAGTCTCGCGAGGCCGCGCAGGCGATGCTCGATCGCGTGGGACTCGGCGGTCGCTCGAAGCATCGTCCCGGCGAACTGTCTGGCGGCGAGCGCCAGCGCGTGGCCGTTGCGCGTGCGCTGGTAGGCCAGCCAGCGTGTGTGCTGGCCGACGAACCCACCGGCAACCTCGATGACCATACGGCAGGCGGTGTCTACGACCTGATGCTCGAACTCTCGCGCACGCTGGGTACGAGCTTCGTGATCGTCACGCACGACATGGACCTGGCCGGCCGTTGCGATCGGATCTTCCGGTTGCGCGACGGACATCTGCACGTCGAACGCTAATCTGTACTTCAAAAGCACCGCTCCATGTGGATCGACACCCATTGCCACCTCGACGCCCGCGAGTTCGATGCCGATCGCGGCGGCGTGACGGCAGCCGCGGTAGCGGCGGGTGTGACCGGCATCGTGCTGCCGGCCGTGGCGGTGTCCAATTTCGAGGCGGTGCGCGGGCTGGCCCATGCCGATCCGCACTGTGTCTATGCGCTCGGCATTCATCCGCTCTGCACGCCCGGCGCCGGCCAGGCCGATCTCGACGCGCTGCGCCAGCAGGTAGCGGCATCGATCGATGATCCGCGCCTCGTCGCCATCGGCGAGATCGGGCTGGATTTTTTCGTGCCCGGCCTCGATGCCGCGCACCAGACCTGGCTCTATACGGAGCAGCTCAAGATCGCGCGCGAGTTCGATCTGCCTGTGTTGCTGCACGTTCGCAAATCCCAGGATCAGGTCTATGCCCAGTTGCGGCGCGTGGGCGTGAAGCAGGGCATCGCACATGCGTTCAACGGTAGCAACGAGCAGGCGCGTCGCTACGCGGAGCACGGGATGAAGCTGGGCTTCGGCGGCAACGTCACCTTCTCGCGCGCCAAGCAGATACGGCGGCTGGCCACCGAACTGCCCATCGAGGCAATCGTGCTCGAAACCGACGCGCCCGATATCGCACCGGCATGGCTCTCGGACGACCAGTTCGGCGAGCAACACAAGGCGCGCAACACCCCCGGCGAGGTGGCTGGCGTGGCGCGCGTGATGGCGGAACTGCGCGGCCTTGGCGAGCCCGAACTCGCCGCCATCATGTGGCGCAATGCCGTGGCAGCACTGCCACGGCTGGCCGCCTTCGCGGACATCATGGCCCCGCGTTGAGCGCGGTCAATCCTTCCTCAGAGTTCACACTTCTGGCGCATCGCCACAACATTCGGACACGTTTTTCGTGATCGCCGCGCGGTACAACTACGTCCGTCTTCCACGCATACGAAGGAGACGGGATGCGCTCGATGCTGCTGGCCTTCGTGGTGGGCTGCTGGTTGCTGCAGCAACAGGGGAATTTGCCGGGCCTCGGGTGGCTGCTTGTGGCCGGTTCGATGGCCGTTGCAGCGTGCTGGGCGGTGGGGCGCTTGCGTGCGCCATGGCGGGGGCGGGTGCGATGGGTGGTCGGGATAGCGCTGGCTGTGCTGGCGGGATTCGGCTGGGCGGCGTGGCGGGCCGACGTACGTCTCGATCAATGGCTTGACCCCGTACTTGCAGGTCGTGACCTCCAAGTGGTGGGTTTCGTGGCAGGGCTGCCAGACGCGGCGCCTCACGGTACGCGGTTTTTGTTCCTGCCATCCGTATGGGAAGGACAGGGCGACGATTCAATTCCGGCGGAACGACTGATGCTGACGTGGCGCTCACCGCCCGAGGGTTTGGAGCCGGGGCAGCGTTATCGGTTGAACGTGCGACTACGCCGGCCGCGTGGATTGGCTAATCCTCATGGGTTCGATTACGGCTACTGGCTGCTGTCGCAGGGTGTCGACGCAACGGGGTACGTGCGCAGCGGTCAACTGGTGAGGATGGGGGAGGATGGGCGCCTGCCATTGACGGTACGCATTGCCAGTTGGCGCGCAGGGTTGCGCGATCATATCCGGCAGGCGATGCCAGCCGACGCGCGCTTCGGTGCGGTGCTGGTGGCGCTGGTGATCGGAGATCAGCGCGGTATTGGGCAGGAAGATTGGGATGTGTTCCGGCGCACGGGGATTTCCCATCTGGTGAGCATCTCGGGACTCCATATCACTATGCTGTCGGGGATGGTCGGGGCACTGGCGAGGTGGGGGTGGCGGTGGTCGTTTGGGGTGGGGTTCGTGCACGTCCGCCGCGACCGATACCGCGCGGCTTGCTCCCCTCTCCCGCACGCGGGAGAGGGGCTGGGTGTAGTGGTCCAATAAACCTGGACACCTCAAAAGGTAGACT
>NZ_JBDKXK010000071.1:0-29685 GCF_039710735.1 Cupriavidus sp. DL-D2 | reverse complement strand
CCATGTCTCCGAACAGGTGTTACCTATGTGTCCGGGCTATACACCGCAAGCGGGAGAGGGGAGAAAGATTAGGCGGGAGAGGGGAGCAACAACAGAGCGAGACAACGGACGTCAAGGCATCCTCAACACCGCCTGGCTCCCACTCACCCCCGGCCTGACTTCCAGCCTTACATCGATCCGTTCCCGCAGCTCCGTCACGTGGGAAATGATTCCCACCAGGCGCCCGGCCTGCTGCAGATCCAGCAAGGTGCGGATCGCAAAATCGAGGCTTTCGGGATCGAGCGTGCCAAAGCCTTCGTCCACGAACAGGGTGTCGAGTTGCATGCCGCCGGCGCGCGACTGCACCACGTCTGCCAGTCCCAGCGCCAGCGACAGCGAGGCCAGGAAGCCTTCTCCGCCAGACAGCGTATTGGCCGGGCGCGTGGCGCCGGTATCGTGATCGAAGACTTCCAGTTCGAGTCCGCCCGCCACACGCTGGTCGCCCTGCTCGCGCACGCGCTGCAATGCGTAGCGGCCTCGGCTCATGCGCATCAGCCGCAGCGTGGCCGCCTCGAGCACCTCGTCGAGCAGCGTGGCCAGCACAAAGCGCTGGAAGGTCATGCGGCGCGGATTGTTGCCGTTGGCCACTTCGGACAGGCGGCCGAGCACCGCGTAGCGCGTCTCCACCTCGCGGCCTTCCGCCGCCAGCGAATCGACCTGACCCTTGCAATGCAGCAGCGCATCGCGCTGGGCGGCCACTTCGCTGCGCTCGCGGATAGCGGCTTCCAGCCGGACCGCGCCCTCGTCGCGCGTGGCCAGCAGCGCGGGCAGGTCTGGTGTCTGCAAAGGCTGCGCGATGGCGGCCGTGCGGGCGCGCCATTCGGTAGCCTTGGCCAACTCCACATCGAACACGCGGATGGACTCGTCCAGCGCCGCCAGTTCGTCGTCGGGCAGGCATGCCGCGCGATAGGCATCGAGATCGGCGAAAGCCGCGGCCTGCAATGCCTCGGCCAACGCGCCCTCGCGTTGGGCTTGTCGCGCGTCGGCTTGCGCTAGCCCCGCATTGGCCGATGCCAGCGCCGCTGCCGTGGCGGCACGCAAGGCTACGGCATCTCGCTCGGCTCCCTGTGCGGCCTGTAGCGCTGCTTCCAGTGCGCCTGCCTCGCGACGCGCGGCCTCCAGCGTGGCGCGCATGACATCGGGATCGCGCGATTCTTCGGGCACCTGCTCGCATTGGGCCTGCCATTCCCCTTCGAGGCGCGCGTGTTGGGCCACGGCGACCCGCACGGCATGATCGGCAGCCTGTGCGGCGGCCTCCGATGCCTCGCGATGCGTCCGGGCCTGCGCGAGTTGTGCGACCAGCGTCTCGGCGCGCTTTGCCGCCTGCGCGGCCACGGCAACGGACTGCGCCAGCGCGGCGACTTCCGCATCCAGCGCCTGCGCGCCAGCATCCGAAACATCTCCAGCGGCCTCGGACAAGTCTGCGAGCCGCGCCTGCGCCTGCTGCACCTGTGTGTCGGCCTGCTGATGCGCCGCTACCGCTTCGGCCAGTTTGTCTTCCGCCTGCCGCAGCGTGGCGCGCACGGTATCCAGATCGTCATCGCTCACCAGCGCCAGCGTCTGTTGCGCCAGTGCGGGGTGGTCCTTGCCGCCGCAGACCGGGCACTGCTCGCCCCGGCGCAACCCAGCCGCGAGCCGCGCGGCCTGCCCAAATCGCCAGTCGACCTCGGCCTGCTGCACGGCGGCCCGCGCCGCATCACGCGCCTCGGTTGCCGTGCGCTTGAGGGTGGCGGCACCCAGCAGTGCCTGTCTCAGCGGAGCCAGTCCGGCCTCGATCTGCCGGCACTTGCCGATGCGCGCGGCGCGCTCGCGGGCATGGGCGATGCGCAACTCCAATGCCTGCAGTCCCGCACTGGCTGCACGGGCGTGTTCGGCGTCGGCTTCGATGGTTTTCAGTGCGGCGGTGGCCGTCTGGAACTGCTCCACCTTCTTGGTGCAGGCGGCCTGCGACATCGCCAGTTCCGTCCCAGCCTGCGCCACGGCATTGCGCAGCACGCCAAGCTTGCACGCCTGCGGCAACAGATTCTCGAGCGTGGTGACGGTGCGCTGCGCGGCCAGGCGTGCGCCGTGGCGGGCCTGCTCTGCCTGCAGTGTGCGCGCGGCGGCATCGGCGGCCTGCGCGGCACCTGCTGCCGACGCTTCGGCGCGTGCCAGTGCGGAGACAGCCTCCACACGCTCCTGCTGCGCGGACCCAAGATGCTGCACGGTCGGCGTGACAGTCGCCGCGCGCCGCGCAGCCTGCAGACGCGTGCGATCGGCATCCACGGCAGACACCTTTGCGGACAACACCGCGTGAACGCCTTCGGCCTCGCGCCACGCCTGGATCTGCGTGCTCTCCAGTTCGCCGCGGCACAGCGACGCCTGCGCGGCCTCGCTGGCGGCGCGCGCCATATCCTCACGGCGCAGCAGTTCGATCAATGTCTCCTGCAGTGCGCCGATCTGGCCGGCCATGACCTCGACCGATTCCATCTTGTACTGGTCCAGCAGCGCCTTGCGCCGCAGCGTGATGTTCTCTGCTTCGCGGCGGATGCCAGCGGCCTGCTCCTTGAGCAGTTCCTCCACGCGGCGATAGAGCTCGGTGTGGAACAGTCGCTCCAGAATGTTCTGGCGCGCGCGCGAATCCGCCGTCAGCAGTTCGCGGAAGCGCCCCTGCGGCAGCACGATGACCTGCCGGAACTGCGCGCTGTCGAAGCCGAGCAGGTCGCGCACGGCATCGCTCACCCGGTTGGGTTGGCTGGCGTGGCTCTTCCACGCGCCGTCGAGCTGCACGTCGAGCTGGGCCTTGGGCGTCTCCTTGACGAACCCACCCGCCGCGCGCTGGCTGGGCCGATCCTGCGTGGGCGATCGCGTGACGCGGTAGTGCATCGATCCCAGCGCGAACTCCAGCGTGACCTCCGTGCGCAGCGCGGGGTCGGCGTTCGCACTGCGCATGTCCTGCGGACTACGCTCGCCACCCGACGTATCGCCGTAGAGCGCAAAGCAGATGGCATCGAGCAGCGTGGTCTTGCCTGCGCCCGTGGGGCCGTGGATCAGGAAGAATGCCTGATCACCCAGCTGGGTGAAGTCGATGGTTTCCGTGGCGGCGAACGGTCCGAACGCCTGCAGCTTCAGGTAAAGCGGTTTCATGCCGATTCCCTTTCCGATGCCTCCAGGCTCGCGAGCAGATCGTCGAGTGCGCGGCGCTGGTCGCCGTTCAGGTCCGCGTCAGACACTTCGCGGAAAAAATTGGCGAACAGACTACCTGTGTCGAGTTCGCGAAGCTGGCGCCCGGCCTCGCCCGCCTGCCCACTGCGTGCGAGGATGGCGCGTTCGATGGCCAGCGCGTTGGGGTACACCTCGCGCAGCCGCGCCATGGGGTCCAGCAGCGCGCCGATATCGGTCAGCACGGCGTGGACATAGTCGTCGCGGTGCGCGTCTCCGGCACCGGCCGCGATCAACGCCGCCAGCTCCCCGTTCAGAATGCGCAGGTTGCGGCGCGGTTGCAAGGCCATCTGTTCGATGCGCACACCGCCGGCCTCGTCGAGTTCGATCAGCGACACGCTCTTGCTGTGATCGGCTTCCGACAGCGAATACTTGAGCAGCGAGCCTGAATAATGCACCCGCCCGCCAATGGTCTGGGGCCGGTGCAGGTGACCGAGCGCCACGAAATCGAACCCATGGAACAGTTCGGCAGCCACCGCACCGCTGCCGCCCACCGACAGCGGACGCTCCGATTCGCTGACCGCGCCGCCCACCACAAAGGCATGGGCGACCGCCACGGATCGCACACCCGCCGGGTGGTCCGCGCGGATAGCATCCAGTTGCGCGCCTAGCGCGGCCTCGTGCGATGACAGGTCAACGCCCAGCGCATCGCGCACCACGGCGGGTTCCGCGTAAGGCAGCGCGTAGATGCGGACGTCCCCATGCGCATCGCTCAGCGTCACGCAGGTGGTGGCCGCACCGACGCGGCCCGCAACATGCAATCCGCGCCCCGCCATCAGGCGCGCGCCGAAATCGATCCGCTGCGCGCTATCGTGGTTGCCGGCGATCATCACCACGGGCACGCCCTCGCCAATCACGATGCGGGCCAGCACGTCGTCCAGCAGTGCCACGGCCTCGGGCGGCGGAACGGCACGGTCATAGACATCGCCGGCAATCAGCACGGCGTCGGGACGCACGTCACGAACGAGCGTGACGAACTGGTCGAGCACATAAGCCTGATCCTCGATCAGGCTGCGGGCATGGAAAAGCCGACCCAGATGCCAGTCGGCGGTGTGCAGAAAACGCAATTCGGTTCCTTGGGGCGTAGTGGCGCAACGGTGGGCGCAACGGCGGGCGCAGTGGCGCAGCAGGCACGGCAATGCCGCGCGGTCCCGCATCATAACGTCGCCGGGCCGGCGCGCCCCTCAGACTGGCTCCGCTTCACTGTCCGCAATCTGGAATTTGCGCATCTTTTCCCAGAGCACCTTGCGGCTGATGCCCAGGCAGGCCGCCGTGTCCTGACGCCGCCAGCCATTGGCATCGAGCGCCGCGATGATGCGACGCCGTTCCTCGGCATCGCCACGCGGATCGGCGCGCTCGGTGCCATCGAATGCGCCAGGACGCAGGGCGCGAAACAACGGGCGGATGCGTTCCTCGTCCCACTCGCCACAGTGCTGCACCGTGATGCCCACGCGTTCAGCCAGGTTGCGCAGCTCGCGCACATTGCCGATGAAGAACGCGGTCCCCACGGCGCCCTTGAGCCAGTCCGGCATCGGTGGCAGCGCATCGTACGTGGCCGCACCGATCATGTGGCGCAGGAACGACTGCAGCAGCCCCACCTTGTCTGCCGGGCCGCGTTCTTCCAGCGTCGGAATGCGCAACTCGATCACGGCCAGCCGGAAGTACAGGTCGGCGCGGAAGCGTCCCTGACTCACGGCTTCGCGGAGATCCTTGTTGGTAGCAGCTACCAACCGGAAGTCGAGCTTCACGGCCATCGTGGAGCCGAGCCGCGTCAGCGCGTTTTCTTCCAGCACGCGCAGCAGCTTGACCTGCTGGAACATCGGCAGGTCGCCGATTTCGTCGAGGAACAGCGTGCCACCCGTGGCCTGCTCGAAGTAGCCGCGATGCGCGAACATTGCGCCCGTGAACGCACCCTTGGCATGGCCGAAGAACTGCGACTCGAACAGCCCGTCCGGAATCGCCCCGCAGTTCACCGCCACGAACGGGCCCTTGCCATAGGTGCCGTTGCGCTCATGGAACAGCCGCGCGATGCGCTCCTTGCCCGCGCCGGTCTCGCCATAGAGCATGACGTTGCTGTCGAAGCGCGCGAACGTATCCACCTGCTCCAGCAGTTGCAGCATCGCGGGCGAACCCGCCACAAGATCCGCCACGTCGGGACGCGACTCCGCCGCCGCCAGCAGTTGCGGCATCAGCTTGGCGATCTGCGTGCGCAAATCCGCGCCCGTAAAGTCGTGCGGCAGGATGTGCGCGTACTCGGCCGGAAAGCGACCGGGATCGGTCTCGCGGTCCGGCGCGCCCACCCAGATCACAGGCATGCCGTGCGCGGCCTCCCCGTCCAGCGTGAACTTGGCGGACCCGATGACCGACGCGCTGATCACCGCGATGCACGGCTTTGCACGCGCCTCGCCGGGCGGCAGCGCATCGAGCGCCCCGGCGCGAATCACTTCGGCGCCCAGCGGCGTCAGGAAGCGCGCCACGCGATCGGCAATCTCGTACTGGCCCTCCCAGACATAGACCTCGAGGGTCTCGTAAGCCCAGCGCTCTGCTTTCATGATGGTTCAGTTCAATTCGGTTCAGTACACCAGTTCGGCGTTGTTGCAATCGATGCTGTTGACTTGCAGGTCGGCGTTGGCGAGGTTGATGCCGAGGGTGTTGGCAAGAAAATCCACCACGAGGCTTAGCAACCCGATGACTGGAGACAGCAACGCGTCCAACAGATCGCCAAGTTTCAGGTTGGCCACCGGGGTATCCAGCGTCGGATTGAGATTCTTTAGTAGCGAGTCCACCGCCCCGGCGAGCGCCGTATTCGACGACAACTGGGCGCTGCCGCCCGGCGCAAGGGTGATTTGGCTGGACGACTGCCAAGCCGGATTGGGCGTGGTCGGGTGCGCTGTCACACCGGTGACCTGCGCGCCCAGCAAGTAGACCTTGGCGATGCCCACAGACTTGTTGGAGCATTGACGGCCATCTTCGCTCATGCAGGCGTCCAGCAGCTTTGTCGAGACATTGACCGTGGCCCGCCGCTGCGAAGGCTGCGCGGCGCACTGTAGCGCCGTGAGATCGGCCTGTGCCGTGGCCGCCCTGGCCAATACCGGCAGATTCACCTCCGCCTTCAACAAGAGCAGGTCTACAGTAGCGTTCACATTGAGATTGAGACCCAATTGCGCAGCACTCGCCGTAGTCCGCCACGTGCCATCGGGCAACTGGCGTGCGGGACCTACGGCAACTTGCGGCGGCTGAATAACGGTCATGGCCGCCGTCGCCGACGTCTTCGCTATGCCGATATTGAGGTTGAGATTCGGCACGTTCAACGCCACCGCATCGGTCCCCCGCGCCACATACGCCGCAGCCGTCAGCAGCGACGCCACATTCAGCCCCACTTCCGCCGCCGACGATGCCGCAGGCGTCAGCACGCCTAAATCGAGCAACTGCTGCAACGTCAGCTTCGTACCGATGCCATTGAGTCCAAGCTGCGTCACGGGGCTGCCCAGCGCGGCACCAAGCAGCGCCTGCTTGCTCGCGGCGTTCAGCACCAGCGCATAAAAGTCCTGGATCGACAACGTGGTGTTCAGTAGTTGATCGACCGTCCCGGCACCGAGCCTGAGGCGCAACTGCTCCAGCGTGACATTGGCGTTCGCCAGCCCATTCCAGTCTGCTATCGAAAGGTTGACCGTGTTGCCCAGTAGCAGCCCCAGCACGCTGCTGGCCGTGCTCAGGTTCAATAGCCCGCTACCAAGCGACAGCGACGCTACCGGCGGACTCCCCGCCGCGATCGCCTCGGCCCGCAGTTGCCGCGACTGTCCGCCCGGCAGCACGAACATCATCGGCACGGTATGCGTGGCCTGCACGCGTACCGCATTGGGAGAGACCAGGGCGGCGTCGTACGCGCCCGTGAAGTGCCGCACGCTGTCACCATTGTCCGGATTGGCGGGGTCCCACAGGCCCAGGCAGGTACGCATGCCATCCGCTGCGCCAACCGCTGCATCGGCGCAGTTGGCCGCAACGGCACTGCCGTATCCGTTCTGGCTTGCCGCCGCACTGACGGACGCCAGGACATTGGTCGAGGTAGTGGCCAGGTCGTCAGCCCGTTTCAGTTGCTGCGCGCCAGACAACGCCGCGAGATCCACCGTCTTCTGCAACTGCCGCTGGCTGTAGAACACATAGCCGACATCGATCGACACCAGCGCACCGATGGCGATGGTGGCAATCAGCACCGCCGCCATCACGCTGATGGCACCGCGTTGCTGAGCTTGGAGAACGGCGGGGCGGACCATGGCGCGTCTCTGGCTACCGCCCGTTGATGGACTGGGCTGCCGAGCCGCTGCGCAATGGGCTGCCCGTGGACTGGCTGGTGAAATATTCCGGCAGCGCGTAGTTGAAGCTCTGCATGTATCGCGCATAACCGAGTGCCGCCTGCTCGCCGGTCATCGGCAGCATCTTGCCCGCCTGCGCACCGCTGCGCTGGATGGCGAGCAGGTTGCGCGTGGTGTCGCCAACCGGCACATCGTTGGGCCGATACTGG
The DNA here is from genome assembly GCF_039710735.1 of Cupriavidus sp. DL-D2. NCBI lineage: Bacteria > Pseudomonadati > Pseudomonadota > Betaproteobacteria > Burkholderiales > Burkholderiaceae > Cupriavidus > Cupriavidus sp. DL-D2. Next base: position 21,923 of record NZ_JBDKXK010000071.1, on the reverse strand, counting down.
CTGGCCGATGCGTCGGGCATCGTTTCCGTCTGTGGCGCTTGTGTGGTCTGTGCGCCTGCTGCCAGCGATGCGGCGGCCATCGCCACGGTTACCGCAAGTTTCGCGAGAATCGATACATGCCTCATGGCCGGGCTCCTGCGTTGAGCGCCACGGCTTGCGTGGCATGTGAATTCACTACCGCGCTGGCGGTGCCGCGCGGCGCGGCTTTCTCGCGCTGTTGCGCGGCCTTTGCCACGCGATCCGCTTCCTTGCGCACGGCGGCGCGCGTCGGCTCCGGCATTGCCGCGCGCTGCATCATCGCGTTGGCTTCCGAGCGCTTGCCCGTGGCCAGCATCCACACCACCGCATTGCTGATGGCGCGCGGATTGTTGGCATCGAGTTCCAGCGCCTGCATCACCGGCACGCGCGCCTCCTGCAGGGCGCCGCCGCGCATCAACGCGTATCCGAGATCGTTGGCAACCTGTGCATTGACGGGATCGAGCGCGGCGGCCTGCCGCAACTCCACGGCGGCGCGCATGAAATCGCCCTGCCGGCCCAGCACCAGACCCATGCCATGGCGTGCACGCGCGGCGCGATCCGTGTTCAGCAGGTCGCGATAAGCCTGCAGCGCCGCGTCATCCTGACCCGTCTCGCGTAACGCATCGGCGCGCAGGACCTGCAGCGCGGTGTTGCTGCCGAACTTCTTCTGAAACGCGTCGACGTGGGCCAGCGACGCGTAATACATCCCCTCCTGCTGCATGCGGCCGATCAATCCCAGGTACACGCCCTGGTCGTTGTACTCGGCGCGTGCCTCCTTCTCCTGCAGGCGCGCAAGTTCGATCTGCGCCTCGGTCTGGCGTGCCAGTGCGTCGGCACTGCCGGGTGGCGTGGCACAGCCGCCCAGCACGAGCGTGGCCATCAATGCGGCCAGCGCAGCCAACAACCACGGCGCCGTGATCTGTTGCGTCATCAATGTCCTCCGTTCATGCGCGAAAGCATGCGTATCACGCCCAGGAAACCGGGGCCCGCTGTCAGGATCAGCAGCACCGGCAGCAGGCTGACCACCATCACGCCGGTCATCTTGACGGTGAGCCGGCCGATCTTGTCCTTCAGGCGCGCCTTGCGTGCCACTTGCAGTCGCTCGCCAAACTGCCTCAGCGGCTCCTGCACCGCGCCGCCGTGGCGATCCACCTGCGTCAACAGCGTGATCAGGCTCTTGAGGTCCTCGTCATCGAACAGCTTGCCAATCCGCATCAACGTCTGCTCCCGCGAGCGGCCCGATGCAAACTGCTGGTTGGCGCGTTGCAATTCCGGACCCAGCACGCGCAGCATCGTGCCGAACTCCACCACGATGATCTGCAGGCTCTGGTCGATCGACAATCCCACGCCCTGCAGCAACCGCAGCATGTCGATCAGCACCGGCAGTTCTTCCGCCACCTGTGCCACGCGGTTGCGCACGCGGCGCCGCAGGATGAACTTGGGGAGCAGGAACAGCAATGCGAACGCAACGAACGCCGACACCAAAGCCGGCATCAGTCCCTTGTCGATCCGCCACGCAAATACGCACACGGCCAGCACAGTGGGCACCAGCACGCGAATGCCCCCGAACACCGCACGCGGCTGCACGCCGTAGAAGCCGCTCTGCTCCAGCAGCAACTGCTCTTCCTGCGTGACCACCGCGCGCCCGAGCCGCGACTCCAGCCAGCGCTGGTTGAAGCGCTCGCCGAATTCGGCACCGATCTTCGTGCCGAGCGAGGCGGGAGCACCAGGCGTGGCGCCCTTTGCAATGGCCGCAGCCGCCGACGCGGCGCGGGCAGACATCTGCGGCGTCTGCGCTGCCGAGGTCGTGGCAGGCGATGAAGGCATCGTGACTGCCGGCGCTGCGCCGGCCGCAGCCTGCGCAACCTGCGCTACGTGCGCTGCCTGCCTTTGCAGTGCGGCATCGATCGTGCGCGTGGCCGTCCGCCGCTGCCGCCACTGCTGCATCAGCGGCCACGCCAGCAGCGCGAGCGCACCGGCTGCGACGAACAGGCTGGCAGACACCAGGAGCGAGAGTTCGATCTGCATCGCGCGCCCCTAGATCGACTTTGCCAGCCGGTACAGCAGCAGCACGCCGATGATCTCCAGCATGCCCGCGCCGATCAGCATCGAACGGCCCGACGGATCGCGCCACATCAGCATGATGTAGCCCGCATTCATCACGAACAACCCGCCCGCCACCACCAGCGGCAACAGCCCCAGCACCCATGCCGAGAGGCGCGTCTCTGCCGACAACGCCAGCAGTTCACGCTGCGCTTCCTCCCGGTCGCGCATGAATGTGGCCGTGCGCTCCATGACCACGTCGGCCCGTCCGCCATAGCGTTGCGACAGCCGCAGCACGGACGACACAATGACCAGTTCGTCGAGCCGGTACGCGCGTCCTACGTGCAGCACCGCCTGATCGAGTTCCTTGCCCGCACGCTGCAGATGGATGGCCTGCACCAGACACTGGCGCAAAGGCGGCTCGGTATTGGCTACGGAGTTCTGGAACGCTGCCGGCACACTGCTGCCGATGGTCATCAACCGCACCACGCCATCGAGAAAGCCGGGCAACTGGCGCAGCATCTTGTCCTTGATGCGGCGAATGCGCATCGACAGCACGAACACGAGCAGCGCCCCGCCGGTCAGCAACATCGACACCGCGCCGATCAGGCCACCCGCCAGCGCGCCGATCAGCACCAGTATCAGCGGCGGCGCGCCCCAGCGCAGGTAGGTGCCACGTGCCGGTGTCAGGTCGGCGCGGCGCAGCAGTTCCGTCCAGCGGCGGCGCAGGTCGCGCGTCGTGCCCGGCTGTGCCGGCTCCGACGCCACGGCGTAGCGCGCACGGACCTGCTCGGTCTGCGCCGTCAGGTGCGCACGCGCGTGTTCGGCGTGGCCGCGCGCGCGCGCCGTGGCCAGCATCAGCAGGCCCAGCCCCAGCAGCACCAGGGCACACGCGGCGATGAGGAGGCTGGCGCTAGAGATCAAAGCGGTCATCCAGCGCGAAGCCGGCCGGGCGCAAGCGCGCCAGCTTGGGCGAATGCGGCAGGATGCCGAGCGCCTGCCAGCGATCGGTCTCGGTGCCGTCCGGGTTCTGCACGGGCTCGTGCCGATACAGCTCCTGCGTGGAGATGATGTTGTCCCCCAGCCCTGTGACCTCGGTGATCGACACGATGCGACGCCGGCCACTCGACAGCCGCCCGATCTGCACGATGAAATCCACCGCGTTGGCGATCTGGCGGCGCAGGCTCACCTCGCTGCCCTGGAAGCCTGCAAAGCCCGCCAGCATCTCCAGCCGGTACAGGCATTCGCGCGGACTGCTCGCGTGGATGGTGCCCATCGAGCCATCGTGCCCCGTGCTCATCGCCTGCAGCATCTCCAGCACCTCGCCGCCGCGCACTTCGCCCACGATGATGCGGTCCGGCCGCATCCGCAGGCTGTTGCGCAGCAGGTCGCGAATCGTCACCGTGCCCGTGCCCTCGAAGCCGCCGGGCCGGCTCTCCAGCCGCACCACGTGCGGATGGTTCAGTGCCAACTCGGCCGTGTCCTCGATCGTGATCACGCGCTCGGTGACGGGGATGAACGTGGCCAGCGCGTTGAGCAGCGAGGTCTTGCCCGAACTTGTGCCGCCGCTCACCAGGATGTTGCAGCGCGCCCGCACGGCGGCTTCGAGCAGTTCGGTGATCTCCGGGCTCATCGTGCCAAGCCCCTGCAGGTCTGCGGGCGTGAGCGGGTCCTTGCGGAACTTGCGAATCGAGACCACGGGGCCGGCCAATGCCAGCGGCGGAATGATCACGTTGATGCGGCCCCCGTCGGGCAGACGCGCATCGACCATCGGGTTCGACTCGTCCAGCCGGCGGCCAATCGGCGCCAGGATGCGACGCACGATGCGCAGCAAGTGGCCGTTGTCCGCGAAGCGCACCGGTATGCGCTCCAGCACGCCATGGCGCGACACGTACACGTCGTGATGGCCGTTGACGAGGATGTCTTCCACGGCGGGATCGTGCAGCAGATCCTCGATGGGACCGAAGCCCGCCAGCTCCTTGGTCAGGGCCTCGGAGATCTGCTTCAGTTCCGCCTCGTTGATCGGGATGCGGCGCAAGCGCGTGAAGCTCTCCAGCTCCAGATCGACAAAGCGCTGGATGGCCGCGCGCGACCATCGCCCGAACTCCGCGCCCAGTTCCTCGATGCGGGTGAGCAGGTGCTCGTGCGCGGCCTCCTTGATCTTGTGGAACTCCTGCGAAACAGGAAACGGAGCGGCGGTGTTGTCCGAGAATTCAATCGCGTCGGTCATGTCAGTTCCCGGCCCGGGCAGTGCGCGCCACACGCAGCGCATCGGGCAGTTTGTCCTTGATCCGTGCCAGGATGCCGCGCTCGGACAGTTGTCCGGCGTGGTATCCCAGCCGCTCCATCAACGCGCCCAGGGCGCGCACGTAGGGATCGGCGGGTGCCTCGTCGGCCAGCACCACGCCACGATTGGCGGCCTGCAGCAGCGCCGCGCGCCGGTCGGGCAGCGTCCCAACGCTCGACACACCGATGCGCTCGGCGATCTGCTGCGCCTCCACGCCCAACTCGGGATCGAAACGCGAGACCAGCAGATGCATGTCCTGCCGCTCCACTTCGCGCTTGTGCAACTCCTGCACGACTTCGGCTGCGGACACGATCGCGCCCACGCTCTGCTCGGCCACCAGCACCACGGCATCGGCCGCCTTGACGATCTGTGCCATGAACTCCGCATTGGTGAAGCCGCCGAGGTCGATCACCTGAAGATCGAAGAACGCGCGCAGGCGGTCGAACAGCGTGAGGGCTTCGGAGTACGAGATGTCGCGCAGTTCGGCCAGCGTGGCCGGCAGCGGCAGCACGGACACGCCGTTGGCGTGGCGCGCGAGCGCCGTCTGCACGAACACATGATCGAAGCGGCGCACATTGCGCACGGCCTCCACGAAATGGAATTCCGGCGCGATGTTGAGGTACAGCGCGCCATCGCGTGCGGGCAGTCCAAGATCGAGCAGCAGCACTTCTGCGTCCTGCCGCTGCCGCACCGCCGCGGCAAGGTTGACCGCGAGACTCGTCACGCCCACACCGGGCCGTGCGCCGAGCAGCGCCACTACCTTGCCGTGCCGATCCTTGTGCGTCACGGCACGCACCTGGGCGCGCGGCACCACCAGCCGCTTCACGGCGGCCGTGGCCTGTGCGGGTGCGCCGCGCAGGTCGATGAAATCGCGCACGCCGGCGCGCATCGCCGTGAGCATGGTCTCGGATTCGGCCGCATGGCCCACCGCCACCATCGGCAGTTGCGGAAACAGCCGCACTACCTGTTCGGCCAGCCGCGCCGACGCGCTCGCGTGTGCCGCCGTGAAGTCGAGGAAGACCAGCCCCGGGCGCAGCGCGCCGATCTGGTCGATGAACGCCTCCTGTGCGCCATCCTCGGCGACGAGCCTGCCAGCACCCTGGAGCGCGTGGCCCAGCCAGTGGCGCACTTCCTCGTGCGTGGTGTTCAGCAGAAAGTCATCCATCCGCCTGTCTCGCTCCATCAGCCATGCAGTTGACGGTTACCGGGAGAATCCCGGCAGTGTCCGGTCTACGTACTCGCCCATCACGAAGCGGCCCCAGACGTTGGGGCTCGACGTCGTGCGGCCGTCGTTGGCCACGTTGGCCGCCGCCTGCGAATCGCGGGCCAGCGGCTTCACCAGATGCGGCGTCACCACGATCATCAGTTCGCGGTCCTCCTGGTGGAAATTCAGGTTCTTGAAGAACGCACCCAGCACGGGCAGGTCTCCCAGGAACGGCACCTTGCTCACGTTGCTCACCGTGTTGCGGCTGACCAGCCCGCCGATCACAAAGCTCTCTCCATCGCCCAGTTCGATCATCGTGTCAGCGCGCCGCGTGACGATGGCCGGCACCGATGCGCCATTGATCGAGATGCCGCGCGACGGATCGAGATCGCTTGCCTCGGGCGCCACCTTCAACGCGATGCGATCGCTGGACAACACCGTGGGCGACACCGTCAAACCGATACCAAACGGCTTGAACTGGATCGTCGTCGTGCCCAGCGCCTGCGGCACGGGAATCGGGATTTCGCCACCGGCGAGGAAACTCGCACTCTGGCCCGACAGCGCAACAAGACTCGGCTCCGCCAGCACGCGCACCAGACCGTTGGACTCCAGCAGGCTCAGGTTCGCGAAAATGCCTTTCGATGCCGACGCCGCGACGAGGTTGAACGCGCTGCTGATGGGCGACACGGTCTCGATCACCGGATTCGGCATCGTGATGTTGTCCGCCTTGGTCAGCGACGACGGGCTGAACGAGCCGAACGCGAAACCGTTCTTGCTGCGCAGGAAGTTCAGTCCCACCTCCTTCAGCACGGTGCGGCTGATCTCCACGACTTTCACATCGACCTGCACCGTGCCCGATACCGGCACGATGGACCGATCCACAACCACGCCGCCCTTGCCATCGGCGCCGGCCACCGCCGCACGCGCTGCCATCTGCGCACGCGCGGCAGCCGCGGAGTTTGGCGACTCGCCGCTGATCGTGGCACCGGCAGCGGACGTCTCGATCTTTGCGCCGCCCGCATCCTGCGCCACGGCATCCACCTGTACCGTGTAGCTCACGGGCGGTCCGTTGCGGGTCCAGAGCATCAGGTCCGTGGTGCCCGGCTTCTTCGCCACCACAAGCACCGTCGGCACGCCGCCCTTGTTCTTCAGCAGCAGCGCATCGGCCACCGCCGGATTGCCCACCGCCACACGCTCCAGCGCCTGGCCGGGCCGGATCTCCTGCTGCGCGCCGGCCATCAGGCGCAGCGTGCGGATGGAGGTCGTGGATGCCACCGGCGGCGCATCCGTGGCAAGTTGCGCGTCGGCCGGACGCATGGTGAGGGCCGAGGCCGCCGCCAGCGCCATCAGCGCGGCCCATGCCAGGGCATTCGTCTTCTTGCGCATGCGCGCCACAACACGGTCTTCGATCAGTTTGCTCATGCCGTGTGGTCCGTTATTCGATGTCTCGCTTGCCAGCGCGGATCACTTCCACGCCGCTGCGGTTGTCCGGGTTATCGCGTCGTGCCATCGGCGTCTGCACCGGCGCCGATACCTGCCGCACGCCTGCTGCGGCGGGACGCGATGCATCGCTGCCCACCAGCCCCGCCAGGCTCACGCCCGCCATGGCCCTGTCCACCGGCGCACGCTCCGCAGGCGGCGGCACACCCGCGCGGGCCTGCAACACGGGCGGCGGCTCGCTGTACATGCCTTCGCTCGGCACCGATTCATCCTTTGGATTGCGCAGCGCCAGGATCAAGCGGCCGGCCTGCTGCGCCATCGCGAGCTTGCCCACCTGATCCACCGGCACCGACAGCACCGCCGTCTTGGCCCCTTCACGCCGCGCCATCATCTGTTCGCCCTGCGCCTTGGCCGATTCGTTCACCGCACCCGCGCCGTAAGCCAGCACGCGCAGGTGCGAGAGCAGCAGCCGGGTCTGGCTGTCGGTGATTTCCTGGCTGTCGCGACGCAGGATCACGAACACATCCACGAAATCGCCCGGCTGCACCTGGTGGCCCACGCCCACCACTTCATCCACCGCCACGGCCAACGCGCGGTCGCCCTCGGGAATCTGCCGCGCCAGTCCTGCCAGCAACTGGCTTTCGAGCACGGGCACATGGGCGCCGAGATTGACCAGCGGCACCTGTCCCGCCACGCGCGAGATGTCTCGATAGCCGCCTGCCGGGTCCATCGGCAACTGCATCACGGTCAGCGCATCGGCCGGCAGCGGCTTGCCCGCTTCTACCGCGCGCGTGGTGACCACCACCGCGTGCGAGGCCGCTTGCTCCGTGCTGACAGCGGGCAGCGGCTGATGCCGTGCAACGCGCCAGGCCATCAACGCCAGCAGTCCGGCCAGCACCAGCAGGACGACGGCGAGTATCCGTATCTGTTTACTGCTCATGTCGGTCTCGTGTACGAAGTGTTGGAAGGCAACGCGGTGCGCGTCGAACGAGGCGGCTCCATGAATTCACGTATCGGGAGAAAGCTGGACGATGGCCTGCCCGGTCAGCGAGGCAGGCACGGGAACGAATGGCATCACCGGCAGCAGCGAATTGGTCGGCAGGTTCAGCGTGACCTGCACACATTGCTGCCCGGCGGGCGCGGTGCAGGCCACGGCCTGGGCCACGGCACCCTTGGTCAGGTTGGACTCTACGGTGGCAGGCAGCGTGCCGCGCGCCGTCTGTTCCGCGGCAGAAACACGCAGGGCCACGGTATCGGCCAGCGTGCCGTTGTTCGTTGTGAGGGGATAACGCAAGGCAGCCCGCGCACCTTCCTCGGCGGCGAGCGTAAGCACCTGCTGCATGGCCAGGATCACGCCGTAATAGACGATGCCCAGGACCACTGCCAGCAGGAGCGGAAACACCAATGCGAACTCAAGCGCTACGGCACCGTCGTCGCGATGACGATGCGCGTTTCCCCGTGATGCCATGCTTCACCCAGACATGTTCGATGCGCCAACCCGATGGCGACCCGGCACCGTTCCGCCGGGGCCGGCATGGCCGGCCCCGGGGACGGTGTGCCCATTGGGCGTACTCGCACTACGCTTCGCGACTTGGAACCACTCTTACTGTCCTTGCCTGGCCGTCCGTGATTGCCTGCGGCCAGTGCCGAGCTACCACTTCTTCAGTTGCCTTGCTGCAAGACTCTTCCGTCCGGCAACCGCCCCCGCGTGCCGTTGCCAGCCGGTAGAGATCAGTGTGGACGCACGGCGCGAGCAGCCACCGCCGCGAGCGGAAGCCGCGGACGGTACTGCAACCCGTGTGTCAGCGAATGGTGTACCTGGGGACGCCTGCTACGGCTTCGCGGCGAACAAACCTGAAACCTTGGTCGCGAGTGTGTCGAAACCCGTGCCGAGATTCGTGCCGAGGCTCGTCGCACCGGTGACTACCCCGAGTGCGATGAGTCCGACGATGAGGCCATACTCGATAGCCGTGGCACCGCGCTGGGTGCGTTTGGTGAGCTTGTTGGTGTGGATGCGCGCCAGATGCTTCATGATGTTCACTCCCGAAAAGTGAGTTACCCCTGAGTGGATTCCAGCAGTGCTTTCTGACCCCAATCCGATTGCCATCTAATTGCTATTTGTGGCGCTTATGTTGTTTTTGCTGCTGGTGAACAATTTATAAGACATGGCTTGTTTCATCCATACCCCCCAAACGAGGCATGGTTGAATCAGCTTAACGGCGGACAGACGTTTGAAACAATGCAGGACGCCCTCCACTCTTCGGTTGAGTGGAAGCTAATTGTTAAAGAGCGCGCAATAAAAGCGGTATGCCGTGCGGAGGCCTGCACCTGCTGGCACAGACTCACCGCACGGCACGAAATAAAAGGATGCGCCGCGCGGGGTAAGGACGACAACGCACCGTAAAGTAATCGAATTGGATGACAGGGAAAGTCCCCGGTCATCCAGGGCCCAGCGTGTATCAGTGGCGCGTCAGTCCGCCGAGTAGACCCGTCAACGGCGCGAGCGGATTGCTGGCGTTGTTGCCCGATGCCGCACCCGTCGCACTCGTAGTCGTCGTGGTGGTGGTCGTGGTGATCGTGCCGGTCACCGTGCCGAGCAGACCCGTCACCGGTGCGAGCGGACTCGCGCCATTGCCCGATGCGGCACCACCCACTCCACCCAACGCGCCCGTCAGATTGCCGAGCAAACCGGTCACAGGTGCCAGCGGACCCGATCCATTCGATGCACCACCGAGCGGCAGGGTATTGAGCAGGCCGCCAAGCGGATTGCCGCCGACGGTGCCGTTGCCATGCAGCAGCACGCCGGTCACCGCGACGGTCTTGCCGGCTTCGTTCACGACACCACCCAGCGGCGAGACGATCGGGAAGTTCTTGCCGGCAATCAGGTCGCCACCGGTGGCCAACGTATTGCCGAGTTGCGTCAGGAGGTTGTTCACCGGTGAGCCCAGGCCCGTTGCGGCGCCCAGCGTCTGCGTGGTGCTGGTCACTTGCGTCGTCAACGGGACGATGGCCTTGCTGACGCCGCCGGTCAGTTGCGCGACGGGACCGGTGGACAGCGCCTGGCCGAGCTTGTCGCCACCCGTCATCACCACACCACCCACTTGCTGCACGAGGCCGCCCACGGGGTTCGTCACCGCAGCCAGCGGCGCGAGCTGATCGCTGCCGATGGCCTTCACCAGATCGCCCGCGCTGACCACGGTCACGCCGGCCTTCGATACCACGTTGCCGGTGTTGGCAACGGTCACACCCAGCGGATTCTCGACAGCGCCCATCTTGCCCAGGCCATCGCGCACGCCTTCACCGAGCGTGGCGACCGTATTGCCCGCGTTGATCACCACGTCGCCCGTGGCGTTCTTCGCACCAGCCGGCAGCAGCGGCACATTGGTGTCCTTGATCTGCTGGCCGATCTGGCTCACGGCGTTGCCCGTTGCCACGACCGTATTGCCTGCACCTTCCACGACCTTGCCGGTGGAAGTGTTCTCGGCCGTCGGTTGCGGATTGTTCGTGCCGGGATTGGTCGGCGTGGATGGCGTGGTGGGCGTTGCCGCACCGCCGCTGGAGCCGCCGGAGGCGCAGCCAGCCAGCAGCACTACCACTGCCGCACAGGCAAGTGTCGTCATCTTGAGACCGCGCGTTTGCATCGTCGACTTCATGACCTGTTCTCCTTCAATGTTCTTTGTGAGTGTTGGCTGTCTGCGTGTCCTGTGGCCCGCGCCGTCCTGCCGGAAGGGCGTTGCGATACCGGTAGCGCAATCGGTGTGCCAGCCTCAATCGCATGTTCGATACGGCGGGTCGGCACCGTGCGTCAATGGTCCGCAGAGGCTTGCGCGGCGCGGGTCTGCGGGCGATGGCATGCATTGCATGCGAGGCGGCCAGGCGGTACCAGACCGATGGCGCGCGGTGTTACGTGCTACGTAACGTGACGCCCCGGACGTAACGCCGGACCTCATGCGCTTTTCATCCTCATCCGCTAGTCATCCCCACCATGCCTCAACCCTTGCGCCGCACGCGAAAGGGGCCGCGTAGCAGCGTTGCCGTTCCCGTTCGTCACGGCCACGTTACGTAACGCGTAACGCCTGGCGCGGTGTGGCGCCGCGCCGCCTGCTTCATGCGCGCGTTTGACCCATCGCCCGGAAAGCCGCGTCGGATGGACGTTTCCGCCACACCTCCCCTTCCTTCGTATGGTGCCGGGGTAATCCTTTCGGACCATTGGCATACCGCTTGCGCTTATCGAAACGAACACGGCACGCCAACGCACTCAGCAAGAATTCAAATGGACGCGTGACCGTGAATCTCGGTCGGGAAAACCAAAGGAAAAAGGACAACGGTCATGCGTCAATCACAACAACAGTTCGGCAAGCAGATTCTCGTGGCGACCCTGCTGGGGTCACTGCTGGCACTGGGCGGTTGCGCCAGCGGCAGCGGTTCCACGTCGATGGGTACGAGCGGTGCCGGTGGTTCGGGCGGCTCGAACAACACGGCCACGACGGGCGGCACGGGTGGCACTGACAACGCCGGCATCGGCGGTGGTGGTGGCGGCGGTGGTGGTGGCGGCGGAAATGGTGACGGTGGTGGAGACAATGGCGGCGGCACCACGCCGAAGCCGCTCACGCCCACCAGCACGGTGGTCAACAACGCGGGCGGCATTGTCAACGGCGTAGGCAACACCGTGAGCGGTGTGGGCGATGCCATCAAGAACGCTGACGTTCCGGTGGTCTCCACGCAGACCAAGGACGGGCTGGCCGGTGTGGTGGGCTCGCTGGGCGATGCCGTCACCACGCTTGGCACGGGCTTGCAGAGCGGGCTTGGCAACATGCCCAACGCTACCAACCCGCTCGGCACGACGGTGGCCAGCACGGGCGGCGTGGTCAGCCAGGTTGGCAACGCCGTGACGAATGCCGGCAGCGCGGTGGCGGGTCTGGGTAGCGGTCCGCTGGCACCGCTCGGTGCGCTGACCACTCCGCTCGGTGGCGTGGTCTCGCAAGTGGGCGGCGTGGTCGGCAACGTCGGCGACAAGCTTGGCACCGCACTCTCCACGGGGCCGGTCGAACAACTGACCAGCAGCGTGAGCAAGGCCATCGTGCCGCTGACTTCCACGCTGACCAACGGCACGCAGACCCTGGGCGCGGCAACCGGCCTGGGCCAACCCATCAACAACCTGCTGGCGACGGTAGGCGGCGCGCTGGCCACGGCCGGTACGCAACTGACTAACACCAACACTCCCGTGGTCTCCGGTGTCGGCGGCATCGTCACGGGCGCCGGCACTACGGTGGCTTCGGTGGGCGGTGTCTTGAACGGCCCCGCAGGCGGTAGCGCCGGTAGCCCGCTGGCACCTGTCACGGGCCTGATTGGCGGACTGACTGGCGGACTCGGCGGACTGGGTAGTTCCGGAGGCAGCGGTGCAAGCCCGCTTGCTCCGGTGACCGGCCTTGTCAGCGGCATCACCAGCGGACTGACCAGCGCCACGGGCGGCAGCGCCAGCCCGCTCGCCCCCGTGACCGGACTCGTCAGCGGCATCACCAGCGGACTGACCAGCGCGGTCGGGGGCGCAACCAGCGGTTCGGGCAGCAGCGCCAGCCCGCTGGCTCCGGTCACCGGCCTCGTCGGCGCACTCTCCAGCGGCAACGCACCGGCCCCCAGCACTGGCACCGGTGGCAGCACGGGTGGCACCAAGCCGGCGAATCCGCTGGCGCCTGTTACGGGCCTGGTCGGCGGACTCGTCGGCGGCCTGACCGGCGCACTGGGCGGCAAGCGCTAGGCACTCGGCACCGGGCGCCGGAGAGCGCTCATCCATATCAGGCGTGACGGCCACGAGGTGGGCGGTGGGGAAGCGGCATCCCCACTGCCCGTGGCACGCAACGCCATAGCCGCAAAGCAGTTTTCATCCGAGGGGTAAGACCATGCGACCACGCACTCGCGTTGCTGCGCTGTTGATCGGCGTCGGCGTCATCCAAAGCGGCCTGTCTCACGCGGAACGGGGCCCCGTACAGGGCGATCCCACACAGACCCTGCCGAGCATTGCACCCAGCAAGCCGGCCCAGAGCAATGTCACCGTCCAGGTAGAGCGGCCCGATTCGGCGCTGCAGAATCTGCTGGCCGCGCGACTCACACCCAAACACTTCCAGATCGAAGGCTCGAAGACGCTGCCCTTTGAAAAGATCGCCGCGCAGTTCGCACCGCTCGCCAATCGCGAGATCACGGTCGCCGAACTGCTGCAGGCCGCAGAGGCCGTCACGCAGATGTACAAGGACGCCGGCTATCCCCTCTCGTTCGCATTCGTGCCAGCGCAGAGCTTCGAGAACGGCAACGTGCTGGTGACCGTGGTGGAAGGCTATGTCGCCAACATCACGGTGCGCGGCAAACCCGGCCCGGCCGAAGGACGCCTGCGCAAGATCGCAGAGCAACTGAAGAAGGACCGGCCCCTGCGCCAGGAGAGCTTCGAGCACTACGTCAACGTGCTCGCGCAGCAGCCCGGCATGCAGGTCAATGCCACGGTGCAGCCGCCCACCACCACCGACGGCGCGTGCGACATGATTCTGGAGGTCAAGCGCAAGCCGTTCACGTTCGGCACCGGCGTGGAGTGGATGTCGCCCGGCGTGCGCGCCATCGCCACGGCCACGACGAACAGCCTCACGCCGCTGGGCGAGCAACTCTCGGTCTCCACGCTGTTCCCCAAGGGCCGCGACAACGAGGAGTACTACGCCGCCACCTACGCACAGCCGCTGGGCACCGAGGGCATGCTCGCCAAGGTCACGGCTTCGCACTATCGCGGTGTCCCGCAGAACAGCTCGCTGGCGCCGATCGGGTTCGAATCGCGCTACGTGAACGACTCCAAACGGCTGGGCGGCACGCTGAGCTATCCGGTCATCCTCAACAACCGGCACGTGCTGACACTCGCGGGCGGCTTCTATGCCAATAACCAGTTCGAGCGCTACACGCAGGCGGTGCAGCCCGGCGCGGGGCGTCAGGTTGAGTTGTCTACCAGCGTGCGCGTGGCCACGGCCGAAGTGTCGTACCTGCAGCGCGGTGTCGGCGTGACGCGCAACGCCACGTTCGGCGTCTACAAGGGCTTCGACGCGCTCGGCGCGGATCGGGAGAACAACAACAATGACCTCAGCTTCTGGCGCACGCGCCTGGCGGTGTCGCAGGCCAGCGACCTGCCTTTCGGCTTTGGCATGTCGGTCTCCGCAGCCGGCCAGTACAGCGGCAACCGCCTGGCATCGAGCGAGCAGATCAGCTTCGGCGGCCGCTTCTTCGGGCTCGGCTATCCGGCTGGCGAAGTGGCGGGCGACAAGGGCTGGGGCGCGTCATTCGAGATCAACCGCCTGTTCACGGTGGACTTCACGTATCTGAAAACGCTGCAGCCGTTCATCGTGACTGACATCGCGCGTGTGTACTCCAACAGTGTTTCGCTGTCGCACCGCAGCCTGCAATCGGTTGGCATCGGCCTGCGCTTCTCGGACCGCCGCTACTACACGATGGATATCTCGGTGGCGCAGCCCGTGGGCGACAAGCCCACGAACGCCAGCCACCGTTCGCCGCGTATCAACCTGCTCTGGTCGTACCAGTTCGATTGAACGCCGATGCGGCGGGTCAGTTCACGCGGAAGCCTATCTTGAGCGTGACCTGGAAATGCGCGATCTTGCCATCGGTAACATGGCCGCGCATTTCCAGCACCTCGAACCAGTCGATGTGCTTGATGGTCTCGCCGGCCTTGGCCAGCGCATTGCGAATCGCGGCATCGTTGCCATCGGGCGACGTGCCGACGATCTCGACCAGCTTGTAGGTGTGGTTGGTCATATCGGGTCTCCAGCAGTATTGGATAACGAGGTTCGGACACGACGCTCCACAGGAAAGCGTCGCACGGCATGCCTTCATCATAGGCACCTGCTGGATCGAGTCCCAAGGCATGCATGCAGTTCCCGACTTTCTGTTGCGGACCGGGGTTGGTGCCTGTTACGCTGCGTGCCCTCGATTGCCTGTCCCTCCCCTCCCTCATCCTGTTACCCGATGTTTCTTTCCTTGCCTCGATACAGGCGGCTTGCTATGGCCGGCCTGCTCGCCATCGCATCCGCAGCGGGCACCGCCCAGGCCCGCACCGTCTCCACGCTGGAGCACCTGACCCGCACGTTGACCGAGCCGCGCCCGCAGACCAGCCAGTTCGCTGCAGGCAGCACGTACACACTGTGCTTCGTGCCTGACGGCCCGAGTTGCCAGGACATGATCGTCGATGCCATTCATCGCACGCGCCGCCAGTTGCTGATTCAGGCGTACTCCTTCACCAACAAGGAGATTGCCAAGGCCGTGGTGGAAGCCCACCAGCGTGGCGTGGACGTTCGTGTCATTGTTGACAAGAGCCAGTCGTCCGAACGTTACACAAGCGCCACCTTCCTCAAGAACGCGGGCATCGCCGTCGTTATCGATACCAAGCCGGCCATCGCCCATAACAAGGTGATGGTGTTCGACGAGCAGGCCGTGTTCACCGGATCGTTCAACTTCACAAAATCCGCCGAGGAGCGCAATGCCGAGAACGGCATGCTGATTCGCGGCGACAGCGCGGTGGTGAAGGCGTACTCGGACAACTGGCGCACGCGTTACGGCAAGTCCTCGGCGTATTGAAGCGGGCCAATCCGGGAACACCATAGGGGCGCCAAGTGAGCAGCGCCTCTCATACGCGGCGTGGCCGGACGATTGCGGTCCGAACACCCCGCTAATTCGCGCATGCCCCGACGTCTTCCCGCAGGAAGATCAGTCAAACGCTGACAGACGACCTGCTGCACCGCGGTATCTACTACGGGTAACGTATCTGCGGATGCCGCGCGACAAGTTGTTGGTTGTTGCCCGGCCATGCACCTGCCGCATGGCCTGTGTCGCGCCATCCCGCCAACCCGAGGCAGGAGGAAGCGATGCAAACCGAAAATCCAGCAATCCGTAGGCGCCTGTGGTGCGCCGCTGGCGCGGCTGCGGTGGCACTAGGTCTGTCGATGCCCGCGCAGGCGGACATGACAACATCGACGGCCGGACCGTTCACCTACGTCTGTGGCGGCGTGGCTGCAGACGAACAGGCCGAGATGCGCGCCGAGGCGCGTCACTACGACATGGGCCTGCTGTTCACGCAGGGCGGACGCGGCGAGTTCCTCTCGGACGTCAACGTGAAGCTGATGCGCAACGGCAAGCAGGTGGCGGAGTTCACCTCGACCGGCCCGCGCTGCCTGATCCGGGGCCCGCATGCGTCGTATCAGGTAGTAGCCACCTACGAGGGCACGTCGAAGCGTACGACGGTTGCCACCGGAGACAAGAACGTGCAGATGCGCTGGTAAGCCTCGGCACGGAACGTAGCGATCAAGCTGTACTGATCAAGCTGTACTGAGCCGCCTCCGGGCGGCCGCCATGCCGGCTACCGCCCCGCGGAGCCGGCATATTTTTTTGTGCGACGGCTTTCGCGCTGACCCTGCACGATCGCCGCCGCAGTGGCACACTTGCGCTTCCATTCCCTTCCCGGAGTCTGCGGAACCATGACCACCACGCCCAACAATCCCAACAGCCGCTGGATCAAGATCGACACCCCCGCTGGCAGCTTCGACGCGTACCTGAGCCTGCCCCCGGCCGGCAAGCAACCCGGCGGCCCCGGCATCGTGCTCGTGCAGGAAATCTTCGGCGTGAACGAACATATCCGCTCCGTGGCCGACCAGTACGCCGCCGACGGCTACGTGGTGCTCGCCCCCGACGTGTTCTGGCGCTCCCAACCGCACGTGGAACTGGGCTACACCGGACCAGACTGGGAAAAGGCCATGACGTTGTACAAGGCCGTCAACCTTGAAGACACCCTTGGCGATATCGCCGCCACGGTCAGCGCCCTGCGCAACGAGATCGGCCAGGGCGGCAAGGTGGCGGCCGTAGGTTTCTGCTTTGGCGGACTCACATCGTTCCTCTCCGCCGCACGCGGCCTGGTGGACGCCGCCGTGCCGTACTACGGCGGCGGCATCCACAACCATCTGCACGAAGCCACCGCGCTCAACGTGCCCGTGCAATTCCACTACGGCGCCATCGACTCCCACATCCCGCAAGAGGACGTCGAGAAGGTGCGCCAGGCCGTCGCCGGCAAGCGCGGCACCGAGATCTTCGTCTACGAGCAAGCCGACCACGGCTTCAACTGCTGGGCGCGTGGTTCGTACAACCAGCGCGCGGCTGCACTGGCGCATGGACGCGCGTTGGTGTTTTTGGCGAATGCGTTGGCGTAAGGCCACACATTCATCCGATGCGCTGATTTATCCACATTGCCTTGAGGTCCGCTACACGCCGTAGCGGACCTGTTTCAACCGTGTGGGGCGCCGCCTGCAATGGGTGGCGCGCTGCAACGGATGCTTCTCCTTCTGCAGCCTGACATTCGTCACGGCATATTTCCCATCTAAATTCTGAATTAAGTAAATTTAATTTCACTTTGAGTGAATTCCTATTTACCAGATAGGTGAGATTAGGATCTTAGATAGAACGCCCTATTTTTCTGATAGCGATTCGGATTTTCTACGTAATTTTTCTTCAAATTAAAGATTCAACTATCTTCCATGCCAATGGAACGATTCGGTTCGATCCAGAAATGGGAAAACCAATCGCTATCGTTTTGGCAGTCACACAACAGTCAGGCCGCCATGCAAATTGCCTGTCTATCCCGTTTCAAATAGCCTGAGTCCGCACTGCCCGCGCTGGCAAATCCAGCTCACATGCACCGCATCGAACCGTGCCGATTCAATGCCCGGCATGTCGAATCCGTTCGCGCAAAAGCCGATCTCATGAATATGAAAGCGAATTTTCCTGTCACGACAAGAATGCCGATCTATGTGCTGGCCGACGGGGCACAGTTTCCTGCCGAAATTGCTCCACTGATTGCACAAGCGCCGGCGTATCGGAATGTCTATGAAGGGATGCCGGAGGAACGCGCCGAAGATGCCTCGCTGTTCCTGGCGCGCATCGATGACGATCCACCGGAGTGGATGAATCGGCTGGATGAGCTGGATCAGAAGATGCCCTGCATCTCGCTGATCTTCAGCGATGCCAGTATCGACGCGCTCGCCACCCACTTTCAGCAGTTCCTGCTGGCAGACCTGAGCGAAGGACTCACGTCACTGGTGCGCTACTTCGATCCTCGCAATATTGCCGTCTGTATCGAACTCTTCGGTACCGAAGTCTCGGAGCAGCTGATTGCCCCGATTTATCAATGGAGGTACCGCGGACATTCGCGGCATTGGCAATGCACCGGGGGCGGCGCCCGGTATGCAGACATGCTGAAGACCCCGGTAGATATCAGGCTCAACCAGCGACAGGTGGACTACCTGAGCGCGCACAGCGAGCCGGACCAGATGCTGTCCAGCCTGATCCAACGCGGATTCGTCGACGGCAGCGGGTTCTACGTCACGCGGTTCGAGAATTTCATACCGCGATACCGGCAGGTTGCCCGATGGGGTCTCACAGCGCCCCAGTGTCGCCTCAGGTATTGCGAACTCAGCTACCAATACGGCTTCGCATTCGACCAACACCTCCATATTCGGCAAGCACTCGAGGCACGCATGCGATCTGGCGCCGAGCTTGTCGAGTGCATCGACGCGTTGCCGGACTATGTGTGGGAGGAACTTGCGGCCGGCAGGTAAGGAGCCCATCCGTAGACAGGACACAAAAAAAGAGGGAAGTCGCACCGTTTAAAGGAGAGGCCCATGTTGGTATGGAAGGTAATAGGAAGATTAGTGTGGACGTTACTTGGAGCGTCCGTGGGATTCGTCGTCTCAGGAGTGGTGATTGTTTTGATCTTGGATTGGATCATGAACTCGTCACAGGACTATGGATACGGGTTAATTGCCCTTATCGTGCCGGCGCTAGCCTTCCTGGGGTTGAGTGTGATCGCGGGGGCCGCTTTCGGCTTGTGCTACACGCCCGAAAAATCCAAGCGGACAGAAAACGGGCAGCAGACTCCGCCAGGTCAACAAAGCGAACCCCCACCCCACCCCGCCGAAGGAGAGAGGAAAGCTGGCCGCGGCACACTGCTCGTGATCGTCGCAGTGCTGACAGTGGCATTGGGCGGTCGATTGCTTGCAACGCATCCGTGGTCGCCGTTGAAGCTGGGGCGGGCGCCAGCGTCGACTGCCACCCCTGGTGCAATCGCTGGCCATGGACTCATTGATCCATGGGGCGAAGGGAAATCCGTCAATACCAGAGGGCTCGTCCGCTGGTCGTCGAGCGCGAAGCCGTGCAGCGATGCATGCGTGGCGCCTCTGCATCGCAGGCGGATTGCACTGACCGAGGATCGAAATCATGAACGCACGACATGAGATTGCCCGCCATGGGAAAGTCGATCAAAAGATCCCACCGAGCTACCTGAAAGCCCTGACGATAGCTCTCGCTACAGCCTTCCTGCTTGGCTGTTCCGATGGCGACCCGATGCGCCGGTCCGCGGGATCGCCCGCGGCCACATACGAACTGGCACCGGTAGTGAATCCGGGCGGTGTCAGCGGACTCAACTACACGCCGCACTACATCGTTCGATTCGGCATCACCGGAGAAAACGGCATGCGAGGAGGTGGTCCCAACATCCGGCGTGCGGAAGGCGACGGCCCGGCTGGTGGAGGCGCGGAGACTTGCTGTATCGGCATTCCTGAAGTCTGGAAGCCGGACATGAAGGTCACGATCCGTTGGGGTGCAGAAAAAGTAGCAGATGGCAAGACACCTGCTACGCACTACGTGGCCGAAGCCCGCGTTCAGGAATACGCACGGCGGACGGCGGGGATGTGGGCAATCTTCCTCCCTGACAACCGGGTGAAGGTCATGGTGCGGGATGGCAATGCCAACGGACGTAACAGCCTTGATGTCAGGCCTGCGGATGTGACCCCTATGTGGCACAGGGTGTTAGCGACGAAGACGCAAATCGAAAGCTACTGCAGAGTCGCTACCGGAATGCCGAGATGGAAGCGAGAGAGCGCCGCCGAAGGGCGACCGCAATGGAAGCCGAGGCGCAAGACGCTACAGCGGACGAAGCGACGAAACTGCTTGCAACTGCTGCGGAGGAACGCCGATTGGCCGAGGTTGCAGAAGCAACGGCGGTCGAGAAAGAGAGGCTTCAGCGGCAGGTAGTGGAGCGCGAAGCAGCGGAGCGATGCCGGCGTGACGCCTCGGCGTCAGAGGCGGATTGCACCAATACAGAATCGACATCATGAGCGTACGACATCCAACTTCGCACCCCAAGGCAGTCGATCGAAAGACGTCGCCGAGTCGTCTGAAAGTCCTGACAACAGGGCTGGCTATGACCTTCCTGCTTGGCTGTTCCGATGGCGACCTAACGCGCCGGTCTGCGGGATCATCAGCGGCCACATATGAACTGGCGCCGGTAGTGAATCCGGGCGGCGTAAGGGGACGCAACTATACGCCGCATTACATCGGCGGCTTCAGCTTCACTGGGGAGAACGGGATGAGGGGGGGCGGCCCGAACATCTGGCGTGCCAACGAAAAAGGCCCGCGTGGCGGGGGGAAGGAAATGTGTTGCGCCGGTATTCCCGAAGTCTGGAAACCGGGCATGAAAGTCACGATCCGCTGGAGAGCGGAGAAAGTTGCAGATGGCAAGACCCCTGCCACGCATTACGTGGCCGAAGCCCCCATTCCTCAGTATTCACGGCAAACAGCGGGCATGTGGGCGATCTTCCTGCCCGACAACCGGGTGAAGGTGATGGTGAGAGACAACAGTGCCGATTCCCCCTACAGCGTCTGGGAACGCCCTGCTGACGACGACCCGTATATCGCGCACGGTGTCATCGACGAAAAAATACAGCGTGAAGCAGCGGAGTACCGGCGCAAGGTAGCCAAGGCCACGGCGACCGAGTTCCGCCGCAGGGCGGCGCAAGCCGAAACGGAAGCGCTTTCTGCATCGGGAATCGAAGCGGTGGAACTGCGTCGCCAAGTGTTGGAGGAGCTACGACAGGCAGCAATCGTCGAAGCGGAGGCCATCGAAACCGAAGAACTTGTCCGCAAGGTAGTGGAGCGAGAAGCAGCGGAGCGATGCCGGCGCAATGCCTCTGCATCGCAGGCGGATTGTCTGAAAGGAAACACCGAATGAACATCCTACGTTGGCCGGCCAGGATGCCGGAGACCGGTGAGGGCCGTCTGCCGGAAAGCCTCAACGCTTTCAAGTGGGGAGAGGGCAAGGTTACCGATCCGCTATGCAGTTGTGAACGGACATTGCATATCAGCCTGTTCTTCGACGGCACCAACAACAATGATGACGAGAACAATGAATGGCGGGATTCCCAGAACGAAGAATCACACACCAATGTCGCGCGGTTGTTCAATGCGGCGATCGAGCACCCTGAGGCGAACAAGTTCAAGTTCTACATAGTTGGCGTCGGAACACCGTTTCCAGAGATTGGCGAACACACGTATCACAACAAAGGAAAAGCCTTCGCCAAGGGGTTCGCCAAACGGTGTGCATGGGGCTATACAAGAGTGCTGTCGGCAATCTACGTCGCAATCATGGGATCAACAGATGCGACGCTCATGGACGACCCGACCGCCAAGAAAATCTGCGAGGATCTCGACAAGGGAAGACAGTCGCCAGACCTCAAGTACAAGGAAAACATCGTTGCGATCTCCCAGCGGAACCGCAAGGAAGATGGGCAGCGCAACCGCGTGATCAAGCACGTCTGGATCAACGTGTTTGGTTTCTCTCGGGCGCAGCCGCCGCTCGCGTCTTTGTCCACAAGCTCGTCAACGACTGGGCGCCGAAGAGCAAGATCGCCAACAGCATTTCCTATGGTGTCAACTTCGTCGGACTGTTTGACACCGTTGCGTCGGTGGGACTACCGGACTCGGCCAATGGCATCATCTCCGCCCCGATACTCGACGGTCACTTTGAATGGACCAGCAGCGGCAGGCTGAATATTCCGTCCACCGTGA
>NZ_JBDKXK010000070.1:0-26354 GCF_039710735.1 Cupriavidus sp. DL-D2 | reverse complement strand
CTGTTTGACACCGTTGCGTCGGTGGGACTACCGGACTCGGCCAATGGCATCATCTCCGCCCCGATACTCGACGGTCACTTTGAATGGACCAGCAGCGGCAGGCTGAATATTCCGTCCACCGTGAAGCGCTGCGTGCATTTCTTCTCCATCCACGAACAGCGCATGAGTTTTCCGCTCGATACCGTGCGCGAGGGCGATGGCTATCCACAGGGCCCGGGCAGGCTGCTCGAAGTCGCGTATCCAGGCGTGCATTCGGACGTTGGCGGTGGATATGTTGCCGGTGAGCAAGGGAAGTCGCGTGAAGGTGACTATGACAAGCTAAGCCGCATTCCTTTGCATGACATGTATATCGAAGCCCTGAAGGCGGGCGTTCCCCTAGATCTCCAGGAGGGGATCAAGGGTTCTGAAGACCTGACCCGCGACTTCGGAATATCGTCTTTCGTTTGCAAGGCCTTCAACGCCTGGCTCGACAAGGTCATTCCGATTCGCACCGTCGAAGACGCCATGGAGTTCGGCATGCGCCAGAACCTGCTGTGGCGCACGCTGCGTGCGCGCATCGGAACGGGGCAATACATCACGAACCGGACTTTCTACAAAGCCGCGCGAGAGGACAAGCTGACGCCAATTCAGGTCGAACAGGAACACGACAAACGGAAACGGGAAGACAGCGAGTTGGCACGTCTGCGGTACGAACGGGGAACAATGGCCGGAACTGGACCAAGCGTGACACGAGGAATGTTTGCGATCTATGGTTTCAACGACAACACGACCGAATCCGAGGCCCGACAACAAAAGATCGCAGCCAAGGACGCCGAGATCCAACGCCGTGAAGAAGCTCTCTATGCCGAGATCGCGGGCAAGCCGGTCGAGAAGGCCCGGCCCGGCGAAGGCGCCGGCGATATTGTGACCAACGACAGGACAGATTTGCTCGAAGGCACCGAGGATTTCCGGCTCTTGCTGGCATGGCTTTATCCGCATCAACACGATGTCTGGCAAGCCGGCATGAAATTCATGCCGCGACACGCCATGCGGCTCGACAACGATATTGGCAATCCCTATCAGGGTTCACCCGACGCCATCGAGGAGCAATGCCGGCATCTGAGCGTGGCGCGTGAGAACCGTCCTGCCGCGGATACAAAGGATGTCTTCATGGTGACTCCGGAAATCACCATGGTTGCTGCGGCGGTGTCGCCGCACTTCTTTGTAGATGATCTCGTGCTGGAACCCGCGCCCGAAATGGTGGATTACCTGCGCAAGTGGACCGCTTCCGCAGCGGTGGATCACTTCGAGCGCTATGAGAAGGCTGCGGTCAAGCTGTTCGACGACTATATCCACGACAGCCGCGCCTGGTTCCGTGTTCCTCATTTTCATGAGTACGCGCCCGGAGGCTACGGTTGGGCACGTACGTTCTTCGTTGGCAACGATACGCGGATACGCCATCTGCGCGTCAAGATTCAGGGATTCATCGAGAACCTGCGCGATAGCAAGGATCAATTGCGAAGAAGTCAGCGGCCGCCAGGAGTGCCACGCTGATTGGCAACCCCACACAGCCAAACTGCACACAGTTCACAATCAATACGGCATCGCCACCCCATTCTGGATCTTGACCCGATCCCCGATACGCATGTTGTACGGGCTGCCCTGCGTCAGCGTCAGGTAGCCGTTGTCCTGCGTGCGCACGCGGACGCGGAACGCGGCAGGGCTGGTGCTGGAGCGCTTCTCCACTTCGTTGCCCGCCAGCGCACCGGCTACCGCGCCGCCGATGGTCGCCACGGTGTTGCCACGTCCGCCACCGACCTGATGGCCGAGCAGGCCGCCCACCACCCCGCCAATGACCGCGCCGGCACCGCTGGTGTCAGCCGGTTGCCCGCCCAGTTGTTCGATCGACTCCACCCAGCCATAGCGCACCGCATAGGGATCGGACTGACCGTAGTAACTGCCCTGTCCCGGTTGCTGCGGTTGTGGCTGTTGCGGATAGCCATATTGGTCGTAGCCGGGCTGCTGCGGATAAGCCGGTTGCTGCGGATACGACGATTGGGGATAGGAGGATTGCGGATAGCCTGGCTGGGCGGTGCCGCTGATTTGCGTGCCTGACGTTCCCTGGTCGTAGCCAGCATTGCCATAGCCACCATATCCGCCATAGCCCGTCGCTGCACCCGTGATCGCACCGGTCTGATAGCCCGTCTGGTAGCCATCGCCGTACCCCGCACCGTAAGGCACGGCACAGCCGCCCAGCACGCTGGCAGCCAGCGCAGCGAGTGCGGCGGTGCGAAAGGCTGGACGAAGACCCCGGCGCGCCGACGGGCGAGTCGGTTGAGCCGGATGGGACGGGATGGACATGATCGAAGCTCCGGCGCCTGCGCGCAGAATCGCCCGCAGAATGAGGGCATGTGGATATTGGGCGGCAGTCTAGAGCCGCTCTCCACAGGCAGGTGTCACCGGAGATTGTGTTGGGTAACCGGCTGTAACGCTACGCCGGATTCCGCAGTCAAGCGTCAGCCGCGTTCGGATTCGTCGTCGTTGAACGCGGTGATGCGCGCCACACGGAAGGCGCCGCGCAGCGATTCGAGTTCCGCACGATGCAGCGTGGCCAGGCGATTCAGGCAGCGCTCGCCCTTGGTCAGCAGGTGGATCTGCACCACGCGCCGGTCGTCGGGATTCACCCGGCGTGTCACCAGCCCGGCTGCCTCGCAGCGATTCACCAGTGCCACCACGCCATGCTGCTTGGCCTGCAGGCGCTCGGCCAGCTCGCCGATCGACGCCCAGTTCTTCTCCCGGCTGCCCCGGATGTGCAGCATCAACAGGTACTGCTGCACGGTCACGCCTTCGGCCTGGGCGGCGTCTTCGGAAAACCGCAGGAAGCGGCGAAGCTGGTAGCGAAAATCGGACAGGGCTTCGAAATCCTCCTTGCCGAGGGCGACCTCGGGTGCGGCTGGCCTGGAGGCAGACTTGCTGGCTGATTTTGCGGCGGGCTTTCGGGACATGAGCACTAAACGGGACGCGGAGATCACTGGTTCGGGCGCCATTATAGGAGCAGCGGAATTTACGCCCGGTGCGTTGACGCGCATACGGGTGGTATTTTTGCCGCAAGCCCGTCAGGCCGGTATGGCAGAATCTGTGCGGTCGCCGACACCCTGTCGCCAAGTCACACCTCAACACGCCTGAAAGGGAAATCCGCCCGATGTTCACGGAAATCGTCCTGTTCCTGCTAGATACCGTCTTTACCCTCTTCGGCATGGCACTGCTGCTGCGCCTGTGGATGCAACTCACCCGGCTGCCCTCGCGCAACCCCGTATCGCAGGGGGTATTCCAGGTCACCGACTGGATCGTGCGTCCGCTGCGCCGCATCCTGCCTGGCATCGGCGGTATCGACTGGGCTACCGTGGTGTCGGTCTACCTCACCGCGGTCGCGTTCCTGGTCTGCCGCACGCTGATTCTGGGCGGCGATCCGGTGTCCTTCCTGCCCGCCATCCTCGCGCTGGCCCTGCTGACCATGCTCAAGTGGGCCATCAGCATGGTCATGTGGGTCACGCTGCTGATGGCGGTGCTCTCGTGGGTGAATCCGCAATCCCCGCTGGCCGGACCCATCTGGCATCTGACCGCGCCGCTGCTGCGCCCGATCCAGCGCGTGATGCCGCGCCTGGGCGGTTTCGATCTCTCGCCGCTGGTGCTGTTCGTGGTGGCGCAGATCCTGTTGATGGTCATCGCCGGGCTGAGTCGCGGCGTGGTGTGAGCATGTACTAACCTGCGTGGCGCGCCCGGTGGCGGGGCGCCACCGTATCACGGAATGAACCCCAAGGGTTAACCCGTATTGTTCGGTCAGTTGGACAGAGTGTCGAGGAATCACCCTTTTTCGGGGGGGTGTCGAAGCCTACATTACAGCCAGCGCGGAACCACCGCGTTCATGCCAATAAGTAGGAACAGCACAACCATGAAGACCCTCGCTCTCTCCCTGATCTGCGCCATCGGCCTGTCGGCCGCTGCCACTGCCGCCCAAGCTTCGCAATCCGTATCCGATCTGGCCCGCCTCGACGGCAGCATCGGCCGCAAGATCGACCCGTACCTCGACGGCGCCCGCAGCGTGACCGAAAAGCGTGACGTGTTCACCGAAGGCGCCCGCAGCGTCACCGAAAAGCGCGATGTGTACTCGGAAGGCGCCCGTGGCGTGACCGAGAAGCGCGACGTTTTCAGCGAAGGCGCCTGATCTCTCCTGATCCAGCGCTCACCTGCATGCCCCGACTGCCATCGGGCGCACCAGCAGGTTCGGCGTGGTGCCCCTGCCACGCCTGACCGGTAGACCCGGTCCACACACGCAAGTTACTGCCCGAGGTCGTCGAGATCTTCCCCCATCATCGATTCGATGGCTTCCATGAACGCGCGCACCTTGCGCGGCTGGAGCCGTCGGTCGGGCAGTAGCGCAAACACCCTCAGCGGCGGCAACGGGTAATCCGGCATCACCCGCACCAGCCTGCCCTGCGCAATCTCCGTTCCCGCAGCCGTCATCGGCACCCGCGCGATGCCCAGCCCGGCCAGCGCCGCCTGCATGCGCAATTCGGCGTTATAGGTCTGCATACGTGGACGGATCGGCACCTGCACGCGCGATCCGTTTCTTGAGAATTCCCAGACCGAGGCGCCCGGCGTGGCCAGTGTGGGCATGTTCGAGAGGTCTTCCGGCACCATCTGGGCGGGCAGGCTGGCCGCCAGCGACGGCGCCGCCACCAGGCCGCGCTCCACGTGCCAGATCCGGCGCGCGATGGTGCCGGAGTCGGGCAGGTCTGCATCCACCGTGACAAAGGCAATGTCAAAGCCCTCGCGGATCGGATCGACCAGCCCCTGTGCGATTTCCACGGTGATATCGAGCGCCGGATGGGCCGCCAGCGTGCGGCAGATGACGCCGCCAAGTTGCTGGGCACCGAATTCGTAAGGTGTGGCGATGCGGAGCATGCCCTGCACGCGTTCCTCGCGTGCCAGCGTCTCCTGGCGGATTTCACGCAGGCGGGCAAATAGCGGCGCCACGTCGCGATAGACCGCGCCGCCCGCATCTGTGAGCCGCATGCGGCGCGTGGTGCGCTCCAGCAGCTTGGCGCCGATGGCCGTCTCCAGGCGGATCACTGCCGCCGATACGCGTGATTTGGGGCAGTCCAGCGTCGCGGCAGCCGCCGTGAACGTGCCCTGCTCCACCACACAACAGAAAGCCTCCCAATCGTTCCACTGGATTGTCTCGTTCACAGACCCGTTTCCCTTGCCAGACACTATTGTCGTGACCGCCTGTTGCCGTAGGATGCGGCAATGTGCGGACGCACATTATGCGGCAGACATCTTCGACCCGGCGCCAGACTGGCAAAGCCCGCACATTTCCTCTACCCTTTCGGCCTTCCCGAATCCTTTCCGAGTCCTTCCGATACATGGCGAATCCAGCCGATCCCGCACTGCCCGACGCACCGGCCGCCATCTCCGGCGAGAAGCCCAGCGACAGTTACGTCCAGTCGTTCGCGCGCGGCCTGTCGGTGATCCGCGCATTCGATGCCAGCCATCCGGCGCAGACCCTGACCGAGATCGCCCAGGCCAGCGGCCTGACGCGCGCTGGCGCCCGCCGCATCCTGCTGACGCTGGTGGGCCTGGGCTACGTTCGGAACGACGGACGGCTGTTCCGCCTCACGCCCAAGATCCTGGACCTCGGCTTCGCGTACCTGACCTCGATGCCGTTCTGGAATCTGGCCGAGCCGGTCATGGAATCGCTCTCGCAATCCGTGCACGAAAGCTGCTCGATCTCCGTGCTCGACGGCACCGAGATCGTCTACGTGCTGCGCGTGCCGGCGCGCAAGATCATGACCATCAACCTGTCGATCGGCAGCCGGCTGCCTGCCTATTGCTCGTCAATGGGTCGCGTGCTGCTGTCGGGGCTGAACGCCGAGGAACTCGATGCCGTGCTGCAGGCGTCGGACCTGCAACCGCGTACGCGGCGCACAGTCACCGACCCCGCCCGGCTGAAGACGCTGATCGCCGATATCCGCGCACGGGGCTGGGCGCAGAACGATCAGGAACTGGAAGAAGGACTGGTATCGCTGGCCGCGCCCATCCGCAACCGGTCCGGCCAGGTGATCGCTGCCATCAATATCAGCGGACAGGCCAACCGCACGAGCGCCCAGGAAATGGTGGACCAGTTCCTGCCACCGCTGCAGGAAGCCGCGGAGAAGATTTCGGCGATGGTGGGGTTGAGGACGTAACTCAAACTGCCGAGGGTTTTGGCTCCCCTCTCCCATGAAATGGGAGAGGGGTTGGGGGAGAGGGCCGGAGGCTCTGCTTGCCAACGTTTGGCAATTTGAACTGCTGGCCCTCTCCCCCACCCCTCTCCCGCAGGCGGGAGAGGGGAGCAAACCCTCAGAAGCTAGTACCTATCGCGGCCCCACCCTCACCTCCCACGACACTGCCACATCCCCCTTCACAAACGTCTGGCAAGCCATCCGGTATCCCGCCTGCAGATCGTCATCGCTCAGGTGCTTGCGCTCCTTCGGCTTCACGGCGTCGGTATGTTCCAGCCCTTTCTCGACCTTGCACTTGCATGTGCCGCAGATGCCGCCGCCGCATTTGAACGGGATACCACCCTGCTCGCGTAGCGATACTCGCAGCAGGTTGCTGTTCTCTGGTGCGGTGACGGTCTTGCCGGCGTTGGTCAGGAAGGTGATAGCGACGGTGCGCGCCTGCACGGGGGCGCTGGTGTCCGCTGCGGTGTCCGCCTGCATCATTGTTTCCTCAGTGAAAGATCCATGCTGCCGAAGTGCGCCAGTTGCCGAAGCGCGGCGTGGGCAGCGTCGAGCGTGTCGAAACGTTCGAGAAATTTGACGGGCACGTGATTGACCACAGGCGCGGCATCGGGGCCGTCCGTCTCGTCGATCACGCGCACCTTCGTGAAAGCCGGCGCGTTCTCCAGCACAGCGATCACGAACGTGGCCTTCGGGCGCCCGTAGAACAGGTATTCCCAGGTTTCCACGGGCACCACGCCGGGTACGGCCTCGGTGCGGAACTGGCCGGGCTTGCTGGTCAGGATCACGAACATGTCAGACAGCCCTGGCCGGCAGAGCCACCGGAACCTGCGGCGATGACTCCGCCTGCTCCGGCTGTTCCAGTTCGATATCGTGCGTGAGCCAGAGCTGGCAGGT
Organism: Cupriavidus sp. DL-D2; assembly: GCF_039710735.1. NCBI lineage: Bacteria > Pseudomonadati > Pseudomonadota > Betaproteobacteria > Burkholderiales > Burkholderiaceae > Cupriavidus > Cupriavidus sp. DL-D2. The sequence goes on along the minus strand of NZ_JBDKXK010000070.1, from coordinate 19,194 downwards.
CAGCCGAAAACCTTGCTCCAGCCGCTCGCCCAGTTGCTTCTTCTCTTTCCAGTTCGGCGGCGGTAGATGTTCGGCACCGGCCAGCACCTTGCACGCGCACTTGGAGCACTTGCCCATGCCGCACTCGTAGCGCAGGTTCGGATACGGAAACTGCTTGATGCCAGCGCGCACCACGAGGTTGGTCTCTGGCTTGACCTCGTCCACGTACACCTGGCCATTCTTGTGGAAGACAACTTTCGGCATGTCGTTCTGCGTTGGTTCAGTGAGTTGGGATCAGTGCCAGATCAGCATCGCGCAGATCGTCGACACGAACAGTCCGGCGAGTACCGGCAGCAGCAGGGCGCGCACGGCATCGAGCACCGGCACCCGCGCAAACCCGGCCACGGCAATCAGCGACGACCACGCGATCAGCGTGCCGCCACCCGTCCACACCGCGCCCATCTGGCCCACGGCAGCGAGCGTGGCGGAATCGAATCCCACCACCGGACCCAGCGCCCCGGCCAGCGTGCCGGTCAGCGGCAACCCAGCAAAGCCCGAGCCGTCGATGCCGGTGATCATGCCGACGAGCAGCACGCCGAACGCGACCAACACGTGGTTGTCCGGAATCATGTGCTGGTAGGCCTGGATCAATTCGAACAGCAGGCTGGGCGCCTTGCCGGCATCCACACCGAGAATCTGCGCGGCGGTCTCACCGGCGCCGACAAAGAAGAATCCCGCAATCGGCAGCACCGAACCCATCGCCTTGAACGCGAACACGAAGCCGTCCGTGATGTGCTCGGGGCAGACGTCGAGCATCCGGCGCGGGCCCTCGGCGGCCAGCGTGGCCAGCATCATCAGCACCGCCGCCACGCCGCCCACCAATGCCGCTGCCGCACCACCCTTGAGATCACCGGCTCCGGATGAAATCTTCGGCAGCACCATCAGCGTGACCACGCAGAGAAACGCAATCGGCGTCAGCACGGCAAAGAACTTTGACCACTTCACGCGGCGCTTGGCCACCATGGCCAGACTGCTTTCGATGTTGGCGTCGGTGACCAGCGGCTCCTCATGCGACGTGCCGCGTGCAATCTCGGCCTTGTCGAACGTGCCGGTCGCTTCGACGGCCGCATCGCTGCCTGATGCGCGCGCTTGCCAGCGATCCAGCAACGCGCCGTTGGCCGGCACGATATGGCGCCGCATCGACAGGTACGCCAGCGTCAGTGCGATGGCACCGGTAATCACCGACAGCACCAGCGCACGATCCGCTACCACGGCTGCGCTGACCGCCGCGCCCGCCGCCTTGGCGCTGATACCCGGCGCCACGCCAATCACATAGTCCGACGACAGCGCCATGCCCTGCCCAGCGATGGCAATCGCCATGGCACCCGCCAGCGGCGGCAAACCCGCGGCGATAGCGGCTGGCAGCAAAATTGCCGACACCAGCGGCACCGCCGGCGTGGGCCAGAAGAACAGCGAGATCACATAGGTAATGCCCGCCAGGATGAAGTACGCGCTATGCCCGTTCTTCATCACCACGCGGAACGGCTCGACCATGCGGATATCCGAGCGCAGGGTCTTCAACGCGTTGAGTAGCGCGGTCATGAACGCAATGACCAGGAAGATGTTGAACAACTCCTTGGCCGCCACAAGGCTGGCGGAGAAGATGCCCCCGAGCGCACTGACCGGGTTACCGGTAATCGCCAGGATGACGAGGAAGGTACCGACAATCGACGGCACCACAACGTTGGCTCGCAGGATCATCGTCAAGACGATCACTGCCACGCCTAGCAGATACACCCAATGGGCCAGGCCGATCTCTACGGTTTGATGCATGAGGCTCCCCTGATCATGGAGGCCCTTGTGGGGGCGGTATAAGAATGTTCTGAATCTGAAGCCGAAACCTGAGCGGCTCTCCGCCTGCTCGTTTTTTTGTCTGCTACCAATTTGTATACTATATCCCGACGGGTTACCGGAACAAGCAAAAACTGACGGATCTAGGGAAATCCCCCGATGGGTGCGCGAATACCCCGGAAGAACCGCATGGCAGCACGGTTTCCGGGCACACGGCACCAGCCCGGCGCAGGATGTCATGGTGAAAAAACCCACTGGCGTTTTCTGGAATCGTGTGTAGACTGTATACTAAATTGTTCCCACGCCATTCGAGGACGTCCCCACGATGCTCCATATCACCGACGCGATGATCGACCGACACGTCACCGCCGCCGACGCCCAGGGCGCGATGCGCGAAGCCTTCCGCAGCTTTGGCCAGGGCGATGCCGCCATGCAGGAACGCATCCGGACAGAGGCGGGCGGCGTGAAGCTCTCCACGCTCGGCGCGGTCATCCCCACGCAGCAAGTGGCAGGCGCCAAGATCTACACGACCATCGCCGGGCAGTTCTCGTTTGTCATCCTGCTGTTTTCGACGGTTGACGGCCGCCCACTGGCCTCGTTCGACGCGGGCGCGATCACGCGGCTGCGCACCGCAGCCTGCACCGTGCTGGCGGCGCAACAACTGGCCCGTCCCGGTGCCGAGACGCTGGCGCTATTCGGCGCCGGCACGCAGGGCGTGCAGCACGCGCTGCAACTGTCGGCTGCACTGCCGCTGCGGCGCATCCTGATCTGCGATCCGTATGCCGATACCTGCGCTGCCAGTCGCCTTGCCAAGGCGTGCGGCATCTCCGTCGAGTTCGCCAAACCCGAAGATGCCGCTGCGGCGGCCGACATCATCGTTACCGCGTCGCGCTCCACCACGCCGTTGTTCTCCGGCGATCTGGTGCGCCCCGGCGCTTTCGTCGCAGCTATCGGATCGAGCCTGCCGCAGACGCGCGAACTCGACGACACGCTGCTGGCGCGCGCCGCCGCCGTAGTGGTGGAGTGGCGCCCGCAGTCGCTGCGTGAAGCCGGTGATCTGGTGCTGGCCGATAAGTCCGCACTGCCCGACAGCAAGATCGTCGAGCTTTCCGAAGTCCTGCTGGCGTCCCGCACCGTGCGCCAGTCCGACGACGACATCGTCATTTACAAGTCAGTTGGCGTCGGCCTTGAGGATGTGGCGCTGGCCGGTGTGGCCTGGCAACGCATTGAAGCGGCGCAGGCACGCGCCGCCTGACCCGGACCGCGCAAGCCCGGCGCTGCGCGGCTTTTTATCGCCCGAATCACGTTGTAGAAAGTATACAAAGTAGTCCTTCCACCCCGCGATCAGAAGATCCAGACACAAGGAGCCTCAAATGGCCGAACTGATGAACCGTGAAGAATTCCGTGCTGCGCTCGAAAACGCCATCAAGGGCAAGAGCGCCAACCAGGCGCCGTTCAGCAAGGCATGGGCCAGCGGCACGCTCTCGCGCGAGCATCTGGCGCGCTGGGCCGAGAACCACTATCACTACGTGGGCCCGTTCGCCGACTACCTCGCCTACATCTATGCGCGCACGCCCGACCACATGACCGAGGCCAAGGACTTCCTGCTGGCCAACATGTACGAGGAAGAGATCGGCGGCGATCGCCACACCGACCTGCTGATCCGCTTTGCCGAAGCCTGCGGCACCACGCGCGAACGTGTGGTGAGCCCCGACAACATGTCGCCCACCACGCGCGGCCTGCAAAGCTGGTGCTACGCCGTGGCAATGCGCGAAGACCCGGTAGTCGCTGTCGCCGGCCTCGTAGTGGGCCTGGAGTCGCAAGTGCCGTCGATCTACCGCAAGCAAACCCCCACGCTGCGCGAAAAGTACGGCTTCACCGACGAGGAAGTGGAGTTCTTCGACCTCCATATCGTCTCCGACGAAATCCACGGCGAGCGCGGCTATCAGATCGTGCTCGAGCACGCCAACACGCCCGAGCTGCAGGCGCGCTGCCTGAAGATCTGCGAGATCGGCGCGCAGATGCGGCTGCTGTACACCACGGCCCTGTACTACGACTACGTCGACGTGAAGACTGGGGCCGAGGCTGTGGCCGCCTGAGCGGTCACCTTACGGCATTGCCCCACGCCGGATGCCGCGCCCATGCGCCGGCGTCCGGTCCACGCATCCCCAGAGTCCCTCGACAGAGCCCCCACAATGACCGAGACGTACCGCAACTACATCGACGGCGAATGGTGTGACAGCACCAGCGGCCGCACGCTGGAGAACGTCAATCCGGCTGACACGCGCGACATCGTGAGCCGCCATGCCGCCTCCGATGCGCGCGACGCCGCTGCCGCCGTCTCCGCCGCAGCCGCCGCGTTCGATGGCTGGAAAAAAACGCCGATCGGCAAGCGCGCGAAGATCCTCAACGATGCCGCCGCGCATCTGGAAGCCAACGCCGACACCATTGCCGCCGAACTGACACGCGAGGAAGGCAAGGCGCTGAACCTGGCGCGCGACGAAGTCATGCGCTCGGCGCAAACGCTGCGTTTCTACGCGGTGGAAGGCCAGACCTTTGGCGGTGAGAGCTATCCGAACGATGATCCGGACATGCTGGTCTACAGCCAGCGCGAACCGCTGGGCGTGGTGACCGTGATCTCGCCGTGGAACTTCCCGGTTTCGATTCCAGCCCGCAAGATCGCCCCGGCGCTGATCACGGGCAACACCGTAGTCTTCAAGCCATCGTCGGACGCGCCGCTGTCCGGCTATCGCCTGGCCGAAGCCTTCGTGCGCGCTGGCATCCCCAAAGGCGTGCTGAATTTCATCACCGGCAGCGCCGCCGAAGTGGGGCCGACCATCGTCGAAAGCCGCGCCGTGCGCGCCGTGTCGTTCACCGGATCGACCGCAGCCGGCGAGCAGATCCATCGTTCCGTGCCGATGACCACACGCACGCAGATGGAACTCGGCGGCAAGAACCCGCTGATCGTCATGGAAGACGCCGATCTGGACCGCGCCGTGGATCTCGCCATCAAGGGCGGGCTGTCGCTGTCCGGGCAGGCATGCACGGGCACGAGTCGCATCCTCGTCATGCGCGAAGTGAAGCAGGCCTTCACGGAAAAGCTCGTCAGCAAGGTCAAGGCGCTGAAGATCGGCAGTGGCCCGACGCCGGGCATGGACCTCGGCCCGCTTGCCACGCGCAAGCAACTCGACACAGTGCTCGGCTATATCAAAACCGGCAAGCAGGAAGCCACGCTGCTATGCGGCGGCGAGCGGCTGACCGACGGCGATTTCGCGCACGGCTACTACGTGGCGCCGGCCGTATTCACCGATGTCACGCAGCAAATGCGCATCGCACGCGAGGAAATCTTCGGCCCGGTGCTCGCCATCATCGAAGTGAGCAGCTATGCCGAGGCCATCGCCACGGCCAACGACACGGAATACGGGTTGTCCGCCGCCATTGCCACGCGCAATCCGCGCTATATGCACGACTTCGCGCGCGATATCGAATCCGGCACGGTGAAGATCAACCGCACCACCACCGGCAATCTCGTCAACGCGCCGTTCGGCGGCCTGAAGCGCTCCAGCACCTCCACGTTCCGCGAATCGGGCCGCGCCGGGCTGGACTTCTACACGCAGATCAAGACCATCTACCAGGGGGTTTAACCATGAAGAAAGCCATCAAGCTCGAACTGCGGGAAGCCCGCCACATGGTGGCCGCCGCCGTTCGCCGCGCCGAGGAAATCGGCGTGCTGGAATCCATCTGCATCGTCGATGACGGCGGCTATCCGCTGCTGCTCGAACGCATGGACGGCGCGCGTATCACCGGTCCGCAGATCGCGTGGAACAAGGCGTTCACGGCCGCCGGCCACAAGCGCTCCACGCATCTGTTCAACACGGCGCCGAACGGCCCTGCCCTGCCCGGCAACGAAGCCTTCGGCATCCAGTGGAGCTTCGAAGGCAAGTTCGCCGTGTTCGTGGGCGGCTACCCGATCGTGGTCAACGGCGAAGTGATCGGCGGCGTGGGCCTCTCCGGTGGCAACGGCGAGCAGGACACCGCCTGCGGCGTGGCCGCGCTCGAAGCGCTGCGCGACCTGCTGGCCGCCGAAGACCTGACCGTGCTGGCGCAAGCCGACATCAAGAAATAAGGAAGGAGGGGTCATGTCCCATCGCGTAGAGATCGCGGAAACACAGCAGGTCTTCATGGTGGCCCCAGGCGAATCGTTACTGGACGCCGCGTTGCGCAGCGACGTGGACCTGGCCCACGAATGCACGTTCGGCGGCTGCGGCACCTGCCGCGTGCGCGTGGTGCAGGGGTCGGTCTCCTACGAGGATTTTCCGATGGGACTGTCCGAGGCCGAGGCCGCCGACGGCTACGCGCTGGCCTGCCAGGCACGGCCCGATGGCGACCTCGTCCTCAGCACCGCGCGTGAAGCGAGCAATCTGGCACCTGCCCGGCGCACTACCGCCACGGTGCGCGCAGTCTCGCCGCTCGGGCCCGACGTACTGCACCTGCAACTCGCACTGCCCGATGACGAACCGTTCGACTTCGCGCCTGGGCAATACCTCAAGGTGCTGCTGGAGGATGGTACCCATCGCAGTTTCTCGATGGCATCGGCACCGAATGGCAACGTCGTCGACTTCCACGTCAGGCAGATCGCCAATGGACGATTCACGTCGCAACAGTTGCCGCGTCTGCATGCTGGCGACACGCTCGACGTGGAAATCCCGCATGGCAGCTTCAGCCTGCACAAGGAGGACTATCGCCCGCTGCTGATGGTGGCCACGGGCACCGGCCTCGCGCCGATCAAGAGCATGCTCGAATCCCTGATGGACGACCCCGACTGCCCGCCCGTCTGGCTCTACTGGGGCATGCGCACGGCAGCGGACCTCTATCTGCACGAGGAAATCGCTAGTTGGGGCGAGCGGCTTTACGACTTTCAATACGTGCCAGTACTGTCGCGCGGCGACGATACGTGGCATGGGCGACGCGGCTATGTGCACGACGCGGTCGCCGCGGACCTGGGCGACCTCTCCGAGCATGCGATCTACCTGTGCGGGTCACCGAACATGATCCACGACGCCAAGCAGACCTTCATGGCGCTGGGCGCGCAGGTGCCCTTCCTTCGCGCGGACGGGTTCACGTTCCAGCACGGAGGCGGCTGATCGGGCGGGTGGATGTCTACCCTATGTCTGCATGAAGTAGGGACGGTATACAATAGCGGCATTCCAGCCGTGGCCATCGCTACGGCGTTTCCCAGTATTCCGACGGCCGATCCCGACCATGAACGACGCCACCGCCAGTGCCCTCAAGCCGAATCCTGACGCCCCGGCCACCAGCCTGGGCGCCCAGCATTCCCCGCTCTTCGCACTTGTGACCGACACCCTGCGCCAGCGCATCCTTGGCGGTCAGTACGAACAGGGCGAACGGCTCGTTGAAAACACCCTCTCGCTCGAACTTGGCGTGTCCCGCATTCCGGTGCGCGAAGCGCTGCGTGCGCTGGCCGCCGAAGGGCTGGTGCGCATCGAGCCGCGCCGGGGGGCCTCGGTGGCCCGACTGTCGCCCAACATCGCGCGGGAAATGGTCGAGGTACGCGCCACGCTCGAAGGGCTCAACGCCAAGCTGGCCGCGCAGCGCCGCGACCCGGCGCTGATCGCGGAAATCGAGCAGGTACTCAGGGAGGGGAACGAGGCCGTGAACACCGGCCAGACCGAACGCTTTGTCGAACTGAACTCGCGCTTTCACGAAGTGCTTGGCAACATCGCTGCCAACAGCGTGCTGCAGGACATGATGCGCTCGCTGCGCGAACGCACCGCGCTGCTCTTCGCGCCGGCCAACATGAGCCGCGCGCGCACCAACTGGGACGAGCACGCGCAGATCCTCCAGGCCGTCATTGCCGGCGACGCCGACCTGGCCGCGCTGCTGGCCACGCGGCATGTTTTCAGCGCCGCCAAGGCCGTGGAATCGATCCAGGCGGAAGGCGGCGAGCAAAGCTAGGCGCTTCGCCCACGCACCACGCAACACCCCATTACGCACCACGAAATGGCGCAGTGCACCATCGAAGTGTATACTGTCTGCGTTTTGTGACCACAATGGGGATTAACCATGAACTACCCGGAGGCTTCGTACTTCGACCGTCCGGTGGGCGAGCAGCTCCTGAGCCACTTCGCACGCCGTGATGCCATCCGGCACGCCACGCCGCTGCTGCCCTTCCGCTTTGCCGATCTCGTCGCACTGCTCCGCGGCACGTCCGATCGACGGAAAGCTGTCTGAGCCAGCTCGAAAGCTCTGCGCCTCGGCAAAAGAAAAGCCGCCTTCAAACATGAGGCGGCTTTTTTTCGTTCAGTTCGAGGTCACAGCGCCGACGGTGGCATCTCCACACTGCCGAACTCCGCCGAGCGCGATCCACTGATGGGCCGGTTGCTGGCGCCAAAGTAGGCAAACGCCACCGACAGCTTGACCGCTTCCGAATCGTTGCGCCCTGCCGCGTGGAACAGCCGGCTGTCGAACATCAGAACGTCGCCACGATGCAGCGCCAGCGGCATCGCGCCCTTGAGCAGCGCCTGGCTGTTCGGGTGCGCTTCGATGAGGAATTCGGCGGGATCGAGCTGGGCCGGGTCGAGTTTCGCGCGATGCGACGCCGGGATCACGCGCAGCACGCCGTTGCGCTCGTCTTCATCGCCCAGCGCCAGCCACACCGTGACCAATTCGGGTTTCACGAACGACCAATAGCGCGTATCGCGGTGCCAGCCGGTCTGGCTGCCGAAGTGCGGATGCTTTGTCATCACGCAGTTATGATGTGCCAGCGTCAGGCGAGTCGGCTCGCCCAATAGTGCCTCCACCGTGGCCAGCAGTTGCGGATCGCTGGCCCAGCGTCGGAAGGCTTCGTCGCGGCCGTATGCCTGGCGCAACCGGCGCACCGTATGGCCGCCTTCGGCCTGCCGCGTGGCCGGCGCCCCAGGGTAGCCAAGATCGGCCTCGAACTCGACCGGCGGTGCCGCCGCCGCCAGATGCTGGCGCGTCACGGTTTCCAGCGCGGCGCAGGTGGCCTCGCTGGCAAAGTTACGCAGCACGATATAGCCGCCAGCCTGAAACTCGCGGGCCAGGCTGGCCAATGCCGCCTGATCAGCCAGCGGCGCGGAACAATCGAAATCGAGGGAGGCGGACGCCTGAGCGGCGCGCGATGGCGAGGCAGTCATTGCAGGGTAAGACTTTTCTGAAAGTGGCAGCTGCTAACAGGCCGATGATGCCAGAACCGGCGCGATCCGGTGCGAGTCGACATCGCCGTCCAGCCAAATGCGGTGAGATATCGGCCCGCCCGCCCACTCCAACGCCTCAATCATGGTGCGGAAACCCACGGTCCAATGCGACCCATGCGCCGTTACCGCCGCTACAATGGCCCGACCCTGCTGCACCGAACGACATCGCCAACCCTACTGATGCCGCCATCGTGACTGCCCGACCCCGCATTACCGCCTCGCTCGCCGAGGCCCAGAACCAGCTAGGCCGCATCGTGCTGGGCAAACCCCGCCAACTGCGGCTGGCGCTGGCATGCATGCTCGCTGGCGGCCACCTGCTGCTGGAGGACGTGCCCGGCGTAGGCAAGACCACGCTGGCCCATGCGCTGGCGCAAACATTGGGCTTGCAGTATCGGCGCGTGCAGTTCACCAGTGACCTGCTGCCGGCTGACCTGATCGGCGTATCGGTGTTCAACCGTGAATCCAGCGATTTCCGATTCCATCGCGGCCCGGTCTTCGCTCAACTTGTACTGGCCGACGAAATCAACCGCGCACCGCCGAAGACGCAAAGCGCGCTGCTCGAAGCCATGGCCGAACGCCAGGTCACGCACGACGGCGTGACCCACGCGTTGCCGGCGCCGTTCTTCGTGATCGCCACGCAGAATCCGCTCGAACAGGTTGGCACCCACGCGTTGCCCGAATCCCAGCTTGACCGGTTTGCGATGCGCATCTCGCTCGGCTATCCCGACCCCGCCTTCGAGCGCGTGCTGTATCTCGGCGGCACCGCCAAGCCGGAAGTCACGGCGGTGATGGACGCGGAACAGGTCGTGGCGCTGCAGGCGGCGGTCGGCCGCGTCTACGCGAGTCCCGCGCTGGTGGACTACGCACTCGCACTGGTCCAGGCCACGCGCAACGAATCGGGTTTCATTGCAGGACTCTCGCCGCGCGCCGGGCTGTCGCTACTGGCCTGCGCCCGCGCCTGGGCACTGCTGCACCAACGCGAAATGGTGATCCCTGAAGATATCCAGGCGGTGTTCGTGCCGGTGGCCGCGCACAGGTTGCTGCCGTCCGGCCAGCCGACCACAGCCCTCGACCGTCTGCTGGCGGGCGTGGCGATTCCCTGACCGGATTTCCCTTCCGCAACCATGCGACGCGCCCCGGCGGTGCCCGATCCACGCGGCTCGATACGACCGACTACCTCCGCACGCACATCGTCGAGGTGGCCGCGCCGCCCACGCCCGCCCGTCAACGGCGTGATCAGGCTCGACCGCCGTCATCTCTATATCCTGCCCACCCGCAGCGGACTCGGCTTTGTCGTGCTGCTGCTGGCGATGCTGACCACCTCGCTGAACTACAACATCAGCCTGGGCTTCGCGCTGACATTCCTGCTGGTCGGCATCGGCATGTCCTGCATGTGGATGGCCTATCGCAACCTGCTCGACCTCGAACTCTCTGCCGGCCCTGTGGCCCCGGCCTTCGCCGGAGACGCGGCAGTCTTCGTGCTGTACGCGCGGCAGCACGATGGCCTGGCGCGCATCGGTATCGAAGCGCGCTGCGCATCGTCGGACGCGGTCGATGCGGTCTCGCTGACACTCGGAGGCACGCAAGGCAACGAGGGTACGCTGTCGATTCGCCTTCCGGCGCAGCAACGCGGGAGACTCGCATTGCCGCGCGTTACGCTGTTCAGCCGCTTCCCGTTCGGCATGTTCCACGTGTGGAGCTATGCGGATTTCCCGCTGGCGACCATCGTCTATCCTGCGCCCGAGCGCCATGCGCCACCGCTGCCGCAGATGTCGGGCCCCGGCGATGACGACGAAGGCGCGGTCACCACGGCCGCGGAGGATGGCATTGACCAGCTTCGCAAATATCGCCCCGGCGACCCCCTGCATCGCATCGCCTGGAAGCACAGTGCCCGCACGGGCCGCTGGATGAGCCGCACCGGCCAGATGCCTCAACCGCCTGCGTGCTGGATCGACTGGCACACGCTGCCGGTGTCGATGGATACCGAAGCGCGACTCTCACGGCTCTGCGCGTGGCTGGTGTCGGCGGGTGACAGCGTGGACATCGGCCTGCGCCTGCCGGGCGTGGAAATCCCGCCCGGCCACGGCGCTGCCCATCGCCGCTCTTGCCTGGAAGCCCTGGCGCTGTGGCCGGAGCGGCGCGCGTCATGACGGCCCGGGCAACCAAGACGACAAAGGCACCGCCACGCCCGCTCGGCCATCAGGAGCACGGCATGCTGATCGGCCAGCTAGCGCTGGTGCTCGTGCCCCAGGCCCGCACGCTGCCCGTGTCGATCAGCCTGCTGCTCCTGTTGCTGCTCGGCTGGCGCTGGCTGTTGTGGCGGCAGCGGGCGCCGCTGCCATCGAAGCTGATGATTGGCGTGACGGCCATGCTGGTACTCGTCATCGCCGCCGCGCTGGTCTGGCAGGCGGGCGGCAGCCTGGGCCGCGAACTCTGCGTGGCGCTGCTCGCGGCCTTTGTCATCCTCAAGTTGATGGAGACACGCGCGCTGGCCGATGCCACGCTGGTCACGCAACTCTCCTTCTATCTTCTGCTCACGCTGTATCTGGCGGAACAGCCTTTCTGGCTGGCGCTCTACAGCATGGCCATCGGCGCGTGGATCTTGCGCAACTGGCTGCTGTTCCATCATCCCGAAGCCCCCGAGCGGCTTGCCATCTGGCCGCTGCTCGGCCGCATGGCGCTGTTCGGCCTGCCATGGGCGCTGTGCCTGTTCGTACTGTTTCCGCGCCTCGATCATCCGCTGTGGCGCCTGCCGCAGTCGGAACCTACCGGACGCATGGGCATCGGCGACACGATGAAGCCCGGCAGCATCGGTCATCTGATCCGCTCGCCCGATGTGGCATTTCGCGCCGACATCGTCGGCGATCCCCTGCCCGCCAGCGCGCTCTACTGGCGTGCGCTGGTGATGTGGGAGTACGACGGGCAGGTGTGGCGGCTCGATACCAATCCACCATTGCGTGAAGCACCCTCGCTCGTCGATGAGGGAGACGAGGGCGCTGCGGCGCTCGCCCCGGACGTGCGCGAGTACAACGTCACGCTCGAACCCACGCACAAGCCGTGGCTCTATCTGCTGGACCGTGGCGTGGCCATCTCGGAGAATCTGGGCGCACGCTCGTCCGCCGACGACGAATTCTTCGCACGCACGCCCGTGGAACGCACCCTCCGATACCGCGCACAGTCGACGCTGGGTGGCGCGCCCCAGCCGTTGACGCGGCGCACGCTGCAACTCTCCCTCGCACTACCCGAAGGCAATCCGCGCAGCCGCGCGCTGGCTGCCGAGTGGTCGCGCGAATATGCCGATCCGTGGCAGCGCGTGCAGGCGGCGATGCGATTGTTCGCGTCGTCGCCATTCGCCTATACGCTGTCGCCGCCGCTGCTCGGCGCCCAGCAGGTAGACAGCTTCATTTTCGACACGCGCCGCGGCTTCTGCGAACACTACGCAAGCAGCTTCGTGTTCCTGATGCGCGCCGCCGGTGTGCCCGCGCGCGTGGTCACCGGCTACCAGGGCGGCGAGTACAACCCCGTCGGCAAGCACTACGTCATCCGCCAATCCGATGCACATGCCTGGGCCGAAGTCTGGCTCCAGGGCCGAGGCTGGGTGCGGGTGGACCCCACCAGCGCCGTGGCACCGAGCCGCGTGGAAGAGGGCGTTGACGCGGCGCTGGCCGGCGAAGAAATCGGCGCCTTGCGCGATCTGCGCGCGCCCGGCTGGCTGCGTGACATCCGCTGGGGCATCGACGGCCTGACCTATCGCTGGCAGCGCTGGGTCCTCGATTACGATCGCGGCCAGCAGCAGCGACTGCTCGAACTGGCGGGACTCGGCAATCAGTTGCCCAGCGTGCTGGCAGTGGGCATGGCGGTGTTGAGCCTCTTGGCTCTGCTCCCGATGTGGCTGCGACGTCGCCGCGTGGAACCGGTTCAGGCGCTCTACGAGCGCTTCTGCGCGACGCTTGCGCGCCACGGTTGCACGCGAGGCGTCTCCGAAGGGCCCATCGACTTCGGCACCCGCGCCGCAACCGCCCTCCCCCGCGCGGCAACGGCGGTGCGTGCCTTCACAGATGGCTACGTCGACTGGCGCTACGGATTGGCGAATGGTGATGCTGATCAGGCCGCCAGGTCCGCCGCGCGCCTGCGCGCGGCACTGCGCGAGCTCGCTGCCGCGCTCAGATAGTTCGGCCAGCCGATCAATCTGTCTATGCAGCGATGCCTTGCCGATCGGCATGACGAGGCATATAGTTTCATCGGTAACTATTACAAATGAAACAACATGTCGTTTGAACGCCGCATCGACCGTTTTTGCGCCGACAATCCCGACGCGCCACGCGACCTGATTCTCGCCTCACGCCTGTTGCTGCGCTCGGCTCGACTGATGCGCCAGCATATCGAACGTGCGCTCGCCCCCTATGATCTGGACCTGAACCAGTACCTGGTGATCAGCATGCTCGCCATCGACGCCAGCGAGCCCACCATGCCGTCCGAACTCGGCATGTCGATCGATGCCACGCGCACGCAGATGACACGGCTTGTCGATGGACTGGAAACGCGCGGACTGGTGCGACGCAAGCCGGCCACCCATGACCGCCGCAGCCTCGAACTGAGTCTGACGCCTGCTGCGCGTGCCTTGCTGAAACGCGCGGTGCCCGTCGTGCATGCGGCCTATGCCGAGGCATGGGGGCCGCTCGGCAAGACGGAACTGGCTACGACTATCCGCGGGCTGACCACGCTTCATAGCCACCTCGCCGAGCTGGAGGCGGCCAAGCCGTGAATGTGGCAACCAGGCCGTGGCGACGTGTGCGCGCCGGCTTTCGCTGGCTGAGGATGCTGAGCCGCCCGCAACGCCAGACCTTGATGATGATGCTGCTGGCATTGGCAACGGGCGTGGAGTTCCTCGAGAACATCATGTTCGTGTTTGCATCGAGCCATATCGTGGGCGGGATCTCCGCCGACCCGCGCAGCTTCGCGCTCGTGCAGGCCGCCTACGCAGTGGGCAGCATGATGATGATCCTGAAGCAGCAGTGGCTGGCGCAGCGTTTCGGTTATCGTCGCTACCTGACCGCATCGCTGCTGCTGTTCATGGCCGGCACACTGGTGGCCGCCACCAGCACGGGTCTGCAGCAACTGGTGCTTGCCCGCTTCATGCAGGGCGTGGGCGGTGGCGCGCTCTTCACGAGTTGCCGTATCCTGGTCAACCTGATGTTCGCGCCCGTTGACCGTCCGCGCGCATCGCGCATCTTCATGCTCGGCATCTTTGGCGCCTCGGCGCTGGCGCCGGCTTTTGCCGCAGAGCTGATCGAGCACGGTGTCTGGCAGGACGTGTTCTATGGCGTGCTGCCCTTTGCCGCGCTGGCAACGGCAGGCGCGTGGTTGCTGCTACCCGATGCCGAGCCGCGGGATGACACGGAAGGTCCCGCACTCGTGCCGCTGCTGCTGTTCGGTGTTGCCATCGTAGCCCTGCAAGCGGCCATGACCGAAGCGCGCTTCGATATCTTCTCGCACCCGTTGCGTGTGACGGTCACCGGCGGGATCGCACTGGCACTGCTCGGCGTCTTCCTTTGGCACCAATGGCACCACGCCGCGCCCGTACTCCATCTGCGTGCGCTGCGCCAGCCGGTCTATATCGCTGGCCTGGCGATGTACTTCATCTACTACATGATCAGCAACCTGAGCAGCTACGTGTTCCCGATCTACGCTGAACAGGCGCTCGGCTTTCCGCTGGCGACCACCGGCTGGCTCAACACCTTTGCCGCGCTCATCAGCCTTGCCGGCATTTGGTTCTATCTGCGCGTGGCGCGTCGACTGACCCACAAGAAGCCCGTGATGGTGGCTGGCCTGCTGCTGATGGCCGGCGCGATGATGTGGTTCTCGATCATGTCGCCCAGCGTCGGACCCGCTGCGCTGGTACCCGGCCTTGTGGCCAAGGGGCTGTTCGGTGTGATGGTCATCATCCCCATTGCGGGCATCACGTTCAGTTCGCTGAAAGGCGAGGATTTCGGGCACGGCTATCGCAGCAAGAACCTGGTCCGGCAGATCGCCAGTTCGTTCGCTTCGGCGATAGGCGCGGTGCTGCTACAGAACCGGCAGTTCGCGGTGCACACGAGCCTGGTACATGCCGTGGGCCAACGGCCAGCCGAAACCGCGCAATGGATGGACGCCGCGCAGGCGGCACTGGTCGCGCGCGGGTTCGATGCCGGACAGGCCCACGCCGGTGCGCTCGCCCAGATGGCGGCCATCGTCGATCAACAGGCACGATTGATTGCCTGCGAGGATCTCTACCGGTTGATTGCCGCGATTGCCGTGCTGGCAGCGGTCTTCATGCTGATGCAGCGCCGGCTCGACTAGCCGGGCGGATGTGGAGCGTTGCAGGGCAACGGAACTACTGAACTACGGTGAGAGGTACTACGTTCGCGCTGGAGTCGCCACCCAGCAGTGCGTCAATGCCGACTCAAAACAGCGACATCTGGCGCATGCCGAAACCCACGGTTTCTTCCACGCGCGCACGTGCATGCGCAAGCGAACCTTCCGCGCCGGAATAGTTACCCGCTGCCCAGTGGTACACCACGGGCAGGTCGCCACGATCGGACAAGCGGACTTCGCCAAGCTTGTCGCCACGTTCACTGCGGTAGTAGTGGGAGCGGTAGCCACGCTCCCAGTGGGGCGGGACTTCCTTCTTGCGCCGACGAGTGGTCGGCTTGGCAGCGGCTGGTGACAGCCGCCGCGCCAGGTCGGTGACCGGCGAGATAGGGGCGCGGTTGAAATCCAACTGCATTAGACATCCTTCTTCTGTCGATTGAGCAAGAACCTGGCATGGTGACGTGAGTCACCACTCGCTTCGAGCATCGCAGTCGAGATGATACCTGTTTGCGCGCCGCATTGGGGCGTTTTGTCGCCCCGAAATCCGCCTGTAGCAACGGTTTGCGGGCGTATACGCAGTTCGTTGGTGAGGTGCGTATACGCCCGCTGTACCTGCGACTCAGCTGCGATCTACATGCTGGAGTGGCACGTATACCGCGTGGCCGATGCAGCGATCAGCCGAGGTCGAGCGGGATGAAGATCCGTGCGTCGTCACGTTGCACCAACAACGCAACTTGCTTGCCGGACTTCGCCACCAGCGCCCTCAACTGCTCGGCCGACGTCACTGGCGTACCATTGAGCGACAGGATGACATCGCCCTGCTGGATGCCAACCCGGGCGGCGGGCCCAGTCACATCCTCGACGACCAGACCGCTATCAATGCCGCTGCCGCGTTGCTCTGCTGGCGAGAGCGGGCGCACGGCCAGGCCGAGCCGTCCGGCCGCTTCACCGCCGTTCTTGCCTTGCGCTACGGTGCCTTCCTTTACAGCACCCACCTTGACGCTCAGCGTCAGCGGCTCGCCCTTGCGGATGATCTTGAGACTGGTCTCGGTGCCCGGACGAATATCGGCAACATGTTCTGGCAAGTCGCCAGAATGGTCGATCTTGTCATCGCCAAGCTGCACGATCACGTCTCCTGGCTTCAAGCCAGCCTTGGCCGCGGGGCTGTCAGGCTCCACGGAATTGACCAGTGCGCCCGTCGGCTTTGGCAGGTTGAATGACTGCGCCAACGCCTGGTTGACCTCCTGCACCGAAATGCCGAGACGTCCGCGTGTCACCTTGCCATGTGCCACCAACTGCTGCTCGACCTTGGTCGCCACGTTGATCGGTATCGCGAACGACAGGCCCTGATAGCCGCCGGTCTGACTGTAGATCTGCGAGTTGATGCCAATGACTTCGCCGCGCTGATTGAAGAGCGGACCACCGGAGTTGCCTGGGTTCACGGCCACATCGGTCTGGATGAACGGCACATAGGTATCGTCGGGCAGCGAGCGCGACTTTGCGCTCACGATGCCGGCGGTCACCGTATTCTCGAAACCGTAGGGCGATCCGATGGCCAGGACCGGCTCGCCCACCCGGATTTTTGACGGATCCCCCAGACGGACGGTCGGCAGATCCTTCGCATCGATGCGGATCACCGCGATATCGCTCTGCGGATCGACGCCAAGCACCTTGGCCTTGAATTCACGGCGGTCCGTCAGCTTCACGGTGACTTCGGTGGCGTTGTCGACCACGTGCGCGTTCGTCAGAATCAGGCCATCGGAGCTGACAATGAAGCCCGAGCCAAGGCCCCTTACCAGTTGCGGCTGGCCGCCCTGCGGCCCCTGGAATTGCGGGCCGAAGCGCTTGAAGAACTGGAACAGCGGATCATCAGGGTCCATGCCCGAGGGCACCTGCGCCGAGGTACGCTGCGCGCGGGCAGTCACGCTGATATTCACCACTGCGGGACCGTACTGATCGACGATGCCGGAGAAGTCGGTCGGCGTGGCCACAGCCAAAGGGGCAGCGCTGACGGGCGTTTGCGCAGCAAACGTCGGCGTAATGGCGTCCTTCTGCAGGTAGGCATAACCGCCGCCAAGCGCAGCAAGCGCTGCAACACCTACGGCGGTACGGGCGAGAGTCTGGCGAATCATGGTGGCTTTCCTTTCGTTGGTTGGCGTCGCCGCATGCGGGCGTTTCGCGACAGTGCCATCGTAGGTAGCCACACTTAAGCCAGACTTAAAGGATCTAATTTCTCTTCAGGTATTGCCGCATCCACCTTCAGGTCATCCCAGCGAGGGTAAGGTACGACTTGGCTCCGACATGAGCGCCCCCTATTCTCTATAACGCTATTGGACTGATAGAAATTTTATCTTGCACACAATCTAATTGTGTATAAGATAGCCTACATGACGAAGCAAACGACGATCCCACCACCTGCAGAAGACTGGCTCGAGCTTGATCGGCAACTGTGCTTTGCGCTGTATTCGGCATCGTTGGCCATGACCAAGATGTATAAGCCCATCCTTAGTGAGCTTGGGCTCACTTATCCGCAGTACCTCGTTATGCTCGTGTTGTGGCAACAGAGCGGTATCACGATTTCGGATTTAGGTGGGAAGCTGAAGTTGGACTCGGGTACGTTGACGCCGCTGTTGAAGCGGCTCGAGGCAGCCGGATATGTGCATCGGGAAAGAGATACCGACGACGAGCGTCGGGTTCTGGTGACGTTGACTCAGTCCGGCAGGAATCTGCGACAGGCGGCAGCCGGGATCCCCGAAGAGATTTTGTGTGCCACGCAGTGCTCGCTTGAAGAAATCCAGTCGCTGACGAAGCGCCTGCAAGATTTGCGGTCCACGCTCGAAGTGGCGCGGGCCGAAGATTGACTGCCGGTTACCGGCATTTTGTTGAACGTGTTGAACACTGCCCCCGACGGGCACTACCCAGGAGCGTACAAATGAAACTCGAAAAAGTCCTTTACACCGCCCATGCTTCCGCAACCGGTGGCCGTGACGGCCGTGCGGTGACGTCCGATGGTCAACTGGATGTCAAGCTGGCGGTGCCGAAGGAAATGGGCGGCGCCGGCAACGGGCTGAACCCAGAGCAACTGTTCGCCGCTGGCTATTCAGCGTGTTTCCTTGGCGCGATCCGTTTCGTGGCCAGCCAGCAAAAGATCACCGTTTCCCCCGACGCCAAGATCGAAGGCGCCGTCGGTATCGGCCAGATTCCGCAAGGCTTCGGCATCCAGGCCGAGCTGAAGATTTCGCTGCCGGGCATGGAAAAAGAAGCGGCCCAAAAGTTGGTCGAGGCAGCCCACCAGGTTTGCCCGTATTCGAATGCCACGCGCGGCAATATCGAGGTAACGCTGATCGTGGTCTAAAACACGACTCAGGGCTTACCGCCAACAAAAAACGCCGGCGTCATGCCGGCGTTTTTTGTTGTGCGGGTTCCGACCTCAACTCGCCGACCAACGCCCGCTTCTGAGCCGCTGTCAGCCGTTTGATGCGGATTTCAGCCTTCAATGCCTCGGATTTGTTCGGAAACTCCAGCCATCCAAGCAATTGCATCGGCTTACGGGCACGCGTGTATTTCGCACCTCTTCCAGAAACATGCGCGGCATACCGCCGCGCCACGTCAATCGTGATGCCGGTATAGATCGATGCACCTTCGCATTCGATCAGGTAAAGAAACCAGGGCGTCTCCTCGCGCTGTTCGAGGTCGGATTCGTCTGTCATTGCTTCACGATCATATCGGAAACCTGGAGCCCAAAGACAAAACCCCTCGCAGCGTTAGCTGTCGA
>NZ_JBDKXK010000007.1:0-9867 GCF_039710735.1 Cupriavidus sp. DL-D2 | reverse complement strand
TGATTTTCCACCTATCGACGTGTCTGAGGAAATTAGACCAGTACATGGAACTCGCCTCGATTTGACGCGCCGGCCCTCTCCCCCTGCCCCTCTCCCGGAGGGAGAGGGGAGAACACAATCGGCTTGCTCCCCTCTCCCGCGTGCGGGAGAGGGGTTGGGGGAGAGGGCAGGCGGTTCAACAAGCCCTTTCGCCAGAACTGTCAATCGAATCGCCTCCAGCACACCATCCGTTTCTTCATGCACCTGGTTGTTCCAGAATCGCAGCACCGTATAACCCTGCGCTTCCAGCCACTGGTCGCGATCGAAGTCGCTGAGGGAACCATGTTGACCGCCATCGGCTTCGACGATCAGCTTGTATTCCATGCAGAGGAAATCGGCGATGTAAGGGCCGATTGGCATCTGGCGTTTGAACTTCAGGCCGAGGAAGCGATGCGCGCGCAGGTGATACCAGAGGCGCTGTTCGGCTGTGGTTTGATTCGATCGGAGCTGACGAATGAATTCGTGGTGAGTCAGGCGCCGGCCCTCTCCCCCTGCCCCTCTCCCAGAGGGAGAGGGGAGCAAACCATCGGTGTTCTCCCCTCTCCCGCGTGCGGGAGAGGGGTTGGGGGAGAGGGTCAGCGGTTCAATCATCGTGAGCTCACATCAGTGCTTGTGCCCACAGTGTTCCCCATGCACATGCCCGTCCCCATGATCGTGATCATGCCCATGATGATGCTCGTGAAACACTGCCTGCGCCGCGGCATAGTCCTCCGCAAACGTCGCGTCATGCCCATGCTTGTGCCCACCGCCATACGCCCCAGCTTCCGGTTCGAACGGCGCATCGGCGCGCGTGGTCTGTACACCGAGCCGGGTCAGCATGTCCGCCAGCACCGGGTCATACTCCAGCCGCAGATAATCGCGTCCAATCTCCACCGGCGTATGCCGATTACCGAGGTGATAGGCCGCGCGCATCAATGCGAGCGGATCGCTTGCGGACACCTGCAGTACCGCTTCCGCAGCGGCCTGCACTTCGATGAACGTACCGTCTTCTGCTACCAGCAGATCTCCGCCGCGCAACACGGTGCCGCGTGGCAGGAACAATGCGGCTTCCGCGCCGTTGTCGAGCACTGCGCGCAGGCGGCTCTTGCTGCGGTCGCCGAATGGCAGGACGAGCTTGGGTGCGCGGCGCACCAGCACGGGCGCGATGCCGTGCGGCGCGGGCAGGACTTTATCGATCTTGATCACGGGTCAGAACAGGAAATAGCGCTGCGCCATCGGCAGCACGGTGGCGGGTTCGCACATCAGCAACTGACCATCGGCCACGACCTGATAGGTCTCCGGGTCGACGGTGACGTTCGGCTGCCAGTCATTGTGGATCATGTCGCGCTTGCTGACAGTACGCGTGCCGCGCACGGTTGCCAATGTTTTCGCCAATCCATAGCGTCCACCCACATCAGCCGCCATGGCCGACTGCGACACGAACGTTAGCGACGACTTCGGCAACGCACCACCCGCCGAGGCGAACATCGGGCGGTAATGCACAGGCTGCGGCGTCGGAATCGATGCATTGGGGTCACCCATCGCCGCCGCAGCAATCATGCCGCCCTTCAAGATCAGGCTCGGCTTCACGCCGAAGAACGCGGGACGCCACAACACCAGATCGGCCCACTTGCCAGCTTCGATCGAACCCACTTCATGCGCGATGCCGTGCGTCAGCGCTGGATTGATCGTGTACTTGGCGATATAGCGCTTCACGCGGAAGTTGTCGTGACCACCGCGCGCATCGTGCGGATCGCCGGGCAGCTTGCCACGTTGCGCCGCCATCTTGTGCGCGGTCTGCCAGGTGCGGATGATCACCTCGCCCACGCGGCCCATGGCCTGCGAATCGCTCGAGATCATCGAGAACGCGCCGAGGTCATGCAGGATGTCTTCGGCGGCGATCGTCTCGCGCCGGATGCGGGATTCGGCAAAGGCGATGTCCTCGGCAATCGACGGGTCCAGGTGATGGCACACCATCAGCATGTCCAGGTGCTCGTCCAGCGTGTTGACCGTGTACGGGCGCGTGGGATTGGTCGATGACGGCAGCACGTTGGCTTCGCCGCACACCTTGATGATGTCCGGCGCGTGGCCGCCGCCCGCCCCTTCCGTGTGATACGTATGGATCGTGCGGCCTTTGAACGCGGCAATCGTCGCCTCGACGAAACCGCCTTCGTTCAGCGTATCGGTGTGAATCGCCACCTGCGTGTCGGTGTCATCGGCAACCGAGAGACACGTATCGATGGCCTGCGGCGTGGTGCCCCAGTCCTCATGCAGCTTCAGGCCGATAGCGCCCGCTTCCACCTGTTCCGTCAGCGGACCCGGCTGGCTCGCATTGCCTTTGCCCAGGAAGCCGATATTCATCGGATAGGCATCGGCCGCCTGCAGCATGCGCTCCATGTACCAGGGGCCTGGCGTCACCGTGGTGGCGAATGTGCCTGTGGCGGGGCCAGTACCACCGCCGATCATCGTCGTCACGCCGCTCATCAGCGCTTCGTCAATCTGCTGCGGGCAGATGAAGTGGATGTGCGTGTCGATGCCGCCCGCCGTGACGATCATGCCTTCACCGGCAATCACCTCGGTGCCCGGTCCCACGACAATCGTCACGCCCGGCTGGATATCCGGATTACCGGCCTTGCCGATCCCCGCGATGCGTCCGTGCTTGAGGCCGATATCGGCCTTGACGATGCCCCAGTGATCGATGATCAGCGCATTGGTGATGACGGTGTCCACGCAGTCCTTGGACATGCGCTGGCTCTGCCCCATGCCGTCGCGAATCACCTTGCCGCCGCCGAACTTCACCTCCTCGCCGTAGATCGTGAAATCCTTCTCCACCTCGACGACGAGACCTGTATCGGCCAGACGCAAACGGTCGCCCGTGGTGGGGCCGAACATCTCGGCATAGGCTTGCCGCGAAATCTTCACGCTCATCACAGCGCTCCCATGATCTTGCCGTTGAAGCCGTAGACGATGCGGTCACCGTCCAGCGCCACCAGTTGCACCGTGCGCGACTGGCCCGGCTCGAAACGCACCGCCGTGCCTGCTGCGATATCGAGCCGGAAGCCGCGCGCCGTTTCGCGATCGAAAGACAGCGCGGGATTGGTTTCGTAAAAGTGGAAGTGCGAGCCCACCTGCACCGGACGGTCGCCGGTATTGGCCACGGTCACGCTGACCGTCGCGCGCCCCACGTTCAGCTCGATCTCGCCGTCCATCGGCATCAGTTCACCGGGAATCATCGCCATGCTCCTTGTGCGTGGATTGGCCGTTCAGGCCACGAGCAGGCCGACGCCATACAGCGCCACGCCCGCACCCGCCACGCGTGCGATCCAGCCCGCATGACGACGCAGGAACGCGCCCGCGCCGATACCCATCACGTGTAGCGTCATCGTGCTCACGGCGAAGCCGCCGACGTAGGCCAGCACTGCCGGCAGTGCCTCCGCCGTAGCGGGCAGTTCGGCACCATGTGCATACCCATGGAACAGCGCGAAGCCGCCGACGATGGCCATGCCCGCCATCGCGGACAACTTCGCGCGTGCCGCCACCAACAGGCCGATCACGAGCAGCGATGCGGCAATCATCGGTTCGACGGCCGGCAGCGCCACGCCACCGAGACCGAGCGCGGCGCCGACCAGCATCATCACGACGAACGCGAACGGCAGACGCAGCAGATCCATCTTCGACTTGCCGCCATCGAACGTCCCCTTCGGCGATACGGCCAGTGCGCTCCACACGCCCACGGCCGCCATGGCCAGCAGGTGGTCCGCACCCGTGAACGGATGCGCGAGGCCCGCGAACAGGCTGGCGCTAACGGTGGCGCCATCATGGCCTGGATGGGCGAAGGCCGATGCAGTAGCGAGAGTTAGCGTGGCGCCTGCGGTCAGGTGCGAAAAAATCCGGCGCGAGGAAAGCATGCGGTGCATAGGGTTCAACCTCTTCTTGTTGGATGCGGTTCAGATAATCGGACAGTCGATCAATCAGACAATCGGGTGATGCACGGTGACGAGCTTGGTGCCGTCCGGGAACGTGGCTTCCACCTGGATTTCGGGAATCATTTCCGCCACGCCATCCATGACGTCTTCGAGCGCCAGCACCTTGGTGCCTTCGTGCATCAGCTCGGCTACGGTGCGACCATCACGTGCGCCTTCCATGATCGCGGCGGTAATCAGCGCAATGGCTTCGGGATAGTTGAGCTTGAGTCCGCGCGCGCGGCGGCGTTCGGCCAGCAGCGCAGCGGTGAAAATCAGCAGCTTGTCTTTCTCGCGTGGCGTCAGTTCCATATCGGCTTCCGTTCGAGTGTTCTTGTTGTTTGCTTGTTTGGGGCTTCGTCGTGTTCAGGTGGCCCAAAGCCGCAGCGGCCGTGCAGGCACGCCGTGGATCGGCATGCGCAGCATTTGCCAGCTATCGATCATCAGATTTCGCACCGCTTCCATGTCGCGTCCCAGCACGCGCATCAGCAGCATCGGCATCGATGCGCCGCGTGCTGCCAGGCAGGTAACACCGGCGCGCAGATCGGGGCGATATGGCAGGCGCTCGGCCAGTGATTCGGCGAGGTCTTGCGTAGCGCCCTGCCCCACCGCCCACAGCGTGCCAAGGATCGGCAATCCATCCATACCCGCCACGGCGCCGCGCAGCGGCGATGCCGCATCGAAATGCGATTGCTCGATCCACAGCGGGTGTTCGACACCGCCGATCCGTGTATCGAGCCAGAGCGAGCCGCTGGCCCATCGCTCACCGGACGCCAGGCGTCCCAGCACCACAGCATCCCAGCCGATGGCGCTGCCACCCGGGGCAACGGTCACGTCCGTGGCAATGCGCGCGCGGGCATCGTCAAAGACGATGTTCTCCTGCGGCAGCCAGTCGATCTTGCCGCCTTCGGCCACGTCGATGCGCACCTGCTGCGCCGCATCGCGTCCCGCCGACTTGTACCACTTGGTGGCACCGGGCGTCGCCAGCACGGCGTGCGCGTTGGTGCCGACTGCAATGTCGATATCGAGCAGGTCACCACCCGCCACGCCAGCCGGCGGATGCAGCACCACGCCATGGCAGATATCCCCTTCGGGATACAGCGGCTTCTGCACGCGTAGCGGCCCCTCATGGCGACGCTCGACCATGGCGGTCCGGCCCGCACGCACGGCAAAGCGCAGGCACAGGCTGGCGTGCCAGGCCGATGGCAAGGCGAGCGAAGAAGGAAAGTCAGGGTGACGCATGAAGGGGGGCGTGAGTGCGAGAAGATACGCCGAGGCGTTGGCGCAGATCATAGCGCGCAGCCGCCCTCACCGGAAGGTGGCTGTGCGCTGTTCGACCTTGTCGTGCCTACACCGCAATCAGCTCGCGTACGCCGTCCTGTTCCATCGTCGCGCCCGCGCCCTTTGCCACCACTTCGCCACGGCTCATCACCACGTAGTGATCGGCCAGATGGCGCGCAAATTCGTAGTACTGCTCCACCAGCAGCACGGTCATGCCGTACTCATCCACCAACAGACGCAGCGCACGGCCAATGTCCTGGATGATCGATGGCTGGATGCCTTCGGTGGGCTCATCCAGAATCAGCAGCTTGGGTTCGCTCATCAGCGCGCGGCCAATGGCGAGTTGCTGCTGCTGGCCACCCGAGAGGTCGCCGCCACGACGTTGCCGCATCGTGCGCAGCACCGGGAACAATTGATAGATGCGGTCCGGCACGCCATTGGGCTTGCCGCGGCTCGCCGCGCCGATCAGCAGGTTCTCCTCGACCGTGAGACGCGGAAAAATCTCGCGCCCCTGCGGCACATACGCGAGCCCCGCCGAAACACGTTCGTAAGGCGCCTTCTTCTCCAGCGCCTTGCCGTCCCAGCTCACGCTGCCGCTGCGCGTGGGCACTACGCCCATCAGGCATTTCAGCAGCGTGCTCTTGCCTACGCCATTGCGGCCCAGCAGTGTGGTCAGCTTGCCATGCGGTACGTCGAACGAGACGTTGCGCAGGATGTGGCTGCCGCCGTAGTACTGATTCAGTGCATTGACCTGCAGCATCGTTATCTTCCCAGGTAGGATTCGATCACGCGTTCATCGCGCTTCACCGCATCGAGCGTGCCTTCCGCCAGCAGGCTGCCTTCGGCGAGTACCGTGACCTTGCCTTTCTCGCCAGCCAGCGCAGCCACGAACTCCATGTCGTGCTCGACCACCATCATCGAGCAGCTGCCGCGCAGGCTGTTCAGCAGCCCCGCCAATTGCATCGTTTCCTCATCGGTCATGCCGGCCACGGGTTCATCGAGCAACAGCAACTGCGGTTGCTGCATCAGCAGCATGCCGATCTCCAGCCGCTGCTTCTGACCATGCGAGAGCAACCCAGCCGGACGATAGGCCTCGTCTTCCAGACCCGTCAGCGCCAGCGTTTCCTCGATACGGCGATGGCCCTCACCCGTCAATCGTGCGCGCAGCGACGACCACCAGCGCTTGTCGCCTTTCATCGCCAGTTCCAGGTTTTCCCACACCTCGTGTTGCTCGAACACGGTGGGCTTCTGGAACTTGCGCCCGATGCCGGTCTGCGCGATCTTCGGCTCGGTCATGCGCATCAGGTCGATGGTCTGGCCCAGGAACACGCGGCCCGTGACGTTGGCGTTGCGCGGCCCGGTCTTGCCGGTGATGACGTCCATCATTGTCGTCTTGCCGGCACCGTTCGGCCCGATCACGCAGCGCAGTTCGCCGTGATCGATCGACAGCGACAGCTTGTTCAGTGCGCGGAAGCCGTCGAACTGGACAGTCAGGTCTTCCACGTAGAGGATCGGTCCGTGCGTCGTGTCGATGACGCCCGGTTCGAGGATGCGGCCCAGCCCGGTGGCATCGCCGCTCTCCGCTTGCTCCACTCCCAACGCGGCGTTCATGCCTTGCTCCCTTGTTGCGGTGCTGGTACGGACGCATCCGTGTCCGCATCGATTGGCTTCGCAGGCTTGCGCATCGCGCGCAGGCGGCGGACCAGACCCACCACGCCATCGGGCAGGTACAGCGTCACGAGCACGAACATCGCCCCGAGCAGGAACAACCAGTATTCGGCGAAGTAAGCGGTGAACATCGTCTTGGCGCCGTTGACCAGGAACGCGCCAATGATCGGACCAATCAGCGTGCCGCGTCCGCCCACCGCTACCCACACGGCCATCTCGATCGAATTGGCCGGAGACATTTCGCCCGGGTTGATGATGCCCACCTGCGGCACGTACAGCGCGCCAGCAATACCGCACAGCACTGCCGAGAACGTCCACACGAACAGCTTGTAGCCGAGCGGGTTATAGCCCGAGAACATCACGCGCATCTCCGCATCGCGCACGGCCGTGACCACGCGACCAAGCTTCGACGTCACGATGTAGCGGCACGCAATAAAGCCACCGATCAGCGCGAGGAATGTCAGCACGAACAGCGCGGTGCGCGTTTCCGGCGCTGCCACTGCATAACCCGCAATGCGCTTGAAGTCCGTGAAGCCGTTGTTGCCGCCGAAGCCCGTCTCGTTACGGAAGAACAGCAGCATCGCCGCATACGTGAGCGCCTGCGTGATGATCGACAGGTACACGCCCTTGATGCGCGAGCGGAACGCAAAGAAGCCGAACAGCCACGCCAGCACGCCCGGCACCAGCACCACGAGCAGCAGCGCGTAAGGCAGATGCTCGGTGCCATGCCAGAACCACGGCAGTTCCTTCCAGTCGAGGAACACCATGAAGTCGGGCAGATCGCTCTTGTACACGCCTTCGCGGCCAATCGACCGCATCAGGTACATGCCCATCGCATAGCCGCCCAGCGCGAAGAACAAACCATGGCCGAGGCTCAGGATGCCGCAGTAACCCCACACGAGGTCGAGTGCAATGGCTGCCAGCGCAAAACACATGATCTTGCCGATCAGCGTCAACGCGTAGGCCGAGAGATGCAGCGGATGGCCTTCCGGCAGCATCAGCGCGCAGACTGGCACGCCGATACCGACGATAAGCGTGAACGCCACCAGCAGCGTCCAGATACGGCCGGAGAACAGGGGCTGGCGCTCGGGAACGGCGAGCCGGAACGCCTTGCCGGATTTCGATTGGAAACTGGACATGTCAGGCCTCCGCGCTGCGCCCTTTGAGCGCGAAAAGTCCTTGCGGGCGCTTCTGGATGAAGAGCACGATCAGCACGAGGACAAAGATCTTGGCCAGCACCGCGCCGTAGAACGGCTCGATGAACTTGTTGATGATGCCGAGGCCGAACGCGCCCACGATGGTGCCGGCCAACTGGCCTACCCCGCCGAGCACCACCACCATGAACGAGTCGATGATGTACGCCTGCCCCAGATCCGGGCCTACATTGCCGATCTGCGAGAGCGCGCATCCACCCAGCCCCGCGATACCTGCACCAAACGCAAACGCGTAGCTATCCACCTTCCACGTACGCACGCCCACGCATGCCGCCATCGTGCGGTTCTGCGTCGTCGCACGCACGAACAGACCCAGACGCGTGCGATTCAGTACAGCCCACGCCACAGCGACCACGCCCAGCGCGAACAGGATGATGACCACACGGTTGTACGGAATCACGAGACCAGCCATGGCTTCAAATCCACCGCTCATCCACGAAGGATTCGCCACCTCAACGTTCTGCGCGCCGAAGATCGTGCGCACGGACTGCTGCAACAGCAGGCTGATACCGAACGTGGCCAGCAGCGTTTCCAGTGGACGGCCATACAGATGGCGCAGCACGATGCGCTCGATCGCAAAGCCGACCAGACCGGCCGCTAGGAACGATGCCGGAAGCGCCGCCACCAGATACCAGCCGAATGCCTCGGTCGGCATGAAGGCACGGAACAGCGTCTGCACCACATAGGTGGCATAGGCGCCGATCATCAGGAATTCGCCGTGCGCCATGTTGATGACGCCGATCAGGCCATACGTGATCGCCAGGCCCAGTGCAGCGAGCAGCAGCACACTGCCGAGGCTCAGGCCCGCAAACAGGTTGCCCACCACTTCCGCGCGACGCTCGTTGCTGCGCAACTGATCGAGCGCCTGTTGCGCGGCCACGCGTACGCCCTCGTCGGATTCCTTGTATTTGCCCGCCTCGTCCTTCTCAACGAAGGGCGTCAGCTTCTGGCGTGATTGCGGATTGCTGTCGGCTGCGAGGATGCGAATGGCTTCGATGCGTGCATCGCGCGTGGCACCCGGACCTTCGGCCAGCACCGTGCTGGCCCAGATCACGTCAAGGCGCGCACGCAGGCCCGCATCGGCCTCGGCCTTGCGCGCCGCTTCCACCGCTTCACGCGTGGCGCTTTCCGGTTGATCGAACAGCGTGTTGATGGCCTGCGTCCGCACGGCGATATCGGGCGACTGCAGCAGCAGGCTGCTCGACGCGCTATCGACAATCGAGCGCAGGCTGTTGTTCAGTGTCAGGGACTCCAGCTCATCGGGCTTGACCGTGACCGGTTGCCCCGTGATGGCGTCGAGCGCTTTGTCACCCTCGGTACGCACCATGCCGACCGACGGTGCAAACTGCAGCGCATCGTCCTGCAGCGCTTTGAGAATCGGTCCGGCCTGCGCTGCCGGCGCCTGCGTGATCCTGGTCAGCGCGGCGGTCTTGGCGTCGAAGTCGTCTTCGGCCAGCGGTTTCAGGTCGGCCTGCGTCAGCGGCGTGGCCGCCCATAGTGGGGCAGCGGCCAGCAGCAGCACAGCGAACATGGCGCGCAGCCATGAACGGATGTCGGGTCGGTGCATTCAGGAGCCTGTTGATAGCGCGATATGTCGCGTCTTGTGTGTAGAAGATGTCCCGCAGCGGCGGTTTGCTCCCCTCTCCCGCGAGCGGGAGAGGGGTTGGGGGTGAGGGCATGGCGGTGCAAGCTGCCGATATCGCGTCTTGAACTGCTGGCCCTCA
>NZ_JBDKXK010000069.1:0-61065 GCF_039710735.1 Cupriavidus sp. DL-D2 | reverse complement strand
AGGTCT
Source organism: Cupriavidus sp. DL-D2 (assembly GCF_039710735.1). NCBI lineage: Bacteria > Pseudomonadati > Pseudomonadota > Betaproteobacteria > Burkholderiales > Burkholderiaceae > Cupriavidus > Cupriavidus sp. DL-D2. The sequence goes on along the minus strand of NZ_JBDKXK010000069.1, from coordinate 61,059 downwards.
GCCTGAAAAAGTGTCCAAGATTACTTGACCACTACACCCTGCCCGCTTGCGGGAGAGGGGAGAAAACCAGGGGCGTGTCAAAACCCCTGCACCCGCAACACCCGCTCCGCCATCTCCGCAAATCCCTCCCCACCTGCTGCTTCGGTGATATAAGCCGGCTTCATTGGCAGCTTGTCCAGGATGTCCCGGACGTTGGCCACGCCGACCGACAGCGGAAAATGTCCGAACATGGCCACGTCATTGGCGGAGTCGCCGATGAACAGCCATTCGTCGCGCTTCGCGTCGATATCGTCCCCGAGCAATTCCTCTACACAAAGCCGGCTCATCGAGAGCTTGTCGTGCGCGCCAAACCAGCCGTTCACGTGAATCGAGCTGACCGTGGCGGTCATGCCCGCGCCGCGCATCATGGCCGCAATCTTCTCAACGGCGGCCGGTGGCAACGGAGCTACGTCCTCCGCATGGTCGATTGCGAGGTCGGCGGCATGCCACGCCTGGTCCGAGGCCAGCGCACAGCCCGGGACTTCGCGCAGGATTTCCTGGCCCAGCGCATGGATCCGGTAGAGGTTCGCATCACGTGTGCTCGCATCGTCCAGGAAACGCGTCACAAGCTTGTTGTCGATGAGATGGGAGTAGAACGCGCCGTTTTCGCCGATGATTGCGTCGACGGGCCAGAGCCGTACCAGGATTTCGGCCCAGGCTATGCAGCGGCCGGTCACCGGGATCACATGCAGGCCGGCGCGCGACAGGCGGTCCAGCGCGAGATAGGTCGAGGCAGGCAGCCGGCCATCGGTGGTCAGCGTGCCGTCGATGTCGGTCAGGATGCCGCGCACGCGGCGGAGGGCGGCGTCGGGGAGCGATGCGAAGGAAATCGGTGCGGTCATGGCGGCGCATTGTAGCTGGCAGCGGGAGAGCGTGGCACCCGCCATCGCCTGACGTCAATATGCTGCAACATCGGCCGCAGCAAGAAGGGTTTGCCCGGTGTCGCATGACAATCAGGCGGCGTAACATGCCTGTCACAAAAAATGCATACAGTCGGTCGCTTTTTCAAAAAAATCGACGGACCGAACCAAGCCTCAGGAGAATTGCCCATGTCCTTGCCACGCACTGTGTTGAAGTTCGCCGCTGCCGCCAGCCTCGCGCTGGCCGGCACCGCCCATGCTGCTGTCGAAATCCAGTGGTGGCACGCCATGGCGGGCGCGCTGAATGACAAGGTCAACGAGATCGCGACCAAGTTCAACGCGAGCCAGTCCGAGTACAAGATCGTGCCGGTCAACAAGGGTAACTACGACGAGGCCATGGCGGCCGGCATTGCAGCCTTCCGCGCGGGCAGCGCACCGGCCATCCTGCAGGTCTTCGAAGTCGGTACGGCAACGATGATGAGCGCCAAGGGCGCAATCAAGCCCGTGTCCGTCGTCATGAAGGAAGCCGGCGAGAAGTTCGACCAGAAGGCGTACATCCCGGCCGTGGCGGGCTACTACACCTCGGCCAAGGGCGAGATGCTGTCGTTCCCGTTCAACAGCTCGACGACGGTCTTCTATTACAACAAGGACGCCTTCAAGAAGGCCGGCCTGACCGACGCCCCGAAGACGTGGCCCGAAGTGATGCAGTACTCGGCCAAGCTCAAGGCGGCCGGCGTGAACTGCGCGTACACCACCGACTGGCAGAGCTGGGTACACCTGGAAAGTTTCTCGGCGTGGCACAACACGCTGTTCGCCAGCAAGAACAACGGGTTCGGCGGCACCGACGCCCGCCTGGTGTTCAACAGCCCGCTGCACGTCAAGCACATCACGAACCTGCAGGACATGGTCAAGAAGGGCTACTTCAGCTACGGCGGCCGCAAGGCGGAGTCGCAGGCCAAGTTCTACAACGGCGAGTGCGCGATGTTCACGGGCTCGTCGGCTTCGCTGGCCAACATTCGCAAGAACGCCAAGTTCCAGTTCGGCGTGGCGCAGCTGCCCTACTATGCGGACGTGCAGGGCGCCCCGCAGAACACGATCATCGGCGGCGCGTCGCTGTGGGTGATGGGCGGCAAGAAGGCCGAGGAATACAAGGGCGTGGCCAAGTTCTTCACGTTCCTGTCCAAACCGGAGATCCAGTCCGACTGGCACCAGGCCACCGGCTACCTGCCGCTGACGATGGAAGCCTACGAACTGACCAAGAAGTCCGGCTACTATGAGAAGAACCCTGGCGCGGACGTGTCGGTGCAACAGATGATCGTGAAGACCACCGACAAGTCGCGTGGCGTGCGCCTGGGCAACCTGGTGCAGATCCGTACAATCATCGACGAGGAACTCGAAGCGGTGTGGGCCGGCAAGAAGGAACCGAAAGCTGCGCTGGACACCGCCATCGCACGTGGTAACGAGCAACTGGAACGCTTCCAGAAGACGGCCAAGGAATAAGGTCTTCGGGGCAAATCGCCTGAAGGTCTGAGGCGGGCGGCGGCAACACCGTCGCCCGCTTGCGTTATAGAGCCGGACTAGAAATCCGACTCGAACTCGGGACCCTGAAAGATGGAAAAACGCGTTGTCTTCCGGTCGCCGTGGTTGCCGTATCTGCTGGTACTGCCGCAGATCGTCATCACGCTGGTCTTTTTCTTCCTGCCCGCCGGGCAGGCGCTGTGGCAATCGATGCTTCAGCAGGATGCCTTCGGCATCAGCCTCGACTTTGTCGGGTTCGATAATTTCCTCACGCTCTGGAATGACCCGCAGTACGTGGAATCCTTCCAGACGACGGGTATCTTTGCAGTGGGCGTGACCGTAGTAGGCCTGTCCGTGGCACTGCTGCTGGCGTATTTTGCCGATCGCGTCGTGCGCGCGGCCACTGGCTACAAGACGCTGCTGATCTGGCCCTACGCGGTGGCACCGGCCATGGCCGGCGTGCTGTGGATGTTCATGTTCAATCCGACGCTCGGCGTGGTCTCGTACGCGCTGCGCCAGATGGGCGTGGACTGGAACTTCCTGCTGAACGGCAACCAGGCATTGCTGCTTGTGGTGCTGGCCGCGGCGTGGAAGCAGATCAGCTACAACTTCCTGTTCTTCCTGGCCGGTCTGCAGAGCATTCCGAAATCGCTGATCGAAGCGGCTGCCATCGACGGGGCAGGACCGTGGAAACGCTTCTGGTCCATTATTTTCCCGCTGCTGTCGCCGACCACGTTCTTCCTGCTGGTGATCAACGTGGTCTACGCGTTCTTCGACACCTTCGCCATCATCGATGCCGTTACGCACGGGGGTCCGTTCAACTCGACGAACACGCTTGTCTACAAGGTGTTCCACGACGGCTTCCGTGGGATGGATATCGGCGGCTCGGCGGCCCAGTCCGTGGTGCTGATGGTGATCGTGATCGCGCTGACCGTGGTGCAGTTCCGCTTCGTGGAACGCAAGGTCCAGTACTGACAGGCACAGGAGAAACGCAATGGTAGAACGTCGTCCTGTACTGGACTTCATCACGCACCTGGTGCTCATCGTCGGCATTGCCGTGGTGGCATTCCCGGTGTACCTGACCTTCGTGGCATCGACGCTGACCGCCGAGCAGGTGCTTGACGCGCCGATGACGCTGATCCCGGGCAGCCACCTGATCGAAAACTATCGCACCGTGCTGTTCCAGGGCGTGGGCGAGGCCGCATCGCCGGTCACCACGATGATGAAGAACAGCCTGATCATGGCGCTCGGCATCGCAGTGGGCAAGATTGCCATCTCGATCATCTCGGCCTTCGCTATCGTCTATTTCAAGTTTCCGCTGCGCAAGACCTTCTTCTGGATGATCTTCATCACGTTGATGCTGCCGGTGGAAGTGCGGATCTTGCCGACCTACAAGGTGGTGTCGGATCTCGGCATGCTGGACAGCTACTTCGGCCTGACTATTCCGATTATCGCGTCGGCCACGGCCACGTTCCTGTTCCGGCAGTTCTTCCTGACGATCCCGGATGAACTGGCCGAGGCGGCGCGCATCGACGGTGCCGGGCCGCTGCGGTTCTTCTGGGATGTCTTGTTGCCGCTATCGCGCACGAGCATCGCGGCATTGTTCGTGATCCAGTTCATCTACGGTTGGAACCAGTATCTCTGGCCGCTGCTGATTACCACGCAGAAGTCGATGACCCCGGTGGTGGTGGGGGTGACGCAGATGGTGTCCCGGTCCGGCGATGCCGCCACCGACTGGAACCTCGTGATGGCTACCGTGCTGCTGGCGATGATTCCGCCGGCCGTGGTGGTGGTGTTGATGCAACGCTGGTTCGTCAAGGGCCTCGTGGAAACGGAAAAATAAGGTCAAAGCATGGCAAAGCTGTCTCTACGTAACGTACAGAAAACCTACCCCGGCGGCACGCAGGTGGTGCATGGCATCGATATGGAGATCGCCGACGGCGAGTTCATCGTGATCGTCGGGCCGTCCGGCTGCGGAAAGTCCACGCTGCTACGCATGGTGGCGGGACTCGAAACAATTTCCGGCGGCGAGGTGCATATCGGTGAGAAGGTCGTCAACGACCTGGAGCCGGCGGCACGCGACATCGCCATGGTGTTCCAGAACTACGCGCTGTATCCGCATATGAGCGTGTACGACAACATGGCCTACGGTCTCAAGATCCGGGGCATGGCGAAGGCCGAGATCGCACAGCGCGTGAACCACGCCGCGGGCATCCTGGAACTGGCGCCGTTGCTGGAACGCAAGCCGCGTGCGCTGTCGGGTGGCCAGCGCCAGCGCGTGGCGATGGGGCGTGCCATCGTGCGCGAGCCTTCGGTCTTCCTGTTCGATGAGCCGCTGTCCAACCTTGATGCCAAGCTGCGCGTTCAGATGCGGCTGGAGCTCAAGGAACTGCATCGCCGCCTGCGCACGACCAGCCTCTATGTGACCCACGACCAGGTCGAGGCCATGACGCTGGCAGACCGCATGATGGTGCTCAACGGTGGTCGTGTCGAACAGATCGGCACGCCGCTGGACGTCTACGCCAAGCCGGCCAGCACGTTTGTGGCGAGCTTTATCGGATCGCCGCCGATGAATCTCGTGCCGGTGGCGCGCGAGGGTGCGGGGCAGGGCGGCGAGGCTCGCATGCGTGTCGTGCCGAAGGAAGGGCAGGCGGGTTCCGCCACGCTGGGCCATTTGCCAATGGGTTTGCATCTGCCCGGTGAGGCGCTGCTGGGTCTGCGTCCCGAACACGTGGAGCCGTGCGCGACGCACGAGGCCATCGCCGAAGTCGACGTCCGTGTCGTGGAGGCGCTCGGTGCCGATTCCTATGCATATGGCACCCTGGGTGGCCAGCCGATCGTAGTCCGGCTGGATACGCACATGCCCGTGCGCGCTGGCGACAAGTTGCCGATCACCGCATCGGCCGAGCATCTGCATTTCTTCGACACGCAAAGCGGCAAGCGAATCGAGGCGCTGGCATGACCCAAGCCGCTTGGCCGTATCCACGCCATATTGCCCATCGCGGCGCCGGCAAGCTGGCGCCCGAGAACACGCTGGCGGCGTTCCGGCATGGGGCGTCATTCGGCTATCGCATGTTCGAATTCGACGTGAAGCTGTCCGGCGACGGCAAGGCCGTGCTGATGCACGACGCTACGCTGGACCGCACCACCTCGGGCAGCGGTCGCGTCGATGCGCTGACGCTTGGCGAGCTGGCCGCGCTCGACGCCGGAAGCTGGCACGGGCCGGCGTTCGCCGGCGAGCCAGTGCCGACGCTCGCCGCCATTGCCCGGTACACGCAAGCCAACGGCTTCCTGGTCAATATCGAGATCAAGCCCGTGCCGGGTGCGGAGTACCGGACTGGCGCTGCAGTGGCGCTTGATGCACTCTCGCTGTGGAGAGACGCGGCGGTGCCGCCGCTGTTGTCGTCCTTTTCCGAGGCGGCGCTAGAAGCTGCGCACCAGGTGGCGCCAGTGCTGCCGCGCGCGCTGCTGCTCGACAAGCTGCCGCCCGACTGGCTCGACCGCCTGCGGCGTCTGGACTGCGTGGCGCTCGACGCCAACCATCGCGAACTCGATGCCGCCGTCATCGGGCAGGCTCATGCGGCGGGATTCAAGGTCTTGTGCTACACCGTCAATGACGAAACTCGCGCAAACCACCTGCTGGGGTGGGGTCTGGACGGGCTGATCACGGACGCAGTGGACCGGATTGCGCCGGATCGTATAGGCGCCTGATCAAAGTGTCTCGATTTTGCATCACGAAAAGTCCCCACTGTCGATGGGATAACGTGCTATTCTTTTGCGAGTGAAGACTTAGGTCCTTCCCCGCACAACTGACCCTTCCGGGTCTGGCGGTGAGGCCGAAGACCAACGGCACCCGGGCAATACATATTCCCGTCGGTGCCGTTCGTTCAAGGTATCGCAGTCAGTATCCTCAAGAGTTGTTTGCAATCCGCTAACCGGTCAAGCCGTGTCGCGGAAGGTTGATGAACCCGCTTAACTCCGGCATTCCCGGAGAATAGTGAGCGCCCCATGATGCAGCAGTATCAGAGCAATTCGTACCTCTTCGGCGGCAACGCCCCCTATGTGGAAGAGCTGTACGAGGCCTACCTCCAGAATCCCAGCTCGGTTCCCGACAACTGGCGCGCGTATTTCGACGCGATGCAGAATGTCCCGGCTGTGGACGGTTCCAACGCCCGCGACATCCCCCACGCACCGATCGTTGCCTCGTTCGCCGAGCGCGCCAAGCAAGGTCCCATCAAGACCATTGTTGCCTCGGCCGATTCCGACATGGGCCGCAAGCGCGTCGCTGCAACCCAGCTGATCGCCGCCTACCGCAACATCGGATCGCACTGGGCCGACCTCGATCCGCTCAAGCGCCAGGAGCGTCCGCCCCTGCCGGATCTGGACCCGGCGTTCTACGGTTTCTCCGAGGCTGACCTCGACATCGTCTTCAATGCCAGCAACACGTATTTCGGCAAGGAGTCGATGAGCCTGCGCGAGTTGCTCAACAACCTGCGCGAGACCTACTGCGGCACCATCGGCGCCGAGTTCATGTACGTGAGCGACCAGGCGCAGAAGCGCTGGTGGCAGGAACGCCTGGAAACCACGCGTTCCAAGCCGGTGTTCACGCTGGAGAAGAAGCAGCACATCCTCGACCGCCTGACCGCGGCCGAAGGCCTGGAGCGCTTCCTCCACACCAAGTACGTTGGCCAGAAGCGCTTCTCGCTGGAAGGCGGCGAAAGCTTCATCGCCGCCATGGACGAAATGATCCAGCACGCCGGTTCGAAGGGCGTGCAGGAAATCGTGATCGGCATGGCCCACCGTGGGCGTCTGAACGTGCTGGTCAACACGCTGGGCAAGATGCCGGCTGACCTGTTTGCCGAATTCGAAGGCAAGCATGTCGACGACCTGCCGGCCGGTGACGTGAAGTACCACAAGGGCTTCTCGAGCGATGTCTCGACCGAAGGCGGCCCGGTTCACCTGTCGCTCGCATTCAACCCGTCGCACCTGGAAATCGTCAACCCGGTGGTGGAAGGCTCGTCCAAGGCGCGCCAGGAACGCCGTGGGGATGCAGGCCACAAGGAAGTGCTGCCGGTGCAGGTGCACGGCGACGCGGCCTTCGCCGGCCAGGGCGTCGTGATGGAAACGCTGAACCTCGCGCAGACCCGTGGCTACGGCACGGGCGGCACGATGCACATCGTCATCAACAACCAGATCGGCTTCACGACCTCGGACCCGCGCGACGCGCGTTCGACGCTGTATTGCACGGACGTGGTCAAGATGATCGAGGCGCCGGTGCTGCACGTGAACGGCGACGATCCCGAAGCCGTGGTGTACGCCATGCAGCTGGCCGTTGATTTCCGCATGGAATTCAACAAGGACGTTGTGGTCGACATCATCTGTTTCCGCAAGCTGGGCCACAACGAGCAGGACACGCCTGCCATGACCCAGCCGCTGATGTACAAGAAGATTTCCCAGCATCCGGGCACGCGCAAGCTGTACGCCGACAAGCTCGTCGCACAGAACCTGACCGCCGCATCGTTTGGTGACGACAAGGTCAAGGAATACCGCAACGCGATGGATGCGGGCAAGCATACGGCCGACCCGGTCCTGTCGAACTTCAAGAACAAGTTCGCCGTGGACTGGATGCCGTTCCTGAACCGCAAGTGGACCGACGCTGCCGACACCGCCGTGCCGGTGACCGAACTGAAGCGCCTGGCTGAGCGGATCACCACGATCCCCGAACACCTGAAGCTGCACCCGCTGGTTGAGAAGGTCATCAAGGACCGCTCGAACATGGGCCGTGGCGACCAGATGCTGGACTGGGGCATGGGTGAGCACCTGGCCTTCGCCTCGCTGGTGGCGTCGGGCTACCCGGTCCGTATCACGGGTCAGGATGCCGGCCGTGGCACCTTCACGCACCGTCACGCCGTGCTGCACGACCAGGCACGCGAGCGTTGGGATGCGGGCTCGTATATTCCGCTGCAGAACGTGTCCGAGAACCAGGCACCGTTCACGGTGATCGACTCGGTGCTGTCCGAAGAAGCTGTGCTCGGCTTCGAATACGGTTACTCGACTGCCGAGCCGAATGCGCTGGTGATCTGGGAAGCCCAGTTCGGTGACTTCGTCAACGGTGCCCAGGTGGTGATCGACCAGTTCATCTCGTCCGGCGAAGTGAAGTGGGGTCGCGCCTCGGGCCTGACGATGATGCTGCCGCACGGCTACGAAGGCCAGGGTCCGGAACACAGCTCGGCCCGTATCGAGCGTTTCCTGCAGCTCTGCGCGGACCACAACATGCAAGTGGTCCAGCCGACGACTCCGGCCCAGATCTTCCACCTGCTGCGTCGCCAGATGATCCGTCTGTTCCGCAAGCCGCTGGTGATCATGACGCCGAAGTCGCTGCTGCGTAGCAAGGACGCCGTGTCGCCGCTGTCCGATCTGGCCAAGGGTCATTTCGAGACCGTGATCCCCGATCACGAGGAACTGAACGCCAGCAAGGTCAAGCGCGTGATCATGTGCTCGGGCAAGGTCTACTACGACCTGGTCAACACCCGCAAGGAGCGCGAAGTCACCGATACGGCCATCATCCGCCTGGAACAGCTCTACCCGTTCCCGCACAAGGCTGTGGCAGCAGAACTCAAGAAGTACTCCGGCGCGACCGAAATCGTGTGGTGCCAGGACGAGCCGCAGAACCAGGGCGCCTGGTTCTTCGTCCAGCACTACATCATGGAAAACATGACGGAAGGCCAGAAGCTCGGTTATGCCGGTCGTCCTGCCTCGGCTTCGCCGGCGGTGGGCTACTACGCAAAGCACAACGAGCAACAGAAGGCGCTGCTGGACGCGGCGTTCTCGAAGCTCAAGGGCTTTGTTCTGACCAAGTAATTCGTTGGTACCCCGCGAGCGCGCACAGGGATGCGCATCGCGGGGCTACCTGCCCGAAACGAAACACATACGCATACATCGAGGAAATACCAAACCATGGCTATTGTTGACGTCAAGGTTCCGCAGCTGTCTGAATCGGTCGCCGAAGCGACCATGCTGAACTGGAAGAAGAAGCCGGGCGAAGCAGTCGCTCAGGACGAAATCCTGATTGAAATCGAAACGGACAAGGTTGTGCTGGAAGTGCCGGCCCCGTCGGCTGGCGTGCTGTCGCAAGTGATCAAGAACGACGGCGACACCGTGGTGGCCGATGAGATCATCGCCAAGATCGACACGGAAGCCACTGCTGGCGCCGTGGCCCCGGCAGCTGCAGCTCCGGCACCCGCCGCAGCTGCACCGGCTCCGGCCGCTGCTGCCCCCGCAGCCGCTACGGCTGGCGGCATCGCCATGCCGTCGGCTGCCAAGCTGATGGCCGAAGGTGGCCTGTCGGCTTCGCAGGTTGCCGGCACCGGCAAGGACGGCCGCATCACCAAGGGTGACGTGCTGGCCGCTGGTTCGGCTCCTGCCCCGGCTGCCAAGGCTGCTCCGGCACCGGCCGCGGCCAAGCCCGCGCTGCAGCAAGTGGCAGCCAAGGTGGACTTCGCTGCGCTGGGTGATCGCCCGGAAGAGCGCGTGCCGATGAGCCGCCTGCGTGCCCGTATCGCCGAGCGCCTGATCCAGTCGCAATCGACCAACGCCATCCTGACCACGTTCAACGAAGTGAACATGAAGCCGGTGATGGATCTGCGCAACAAGTACAAGGATCGCTTCGAGAAGGAACATGGCGTGAAGCTGGGCTTCATGTCGTTCTTCGTGAAGGCCGCCGTGCACGCGCTGAAGAAGTACCCGATCATCAACGCTTCGGTCGACGGCAACGACATCCTGTACCACGGCTACTTCGACATCGGTATCGCCGTGGGTTCGCCGCGTGGCCTGGTGGTGCCGATCCTGCGCAACGCCGACCAGATGAGCCTGGCCGACATCGAGAAGAAGATTGCCGAGTTCGGTGCCAAGGCCCGTGACGGCAAGCTGTCTCTGGAAGAGCTGACCGGCGGTACGTTCTCGATCTCGAACGGCGGTACGTTCGGTTCGATGCTGTCGACGCCGATTATCAACCCGCCGCAATCGGCCATCCTGGGCGTGCACGCCACCAAGGACCGCGCCGTGGTGGAAGACGGCCAGATCGTGATCCGTCCGATGAACTACCTGGCCATGTCTTATGACCACCGTATCATCGACGGCCGCGAAGCCGTCCTGGGCCTGGTGGCCATGAAGGAAGCGCTGGAAGATCCGGCACGCCTGCTGCTGGACCTGTAATCGGTCCTATCCCCAGACAGACCCTGGTCTTTCGTTTGTCGTCGTCCCCACGCTTCGGCGTGGGGACCCGGCGAGCGCATCGCCATCGCGATGTGCCCGGATGGTCGCCAACCTGCGGCGGGCATGACGTGCCAAAGAGATAATTCCCATGAGCAAACAATTCGACGTGCTGGTGATCGGCGCCGGCCCCGGCGGCTACATCGCCGCCATTCGCGCTGCCCAGCTGGGCCTGAACGTGGCCTGCCTGGAAGGCAACGCTTACGACGATCCCAAGGGCGAAGCCCGCCTGGGCGGTACCTGCCTGAACGTGGGCTGCATCCCGTCCAAGGCACTGCTGGCTTCCTCGGAAGAATTCGAGAACGCTTCGCACCACCTGGCTGACCACGGCATCACCGTGGGCGACATCAAGGTCGACGTGGCCAAGATGCTCAAGCGCAAGGACGACATCGTCGGCAAGATGACCAAGGGCATCGAGTTCCTGTTCCGCAAGAACAAGATCACGCTGTTCAAGGGCTACGGCAAGTTCGCAGGCAAGGCTGCCGAAGGTTTCCAGGTGGAAGTCAACGGCGAGACACTGACTGCCAAGCAAGTCATCGTAGCCACGGGTTCGAAGGCTCGTCATCTGCCGGGCATCACCGTCGACAACAAGCTGATCAGCGATAACGAAGGCGCACTGAAGTACGACTCGGTGCCCAAGAAGCTCGGCGTGATCGGCGCTGGCGTGATCGGCCTGGAACTGGGTTCGGTGTGGCGCCGCCTGGGTGCCGACGTGACCGTGCTGGAAGCGTTGCCCGCATTCCTGGGCGCCGCTGACGAAGGCGTGGCCAAGGAAGCCCAGAAGCTGCTGACCAAGCAGGGTCTGAAGTTCAACCTCGGCGTCAAGGTCAACGAAGTCAAGACCGGCAAGGACAACGTCACTGTCAACTACACGGACAAGGACGGCAAGGACCAGACGCTCGAAGTGGATCGTCTGATCGTGTCGGTCGGCCGTGTGCCGAACACCGACAACCTGAACCTGGAAGCTGTTGGCCTGGGTGTGGACCAGCGCGGTTTCATCGAGGTGGACGACCACTGCCAGACCAAGGTGCCGGGCATCTGGGCAATTGGCGACGTGGTGCGTGGCCCGATGCTGGCACACAAGGCGGAAGACGAAGGCGTGGCCGTGGCCGAGCGTATCGTTGGCCAGAAGCCGCACATCGATTTCAACACGGTGCCGTGGGTGATCTACACGTTCCCGGAAATCGCCTGGGTCGGTAAGACCGAGCAACAGCTGAAGGCCGAAGGCCGTGCCTACAAGTCCGGTCAGTTCCCGTTCATGGCCAACGGCCGTGCGCTGGGCATGGGCGCTGCTGACGGCTTCGTCAAGATGCTGGCGGATGCCAAGACCGACGAAATCCTCGGCGTGCACATTGTGGCCGCGAACGCTTCGGACCTGATCGCCGAAGCCGTGGTGGCGATGGAGTTCAAGGCAGCAAGCGAGGACATCGGCCGCGTTTGCCACCCGCACCCGTCGATGTCGGAAGTCATGCGCGAAGCTGCGCTGGCTGTCGACAAGCGTCAGTTGAATATGTAATGCATCCGTTCACCTTCCGGTGAACCCCGGCGCGCCGCGATTTCTGCGGCGCGCCGTTTTCGCTTTGCAAGCATCAGAATTTTCGTAGGCCCCCACGATGAACGTCACCGAGTTTTACGAGCACGAACTCAAGCAGCGCGGCTATCAGTCCGATGAGGCGCAACTGCGTGCCGTGGCGCGGCTGCAGCAATGCTACGACGAGTGGGTGGCCTACAAAAGCCGCCGCAACAATACGCTGAAAAAGTGGCTCGTGCATCCTGACGTGCCCAAGGGCGTGTACCTGTGGGGCGGGGTAGGGCGCGGCAAGTCCTTCCTGATGGACAGCTTCTATTCCTGCGTGCCCGTGGTGCGCAAGACGCGACTCCATTTTCACGAGTTCATGCGCGAGGTACACCGCGAACTCGAAGAATTACGCGGCAGGCCCGATCCGCTCGACGAGTTGGCAAAACGGATTGCACGACGCTTCCGACTGATCTGTTTCGATGAGTTCCACGTCAGCGACGTGGCCGACGCCATGATGTTGCACCGGCTGCTGCAACAACTGTTCGACAACGGCGTGCAGTTCGTGATGACTTCGAACTATCGCCCGGACTTGCTGTACCCGGACGGCCTGCACCGTGATCGCGTGCTGCCAGCTATCGCATTGCTGCAAACCAAGTTGGATGTGCTGAACGTCGATGCCGGCATCGACTACCGCAAGCGCGCACTGGAGCAGGTAGATGCATACCACACGCCGCTCAGCCGCGAGGCCAGCGCTGCGCTGCGCGATGCTTTCACGTCTATTGCAGGTACGGCCGACGAATCGCCGATACTGCATATCGAACATCGCGAAATCAAATCGCTGCGCAAGGCCAATGGCGTGGTCTGGTTCGACTTTGCCACGCTGTGCGGCGGTCCGCGTTCACAGAACGACTACCTGGAAATCGCTTCGCAGTTCCACACCGTGATCCTGTCGGACGTGCCGAAGATGACACCGCGTATGTCCTCTGAGGCGCGCCGCTTCACCTGGCTGATCGATGTCTTCTACGACCACAAGGTCAAGCTGCTGATATCGGCCGAGGTCCCCGCCGACGAGCTTTACACGGAAGGGCAGATGGCCAGCGAATTCCATCGCACGGTCTCGCGAATCATCGAGATGCAGTCGCGCGAATACCTGGAGTCGGAACGACGCGTGATGGACACGTCGCTGACCTGACCTCTGGAAGCCCGCTGTTGTTTGTGGGAAACCGGTGGCGGGAGAATCCGCCCCGGTAGTTTCTGACTTGACTTGCATCAACGCAGGGTGAGTTTTTTTTACCTAATATCCGTTGGGTAAAAAAAGCGCGCCATGCCGTCGATAAATCCTGCCCCCTTCGCGCCATCTCTTTCCGTAGCCAGTGCTGCGAGCCTTCCCGTCGGCACCAATCACTCGACGGCGACCTCCTCAGATTCTGCATCCGACTGTTTTCACTGTGGCCAGCCTCTCAATGATGCCGCGCCATTAGTCGCGCCTATCGAAGGGCAACAACGCGTCTTCTGTTGCGCAGGCTGCCAGACGCTCGCGCAGACGCTCCATGCGGCCGGTTTTGGCCACCTCTATCGCGACATCACCCGCTTTGCCCGCCCACTCGATGCCGAGGCCCGGCGTGAGGCCGAGCCAATTTGGGCGGCTTACGACACGCCCGAGTTGCGCGGCCAGTTCGTTCGCGAGTTGGGCGACGGGCGTTGCGAGATTACGCTCGCGCCAGAGAACATTCGTTGTGCGGCCTGCGCGTGGCTGATCGAACAGCATCTGAATCAGTTGGAAGGCGTGGAGTCGGTGGTGGCGAACGTGGCGACACGCCGCGTTGTCGTGCGCTGGCGCGCGGCATCGCAGGGTGTGGCGGCACTACTTGGCAGGTTGGCGGACATTGGCTACACGGCCTGGCCGTTCGAGGTGTCGCGCACGGATCGGCAGGATCGTCGCGAGCGGCGCGGCTTGCTGATGCGCATGGCCGTGGCGATGCTCGGCATGATGCAGGTGATGATGTATGCGTGGCCGCTCTACACGCATGAAGCGACCATCGATCCCGGCCAACTTCAGTTGATGCGCTGGGCCAGCTTTGCGCTGACGCTACCGGTGGTCTTCTATTCGGCCTCGCCAATCTTTGCAGGAGCCTGGCGTGCGCTGCGGCAGCGACATATGGGGATGGACGTCCCCGTGGCGATTGGCGTTGCTGCCGGCTTCCTCGCCAGCGCCGTGGCAACGGTGCGAGGCATCGGAGAAGTCTATTTCGATTCGGTCACGATGTTCGTGGCATTCCTGCTGCTGGCGCGCTATCTGGAATTGCGTATGCGCCAGGCCTCGCGCAGTGGTGCCGAGATGCTCGCGCGGCAACTTCCCGCTACCTGCGAGCGTATCGCCCATGGTGGCGGGCAGGGCGAGCGCATCCCCGTGGCACGGCTGCAGCCCGGTGACCGGATTCGGGTCAAGGCCGGCGAGATCGTGCCTGCCGATGGTGTGGTGGTGGCCGGTGCGAGCGAGATAGATGAATCCATGCTGACCGGCGAGGCGCGCCCGGTGACGCGTGAAATAGGCGATGCGGTGCTGGCAGGTTGCTTCAATGCCGCGAGTCCGCTGGAAGTGAGCATTGACCGGATCGGTGCGCAAACGCGATTGGCCGAGATCGTTGCAGTCCTGGACCGCGCGCTCGCTGACAAGCCACGGCTCGCCCAACTGGCGGATCGGGTGGCCGGATGGTTCGTGGGGCTGCTGCTGCTGATGGCAGCCGTAACAGGGTTGGTTTGGGCCGTCTGGATCGATCCGTCGCGTGCGGTGCTGGTGACAGTGGCAGTGCTGGTGGTGAGTTGTCCGTGTGCGCTGTCGCTGGCTACGCCGGCGGCGCTGGCGGCGGCCGGTGCGGCGTTATCGCGGCGGGGCGTGCTGTTGACGCGCGCTCATGCGCTGGAGACGCTGGCGAGCGTCACCGACGTGATGCTCGATAAGACAGGCACGTTGACCGAGGGACGATTCGCGCTCGTCGAAACGCAAACTTTCGGCGATCTCGATGCGGCGGGCTGCGCGCAGATCGCTCGGACCCTCGAACGTGGCGGCGAACATCCGATCGCACGGGCATTTGCCGAGCCGGCGGGCACGGCCGGCGATGCCTCACTGACAGTGACAGATCTGCGCAACGTACCGGGGCAGGGGCTGGAGGCAACAGTCGATGGCCGTAAGGTGCGTCTCGGTCGTCGAGAATTCGTAGCGGTTTTGTCAGGCGATGTCAATGGGGGCGTCGCGCGGTTGGATGCCGGACACCCCGGCGCAACCGAAGTCTGGCTTGGCGATACCCACAATATCCTCGGATGCTTTCGACTTGCCGATGTCGAGCGGCCGCAGACCGCCGCGCTGCTGTGCCAGTTAAAAGCGCTCGGTGTGCGCTGCCACCTCGTTTCCGGCGACACGGATGCGGCGGTGCGTTGGTGGGCCGGGCATTTCCAGATAGCAACTGCGGCAGGCGCCGTGACACCTGAGGGCAAGCGTGAGTATGTCAGCGCACTGCAGCGCAATGGCGCGGTAGTGCTGGCAGTTGGCGACGGCATCAACGATGCGCCGGTGCTGGCGCAGGCCCAGGTATCGATCGCAATTGGTGGCGGTGCCCCGCTCGCGCAGGCCGGCGCCGATGCGGTGTTGACTCATGGCGGCATCGCGGAGATTGCCACGGCTATTGCCGTCGCGCGCCGAACGCGCCGCGTCATCCGCCAGAACCTGGGCTGGGCATTTGCCTACAACGTGGTCGCAATCCCGCTGGCCGCAACGGGCTTCGTCACCGCATGGATGGCTGGCATCGGCATGTCGCTGTCCTCGCTACTGGTGGTGGCGAATGCCTGGCGACTATTGCGCGTGCGCACCGCGACGCGGCCTCGGGAGTCTTGAATGGAAACGCTGTATCTGCTGGTGCCGATGAGCCTGGTGCTCGCCGCGTTGATCGCGGGTGCCTTGTGGTGGGCCTTGCATGCCGGCCAGTACGACGATCTGGAGCGTCCCGGCGAAGCCATTCTTCTCGACAACGATACCCCGGCGGATTTGACTCGTATCGGGCGTTCGTCGCGCGGGTCGGACAAGTCTTAGAGGCACTGGGAAAGTGCCTGGGACAGCGTGGGCGCAACAGACCAACTTATTTGCGCTCGGTTCTCCGGACATGCGGTTGTGTTGATCGAAGTCAAGACGATGGCCGTGCCGTTTTTCTAAAGTCACACCGTCAATAGGTTTATTCTTTCTTAGCTTGGGGGTCTGAATGGCTGTCACCACCGCGTCTCCACGCGTCGACACCTTCAACTATGGCGTGGTGCGGCTGTTTGCCGTCATGACCGTGGTCTGGGGTATCGTCGGCATGGCCGTAGGCGTTCTGCTTGCGGCGCAACTGATCTGGCCGGAACTGAATTTCAATACGCCGTGGCTGTCATTCGGCCGTCTGCGTCCACTTCACACCAACGCCGTTATCTTCGCCTTCGGCGGTAGCGCACTGTTTGCCACGTCGTATTACGTGGTTCAGCGTACGTGCCAGGCGCGGCTGTTCTGCGGACCGCTCGCCGCCTTTACGTTCTGGGGCTGGCAACTTGTCATCATCGCCGCCGCGATCACCCTGCCGATGGGCATTACGACTTCCAAGGAGTATGCGGAACTCGAATGGCCCATCGACATCCTGATCACGCTGGTCTGGGTGGCGTATGCCATCGTCTTTTTCGGCACGATTGTCAAGCGCAAGACCCGCCACATTTATGTGGCCAACTGGTTCTTCGGCGCCTATATCCTGACCATCGCCATCCTGCATATCGTCAACAACATCGAGATGCCGGCGTCGATGTGGAAGTCGTACTCCGCTTATGCAGGCGTGCAGGACGCGATGATCCAATGGTGGTACGGCCATAATGCAGTGGGCTTCTTCCTGACCACCAGCTTCCTCGGCATGATGTACTACTTCATTCCGAAGCAGGCCGAGCGCCCGATCTATTCCTACCGCCTGTCGATCGTCCACTTCTGGGCGCTCAACTTCACGTATATGTGGGCGGGTCCCCATCACCTCCAATACACGGCGCTGCCCGACTGGGCGCAATCGCTTGGCATGGTGTTCTCGCTGATCCTGCTCGCGCCATCCTGGGGCGGCATGATCAACGGCATCATGACCATGTCCGGCGCCTGGCACAAGCTGCGCACCGATCCGATTCTCAAGTTCCTCGTTGTCGCACTCTCGTTCTACGGCATGGCGACCTTCGAAGGCTCGATGATGTCGATCAAGACCGTCAATGCGCTTTCTCACTACACGGACTGGACGATCGGCCACGTGCATTCCGGCGCGCTCGGCTGGGTGGCGATGATTTCGATCGGCTCCCTGTATTACCTCATTCCGCGCTTGTTCGGGCAGAAGGAAATGTTCAGCGTCCGCCTGATCGAATGGCATTTCTGGATCGCAACCATCGGCGTGGTGTTGTACATCGCCTCGATGTGGATTGCTGGCGTGATGGAAGGCCTGATGTGGCGCGCCACGCAGCCGGACGGCACGTTGACTTATGCGTTCGTCGAAGCCGTAAAAGCCAAGTATCCGTTCTACCTGATCCGTCTGCTCGGAGGTATCTGCTTCCTGGCCGGGATGTTCGTCATGGCCTACAACGTCGTCCGCACCATCGTTGGCAAGCCTGCCGTCGATGCGCCGATTCCGACCAGCCTGCCGGCTTCCGCCCACTGATCGCGAGGATAGAACGATGTCTCAGAATCAAAGTTTCTTTCGTCACGAGACGCTCGAGAAGAACGTCGGATGGCTGATTGTCGCGACGATCATCGTCGTGAGTATTGCGGGCCTGGTGCAGATCGTACCGCTGTTCTTCCAGCACTCGACCACCAAGCCCGATCCCGGCATCACGCCGTATTCGCCGCTGCGGCTGATGGGCCGCGATATCTATATCCGCGAGGGTTGTGCGGGTTGCCATTCGCAACAGGTTCGCACGCTGCAGGCCGAAACGGAACGCTACGGCCATTTCTCGACGGCAGGAGAGTCGGTGTATGACCACCCGTTCCTGTGGGGTTCCAAGCGCACGGGTCCTGATCTGGCGCGCGTAGGCGGCCGCTACTCCGACGACTGGCAGCGCATCCATCTGCGCAGTCCGCGTGATGTCGTGCCGGAATCGGTGATGCCGTCCTATCCGTGGCTCGAGAAGACGCCGTTGCCGACCGATTCGGTGCAGCCGCGTATGCGGGCCCTCCAACGGCTTGGCGTGCCGTACACCGATGCGGAAATCGAGCGGGCACCGGAGGATCTGGTGGGCAAGACCGAGGAGGACGCGATGGTGGCGTACCTGCAGGGTCTGGGCCTGAACCGCCGCAATGTGCGCGTGGAAGCGGCGCCGAAGGAGTGAAGCCATGGTGATCATCACTGCCATTGCCACTGTCATTTCGATGGTGACATTTCTGGCCATCTGCTGGTGGGCATGGTCGGCGGGGCGCAAGGGCGCCAACGAGGAATCGGCGATGCTGCCCTTTGCCTTGCCTGACGAAGATAACAATCCAAGGCGGAATTCGTAACCATGAGCGATTTCATCTCCGATATCTGGGGCCACTACATTGCGGCCATCGCGCTGATCGGCATTGCCTGGTGCGTCTGGCTGCTGTTCTCCCAGCGCAAGATGCCAAAGGGCGTCAGCACCTCCGACGACACGGGCCACGTGTGGGATGACGACCTACGCGAGCTGAACAATCCGCTGCCGCGCTGGTGGATGTGGATGTTCCTGTTGGCCTGCGTGTTCGGACTGGGCTATCTGATCCTCTTTCCGGGACTGGGCGCCTATCCTGGCGTGCTGAAGACCTCGTCCCAGGTGGAGCTGGCCGCGCACCGCGAGGCCGCCGAGCGCATGCAGCATCAGATCTACGCCAAGTACCTGAAGATGGATGTCAAGCAGGTGGCGGCCGACCCCGAGGCGCGCGAGATCGGCCAGCGACTATTCCTCAACTATTGCGCGCAGTGCCATGGATCCGATGCGCGTGGCAGCCGCGGCTTTCCCAACCTGACCGACAACGACTGGTTGTATGGCGGTGAGCCCGACACCATCCAGCAATCGATCACCAAGGGGCGCAATGGCGTGATGCCGCCGCTGACTGGCGTCATCGACGCAAAGCTGGCTGGCGATACCGCGCAGTATGTGCGCTCGCTGTCCGGGCTGGCCTACGACCCGATCCGGGCATCGCGCGGCGAAAGCACGTTCAAGTCGACCTGTGCGGCGTGCCACGGTGGCACAGGCAAAGGCAACCAGGCATTGGGCGCGCCGAACCTGTCCGATAACGTCTGGCTGTACAGCAGTTCGGAAGGCGCGATCGTCGATGCCATCCTGAAGGGCCACAACGGCCACATGCCAGCGCACGAAGAAATCCTGACGCCGGAGCGTATCCGGATGCTGACTGCCTACGTGTGGGGACTCTCCAGTACCTCCAGCGCTGCGGCCGGAGCAGCCGGGCAATGACAAACCGCCCCGGCCAGCGACGGCGCTGACCGGGGCATTAGGGCTAGTCCCATGAATGCGCCCCTGAAATCCCCTCCTGAAGGACCCGAGGTCTCAGAGACTCGGGGATGGCGCCCCGCGCCACCGCCCAAGACCGCTAACGATGCAACGGAAGAAGCGTTGTACGAGGTGCGCCGCAAGATCTACCCGCGCTCGGTGAAAGGCGCGTTTTCGAGCTGGCGCGTATGGCTCGTCATCCTGACGCAACTGGTCTACTACGGTGCGCCCTGGCTGCAATGGAACGACCGGCAGGCCGTTCTGTTCGACCTCGGAGCACGCAAGTTCTACATTTTCGGTCTTGTGCTCTGGCCGCAGGACGTGATCTATCTCGCCGTGCTCCTGGTCATTTCGGCGCTGGCACTTTTTCTGTTCACCGCCATCGCCGGCCGGCTCTTCTGTGGCTACGCTTGTCCTCAGACGGTCTACACGGAAATATTCATGTGGATCGAGCGGCGTGTGGAAGGTGATCGCATCGCGCGCATCCGGCTCGATGGCGATCCATGGAGTTTGCGCAAGTTCAGGATCAAGACGACGAAGCATACGCTCTGGATCCTGATCGCCCTCTGGACCGGCTTCACATTCATCGGCTATTTCGCGCCGATCCGGGAGCTTGGCAGCGAGATACTGCAGTGGTCACTGGGGCCGTGGCAGGCATTCTGGATGCTTTTCTATGCGTTCGCTACCTGGGGCGCCGCCGGCTTCATGCGTGAGCAGGTCTGCAAGTACATGTGTCCGTATGCGCGTTTCCAGAGCGTGATGGTGGACCGCGACACCTTTGTGGTGACCTATGACGTGGGGCGTGGTGAGCCGCGCGGCGGCCGCTCGCGGAAGCTGGATCACCGTGCCGCCGGCCTGGGCGACTGCGTGGACTGCAGCATCTGCGTGCAGGTGTGCCCGACGGGGATCGATATCCGGGACGGCCTCCAGTACGAATGCATTGGATGCGGAGCTTGTATCGACGCCTGCAATCAGGTCATGGACAAGCTGGAGTACCCGCGCGGGCTGATCCGGTACACCTCCGAGAATGCCATGCGATCGGCGTTGTCCATTGCCGAGGCCCGCAAGCGGCTGGTGCGGCCTCGCACCATGATCTACATGGTGATCTGGCTGGCACTGATGGGTGGCTTTGCCGCGTCGCTGGCGATGCGCACGCCGCTGAAGGTCGACATCATTCGAGACCGTGGAGCGCTTGGTCGCGAGGTGGATGGACGCTGGGTCGAGAACGTGTACCGGTTGCAGTTGATCAATGCCACCGAGTCACCAGTGACAATCGATGTGAAGGTAGATGGCTACGATATGAAAGGGCTCACCGTCGAGTATGACCAGACGGCCAGCACTCTAGATCCCACGTCGAACCGGCTGTTGCCAATTCGCATCCGTGTGCCGATCGAAGACGCCAGGCAAGGTACCCACAAGATCGACGTGACGGTCACGGCGGAAACCGAGTCGCAACGCCGGTCGCAGATCCGTCAGAGCACAAGCTTTATCGTTCCCCGCAACTTGTAAGAGGAGATGCAATGGCTCAGCGCCCCCAACAGCCTCCCCATGCCGTTCGACCCTGGTACAAGGAGCCGTGGCCGTGGATCTTGATGGCCGGCCCGATGCTGGCGATGGTGGGTTGTGGTATCACGATCTGGCTGGCCAGCACACATGCGGACGTCCCTGTGCGCGATGCCACCCGCCATGGACTGGTCGTCGAGAAAGCCGATGTCGGAAGCGCCACGGAACAAGGGAGTCATCCATGAGGTTGCGCTGGCTGATGTGGGTACTGTGGCCAGCGTTTCTGATGGGTGGCGCGGCTACGGCGGTAGTGTTTTCCGTTGTCGACCCGGGAGACATCAGTTTCTTCGGCCAACCGGTGGAGGCTTCGAGGCAGGCGATCTACACCGTGGGCTTTCTGCTGGCGTGGCTGTTCTGCGCACTGTCCAGCGGTCTCACGCTTTACACGATGCCGGGCAGGCTCAGCGATACCGATGAACTCGAATAGCAATTTCGCAAAAAAAGCCGCAACAGCGTGATGCTGTGCGGCTCTGGTCTTGCAGCAGGATGGCGCCTAGCAGGAGCGACTATAGACCTGCTTGATGCCAGCCATGTCGATGATCTTCACATGCCGTTGACGAATTTGGATCAGGCCAGCTTCCGCGAACCGGGAGAACAGGCGGCTGACGGTTTCGAGCTTGAGGCCGAGATAGCTGCCGATTTCCTCGCGGCTCATGCGCAGCACGAACTCCGTGGAGGAATAACCGCGTGCGGAGAGGCGCTCGGACATATTGACGAGGAAGGCGGCGAGTCTCTCTTCGGCACGCATCGAGCCAAGCGTGATCAGCATGACCTGGTCCTGCGAGATCTCCTTGCTCATAAGTCGCAGGAACTGACCTTGCAGCGAAGGCAGATGATTCGACAGCGATTGCAGATCGTCGAACCGCACGACGCAGACTTCAGCGTCCTCGAGGGCGGTCGCATCCGATGCATGTTGCATCTCGCCGAGTCCATCGAGGCCGATGACTTCTCCCGGAAGATGGAAGCCGGTAATTTGAGTACGCCCATCCTCCATGGTGACGTGGGTTTTCAGCGTGCCGAAACGAATGGCGTAGACCGCGGAGAGCGGTTCACCCATTCGATACAGCGTTTCGCCCTTGTGGACACGCACGCGCTCCTGCACGAGAGTGTCCATTTTTACGAGGTCCTGCTGCGACATGCCCACGGGCAGGCAGAGTTGGCCCATGGCACACGTGGAGCAGCGTGGCGACATCTCGGTAACGGGGATGGAAGTCAGCAATTGAAGTGCTCGTTTGAATGCGCTTGCAGCGAGGGCGCGATGCATGCATTTTACAGCGTGGAGTGACGCGGAAGCGAGGAACAGTTGCCATTTGGCGTGCTTTTAAGCGTTTTTCTGATTGCCCTGTTTGGCGGTGTGCATTGCGCGGCGATGTGTGGAGGAATTGCTATTGCAGTCGAACAAAATCCGCAGCAAGTGCAACAGACGGTCTCGTTCTTGCACCGTTCTAGACGGCACTGGTGGATGTCGATTTGCGTCATGCATGCGGGCCGGGTGACGACGTACATGTTGCTCGGCGCATTGGCCGGTGCAGTGGGTGCGGCGGCGTGGGCGCACGACTATCTGCCATTGCAGCGATGGCTGTTCGGCGTGGGGAGCCTGTTGCTGATCATGGCCGGATTGTGGTTGCTTTTCGGCTGGCAGATGCGCATGGGTGCCGTGGAACGTTTTGTCGCGCGGATCGCTTCGCACGTCGCCAAGCTCTTGCGGCACGTTCGATCGACTCAGGGGTTGCATGGCGGTCCTGCCGCAGTGCCGTCAGCGATGCACCGATTCGGCATGGGTCTTGTATGGGGTATGGTGCCCTGCGGAATGATCTATAGTGCGCTCGGCTTGGCGCTGCTGGCGGGCAATGCTTCGTCGGGCGCACTCGTCATGGGAGCCTTCGGACTAGGTACTTTGCCGAATCTGCTGGTGATCTCGGGGTTATCCGGTTACCTGCGGCAGTGGTCGCGCAAGCGGTGGGTTCGCACCGTTTCAGCTTTGCTCGTGGCGGGTTTCGGGTTGCTGGGGGTGGCCCGCGCCGTATGGCTTCCGGAGACCCTTGCGCACGCCGGATTCTGCGTGGTGTTCTGAATCGGCCACAGCCCCGGGTTGCGGTATCCGGCGGTAATGCCATACAATCGCGAGAACCACGGTATCGCGCCGCGTCATGCACGAGGCGTCGCCGGGGCGGTTTCTCTCATCAGGGATGCCCGCCCAGGGTTTCTGGCCATGCTGTTGCATGCCGGAACCATCCCCACAGTCCATCCGGTTCAAAAGATCTGGTTAAAAGGCCGACGGCGGTGTGGAAGGTGACGCCGGGTCAGGGCGAAGTTTCCTGAGCCGATATCCGATTGTTTCTTGCCGTCTTGGTCATGCGTTGGCCCAGGCGAATGTCCGCCCCGAAGGGGAGGCGCGACGCAAGAGGTCCGTCGACCGGTGATGGCTGCCGGCCCTGGACGATCTCCTGCCGGACAGTCCCGGCAATTCGATGCAAAGAACGAGGTGCACGGCGGCGCTGAAACCAGCGTGGACCGTCTGCGCGACGAGATGGCGATGGCATTGGCCTCGCTGTATCTGCAATCTCCAGTGCCCCGGGATTCGTCCGGGGGCAGGTGCAAAGACAGGCTGCACACAATCACATGAATACCCAAGAGGCGAAGATCGTCCTCGAGACCGCGCTGATCTGTGCGCAGGAACCGTTGCGCGTCGGTGATCTGCGACGGTTGTTTGCCGACGATGTCGGTGCCGACACGATCCGGGTGCTCCTCGAAGAGTTGCGGAACGATTGGCAACGGCGTGGCGTGGAACTCGTGGCGCTGGCGAGCGGCTGGCGTTTTCAGAGCCGGCCCGAAATGCGCGAGTATCTCGACCGGCTCAATCCGGAAAAGCCGCCCAAGTATTCCCGCGCGGTGATGGAAACGCTGGCGATCATCGCGTATCGCCAGCCGGTGACGCGTGGCGACATCGAAGAAATCCGCGGAGTGACGGTCAGTACGGAAGTCGTCAAAAAGCTTGAGGACCGCGACTGGATCGAAGTGATCGGCCATCGTGACGTTCCTGGACGCCCGGCACTCTATGCGACGACCAAGGCGTTTCTCGATGACCTTGGCTTGCGTTCGCTGGACGAACTCCCGCCGCTTGAGGATGCTCAGGCGCAGGCCCAGGCAACGTTGCTGGATCAACAAGCCATCGACTTCGAAGATATCGCCACGGCCAATCCGCCTGCTGGCGACGAAGAGGCTTTTGCGGCCACGGAAGTGGTCCCCAACGCCGTGACGCCGGCGGACACCGAGAAGGCCGATGCGGAGACGCCGGCCAATTTGGAAACTGCCGATTCCACCGAGGTCATTGAAGGCGCATCGCAAGAACAAGAAAGCAGCGTCGAGTCCGATCCCCCGTCACTCGGGCAGGACGACGACGTGCCGCTGGCGCATGCCAACGGTTTCCACGTGGACACTCAGGCTTCCGTTTCGGAAGTTGCCGAGGAATCGGGTCTGGAGGGCGACGCGCCTTATCCGGCCGAGGACGACGAGCGCGTGTCCAACTGAATAACATGCAACATCGATAGTGAATACTTTGTCTGATTCCGCTGATCAAGACGTCCGCCAGCCGGACGTGCCGGGCGACACCGGCGCAGCGCCCGATACGGGCAATGGCGCGGACGGCGCGCCGCGCCGCAAGGGCCTCCGCCGCGGTCTGCGAAACCTGGTGGCGTCCCGCCGCCAGGGTGCCCAGGATCGGGATGCCGGTCGGGGTGATGCCGATGCGCCGCCGGTGCAGGCCGAAGAGGGTGCGCAGCCCGCAGCACCGCGGACACGCGGCCGACGCAAGCCTGCGCCTGCCGCCGATGCCGGTGAACAGGTCGCGGCTCCACGGGCGGAAATGCGACCGGCTAATCCGCGCCAGTCCGAATCGGGCGAAGGCCAGCCGCAGCGCCGTCGGCGGCAGCAGCCGCAACGTAAGGCTGCGATGGTCGACGGTGAGAACAAGCCAGCAGCCGAGCAGGCCGGCAGGCGCAACAAGCCAGGCCCGCAGCAGCGCAAGGGCCAGGGTGGCGCTGGCAAACCGGGTGGTCGCGGCGATCAGCGCCAGGGTGAATCCCGTCAAGGTGACAAGTCGGCGAAGCCCGCCGGCAAGGCGCTCAAGGCTGCAGGTGGCGAGGATCTGTTCCGCTTTGTGATCTCCGAGCAGTTCGACCAGGAAGACATGGTCGTTCCGCGCACAAAGGCGAAGCCCGTTCGCGAGCTGACATCGGATGACGATGCGCCGAAGCTGCACAAGGTGTTGGCTGACGGTGGGCTGGGGTCCCGCCGCGAAATGGAAGAACTGATCCTGCAGGGTCGTGTTTCCGTCAACGGGCTTCCAGCACATATTGGCCAGCGGATCCTGCCGGCCGATCAGGTGCGCGTAAACGGCAAGCTGATCCACCGCAAGATTACGACCAAGCCGCCCCGGGTGTTGCTGTATCACAAGCCAGCCGGCGAAATCGTCAGCCAGTCGGATCCGGAAGGCCGTCCGACCGTATTCGACAGCCTGCCGCGAATCAAGAACGGCAAGTGGGTGGCCGTGGGCCGGCTGGACTTCAATACCGAGGGCCTGCTGATTTTCACGACTTCGGGCGATATCGCCAACCGCTTCATGCACCCGCGCTATGGCGTGGAGCGTGAATACGCGGTGCGCACGCTGGGTGAACTGGCCGAGTCCGATCGTCAGCGTCTGCTTCACGGCATCGAACTCGACGACGGCCAGGCTAACTTCCTGCAGATCGCCGATGGCGGTGGCGAGGGTGTGAACCAGTGGTATCACGTAGCGCTGACCGAAGGACGGAACCGCGAAGTACGCCGCATGTTCGAGGCGGTGGGCCTGACCGTTTCACGCCTGATTCGCACACGCTACGGGCAATTCCTGTTGCCGCGTGGTCTCAAGCGTGGCCGTTGGCAGGAACTCGAAGCCACCGAGGTGCGCAACCTGATGGCCAATATCGGCCTGAAAGCACCGGCCAAGGGCGAGCAGGGCGGCGGCAAGGGAATGACCAAGGTGGGCGGGCGGAAGGCGCGCACCGAGGCTGCGATCGCGGGGATGCCCATGGTCACGGGCATGGATGGACTGCCGCGGTTCGAGAAAGCCGGTGGCAATCGCGGTGGCGGTAACGCCGGCCGCGGCCAGCCTGATCCGATGCAGACGTCAATGGGCTACATCCCGTCGGGTCCTGCGCCGCTGACGTCACACTCGACGAAGTTTGGGGGTGGCATGGGCGGTATGGGTGGCGGTGCGCGTGGTCCTGGCGGTGCAGGTGGCCGTGGGCGGGGTGGAAGCGCTGGCAATGCTGGCAACGCCGGTGGCAACCGTCCGCGTCGTGGCGGTGGCGAGGTGAACGGCAATGTGATGCCGAAGGCTGCCAAGGGCGGCGGCAATGCCCGTGGCAATAGCGGTGGCGGGGCGGGTGGTGGTGGCGCACGGCGTCCGCGTGGTGGCGGGGGCGGTGGTGGTCGGGGCGGTCATCGCTGACGCCAGGCAGGGTGGGGTCGATGTGCGCATGGCGTCATTGCCCCCATCCAGTGCGGATACAACCGGCTTTTGCCTTTTGGACATAATCCGCGTATAATCCAAGTCTATTCAAAAGTATCATCCTCAGTGGGATGGGCGAATGATGGGCATTGCGCCCATTTTTTTTTGGTTCGCCCGTTCGTGAGTGCGCGTCGAGTGCGGCTGGTTTGCGCCACGCTGCGCACCGCCCGAGGGTGATAGGCAGGCAGGGGCAGCTTACAGGTTTCGGAAACTCGCTTTCAGAACGTTGTGTTGTCCAGTGCCTGCCACGGTGTTGAAGGCCACTACTCGGGATTACAGTGCATCTGGCAGATTTGATCGAAACCACCCTTATCGGCATGGGCTACGAGTTGGTTGAGCTTGAGCGTGCCCCGGCCGGACTTCTGCGTGTCTACATCGATCAGCCTGAAACCGGCATCGTCATTGAGGATTGCGAGAAGGTAAGCCGCCAGCTTACCCACGTTCTGACAGTGGAGAACGTCGATTACGAGCGCCTCGAAGTGTCGTCGCCCGGTCTGGATCGTCCGCTCAAGAAGTTGGCTGATTTTGTCCGCTTCGTCGGCGCCGAAGCCAGGGTCACGCTGCGCCTGCCGGTCAACGGCCAGAAGAATTTCGTCGGCATCCTGAGGGAACCCTCGGGCGAAGCTGGCGCCGAGAAGATCGGCCTGGAATTCGAGGGCAAGGATGGTCCGGCGCTGCTGGAATTCGCCATACCCGATGTCGACAAGGCACGCCTGGTGCCGGTGATCGACTTCAAGGGAAATCAAAGAAAAGGGAACAAGCAATGAGCCGCGAAGTTCTGTTGCTCGTCGATGCGCTAGCGCGCGAGAAGAACGTCGACAAGGATGTGGTTTTCGGTGCGCTGGAGGCGGCACTCGCCTCTGCGACCAAGAAGCGTTTCGAGGAAGACGTGGATATCCGCGTCCATATCGACCGTGAATCCGGTGAGCATGAAACGTTCCGCCGCTGGCTCGTGGTTCCTGACGAACAGGGCCTGCAGGAGCCGGACAAGCAGATCCTGCTGTTCGAAGCCCGTGACCAGATCGCCGATATCGAACTCGATGAGTTCATCGAGGAACAGATCGAGTCCGTGGAATTCGGCCGGATCGGCGCGCAGGCTGCCAAGCAGGTGATCCTGCAGCGCATCCGCGATGCCGAGCGCGAGCAGATCCTGAACGACTACCTCGATCGCGGCGAAAAGATCATGACCGGCACGGTCAAGCGCGCCGACAAGAAGGGTCTGATCGTGGAATCTGGCCGCGTGGAAGCGCTGCTGGCACGCGATCAGATCATTCCGAAGGAAAACCTGCGCACCGGTGATCGCGTGCGTGCGTACATCCTGAACGTGGACCGTGCTGCGCGCGGCCCGCAGATCGAGCTGTCGCGTACGGCACCCGAGTTCCTGATCAAGCTGTTCGAGAACGAAGTGCCCGAGATGGAACAGGGCCTGCTGGAAATCAAGGCGGCTGCCCGCGACCCGGGCGTTCGCGCCAAGATCGCCGTGGTGGCGCATGACAAGCGTATTGACCCGATCGGTACCTGCGTCGGCGTGCGAGGCACGCGTGTGACGGCGGTGCGCAACGAGATCGGTGGCGAAGCCGTGGACATCGTGCTGTGGTCGGAAGATCCGGCGCAGTTCGTGATCGGTGCGCTGGCGCCGGCCCAGGTCCAGTCGATCGTGGTCGACGAAGAGAAGCACAGCATGGATGTGGTGGTGGACGAGGAAAACCTCGCCATCTCCATCGGTCGCAGTGGTCAGAACGTACGCCTGGCGTCGGAGCTGACCGGCTGGCAGATCAACATCATGACGCAGGAAGAATCGGCGCAAAAGCAGGCCGAGGAAAGCGAAGTGGTACGCAAGCTGTTCATGGCCAAGCTGGACGTGGACGAGGAAGTGGCGGACATCCTGATCGACGAAGGTTTCTCCACGCTGGAAGAAGTGGCCTATGTGCCTATCAGCGAAATGATGGAGATCGAGGCCTTCGACGAAGATACCGTCACCGAGTTGCGCAATCGCGCCCGCGATGCGCTGCTGACGATGGAACTGGCCCGGGAAGAAAAGGTGGAAGAGGTATCGCAGGACCTGCGTTCCCTCGACGGCCTGACGCCCGAGCTGATCGGCAAGCTGGCTGAAGGCAATATCCACACGCGCGACGACCTGGCCGAACTGGCCGTGGACGAACTGGTCGAAATGGCCAGCGTGACCGAGGATGAAGCCCGCGGGCTGATCATGAAAGCACGGGAACATTGGTTTAACTGAGGGACACGTCCGGGCCTGGCCTGGACGCGCTTTCCGCACACGAATTGTCCCGACGTAGAAACCGAGCATTGAAAGGGTTTGAATGGCAAGCACAACAGTTGCCCAACTGGCCGCAGAACTGAGCCGCAGCCCTGCTGCACTGCTGGAACAATTGCAGGCAGCTGGGGTGGGCAAGGCAAAGCCTGAAGACATCATTACCGAATCGGACAAGACCCGACTGCTGGATTTCCTCAAGCGGTCGCATGGTCAGGCCGACGATAGCGCGCGCAAGAAGATCACATTGACCAAGCGTGAAACTTCGGAGATCCGCCAGTCGGACTCCACCGGCAAGACCCGCACGGTGCAGGTCGAGGTACGCAAGAAGCGCGTGCTGGTGAAGCGTGACGACGTGGAATCGCACGACGATGGCGCCGACGAGCAGGCCGCGGCTGACGCCGCCGAGCAGGCACGTCGCGACGAAGAGGCGCGTCGGCAGGAAGCGGAGGCCCTGGCTCGCCAGGAAGCCGAAGCCCAGGCTGCACGCGAAGCCGCCGAACGCGAGGAAGCCGAACGCCGCGCGCGCCAGGAAGCCGCCGAGGCCGAGCAGCGCCGCCAGGCTGAACTGCTCGCGCAGAAGGCCGAGGAAGAGGCTGCCGCTTCGCGCGCCGCGACCGATGCCGCCGAGGAAACTGCGCGCAAGAAGGCCGAAGACGACAAGGCGCGTCTGGCTGGTGAGCGTGCGCAGGCCCAGAAAAACGCCGACGATGCGAAGGCGGCTGCCGACAAGGCACGTGCCGAGCAGGACAGCGCCAAGGCCGCCGCCGACAAGGCACGTGCCGAGCAGGATGCTGCCGCGCGCCGCCGTCGCGAAGCTGCAGAGGCCGAGGCCCGCGCCATCCAGCAGATGCTGAATGCGCCGCCGCGCGTGCTCAAGGCGCCGTCGGAACGCAAGGCAGAGGAAAAGAAGGCCGAGCAGACCGGCACGCTGCACAAGCCGGTGAAGCCGGCGGGTGCCACGGCCGAGCCGAAGAAGGACGAAAAGAAGGCCGCACCGGCCGCCACTACCACCACGACGACGGCGACCGCCGACAAGAAGGGTGGCAAGGGCGCCAAGGCTGGCGGCTGGCAAGACGACAATCGCGGCAAGAAGGGCAGCGGCCTGAAGACGCGCGGCGATTCGTCCGGCGGCACGGGCGGCTGGCGCAGTGGTTCGCGTGGTCGCGGCGGCAAGCAGCATGCCGACGATCGCAGCAACTTCCAGGCGCCGACCGAGCCGGTCATCCGTGAAGTGCACGTGCCGGAAACCATCTCCGTGGCCGACCTGGCGCACAAGATGGCCGTGAAGGCATCCGAGGTCATCAAGCAGATGATGAAGCTCGGCCAGATGGTCACGATCAACCAGGTGCTGGACCAGGAAACCGCCATGATCGTGGTGGAAGAAATGGGCCACAAGGCGTTTGCCGCCAAGCTGGACGATCCGGAAGCCCTGCTGGTGGTGGATGGCGAGGATCATACTGACGCCGAATTGCTGCCGCGTCCGCCGGTGGTGACCGTGATGGGTCACGTCGACCACGGCAAGACGTCGCTGCTGGACTACATCCGCCGCACCAAGGTTGCCGCGGGCGAAGCCGGTGGTATCACGCAGCACATTGGCGCGTACCACGTGGAAACCGACCGTGGCGTGATCACGTTCCTGGACACCCCGGGTCACGAGGCCTTCACGGCCATGCGTGCCCGTGGTGCCAAGGCGACCGATATCGTGATCCTGGTGGTGGCTGCCGACGACGGCGTGATGCCGCAGACCAAGGAAGCGATTGCGCACGCCAAGGCTGCCGGAGTGCCGATCGTGGTGGCGATCAACAAGATCGACAAGCCGGACGGCAACCCGGACCGCGTCAAGCAGGAACTGGTGGCAGAGCAGGTCTTGCCGGAAGAGTACGGCGGCGATTCGCCGTTCGTGCCGGTGTCCGCGAAGACCGGTTTCGGTATCGAAGAACTGCTGGAACAGGTGTCGCTGCAGGCGGAAGTGCTGGAACTGAAGGCCCCCGTCGATGCACCGGCCAAGGGTCTGGTCGTGGAAGCCCAGCTCGACAAGGGCAAGGGCCCGATCGCAACGATCCTGGTCAGCAGCGGCACGCTCAAGCGTGGCGACGTCGTGCTGGCAGGCAGCGCCTACGGTCGTGTGCGCGCCATGCTGGACGAAAACGGCAAGCCGGCGAAGGAAGCTGGTCCGTCGATCCCGGTGGAAATCCAGGGTCTGTCGGAAGTGCCGGCCGCCGGTGAAGAAGTGCTGGTGCTGCCGGATGAGCGCAAGGCACGTGAAATCGCGCTGTTCCGTCAGGGCAAGTTCCGCGACGTGAAGCTGGCCAAGCAGCAGGCGGCCAAGCTGGAAACGATGCTGGAGCAGATGGCCGAAGGCGAAGTCCAGTCGCTGCCGCTGATCGTGAAGGCGGACGTGCAGGGTTCGCAGGAAGCGCTGGTGCAGTCGCTGCAGAAGCTTTCGACCGCCGAAGTGCGCGTGCAGATCGTGCACGGTGGCGTGGGTGGCATTTCGGAGTCGGACGTCAACCTGGCGACCGCCTCGAAGGCTGTCATCATCGGCTTCAACGTGCGAGCCGACGCTGGCGCGCGCAAGCTGGCCGAGCACAACGGCATCGATATCCGCTACTACAACATCATTTACGATGCGGTAGACGAGATCAAGGCGGCGATGTCGGGCATGCTGGCGCCGGAAAAGCGCGAGACGACGATCGGTCAGGTGGAAGTCCGTCAGGTCTTCCGCGTGCCGAAGATCGGTGCGGTGGCGGGTTGTATGGTCACCGACGGCATGGTCAAGCGCTCGTCGCTGGTCCGCGTGCTGCGCAACAACGTGGTGATCCACAGCGGCGAACTGGACTCGCTCAAGCGTTTCAAGGACGACGTCAAGGAAGTCAAGCAAGGTTTCGAGTGCGGCTTGTCGATCAAGAACTTCAACGACGTTCAGGAAGGCGACCAACTCGAGGTGTACGAAATCACCGAGGTGGCGCGTACGCTGTAAGGCGCAACGCAGAACGGCAGGCTCCGGCCTGCCGTTTTTACTTCGGCAAGGCAAAAAGCAGCAAGCAAGCTAAAAGTATTGAATGGCCAAGAAAGGCAATATCTCCTCCCGTAACCTGCGCCTGTCCGACCAGATCCAGAAGGAACTGGCCGAGATGATCCAGCGCGAGCTTCGCGATCCGCGCCTGGGTCTGGTGACCCTGCAATCGGTCGCGCTGACGCCCGACTACGCGCACGCCAAGGTCTATTTCACGGTGCTAGGCGCCGAGCCGGACGTAGCGGCTGGCATCCTCCGTGAGAAGGCTGGCTACCTGCACTCGTTGCTGTTCAAGCGCCTGCATATCCATACGGTGCCGACGCTGCATTTCCATCACGATACGTCGGTGGAGCATGCGATCGAAATGTCCAAGCTGATCAACGAGGCGAACGCCACGCGTTCGAAGGACGACGACACGCGTACCGACGAGTAGTCGATCCGCATATCCCCAAGCGCGCCGGCGTTCGCCGGTGCCGCTTCTCTCGAATTTCCCGCAATGACCGATTCCCAAGCCAGCCGTCCGCCCCGGTTGCCGCGCCGTGACGTCCATGGCGTGCTGTTGCTCGACAAGCCGCTGGGCCTTTCGTCCAACGACGCGCTGGTGCGCGCCAAGCGCCTGCTGCGCGCGAACAAGGCCGGGCACACCGGTACGCTCGATCCGCTGGCGACCGGCTTGCTGCCGCTTTGCTTTGGCGAAGCGACCAAGTTCTCGCAGGATCTGCTTGAAGCAGACAAGACCTACGAGGCTGAGGTGCGATTGGGCGCGACCACGACCACGGGCGATGCGGAGGGCGATGTTGTCGTCGAGCGTCCCGTGACATGCAATCGCGCTGCGCTGGATGCGGCGGTCGCGCGCTTTACGGGCGATATCGAACAAGTGCCGCCGATGTATTCGGCGCTGAAGAAGGACGGCAAACCACTCTACGAATACGCGCGCGCCGGCCAGACCGTGGAGCGCGCGGTGCGTCGGGTGACGATTCACGAACTGACCGTGCTCGACGTGGACCTCGCGAATCAACGGTTCATGATGCGCGTGACGTGCAGTAAAGGCACGTACATTCGGACTTTGGCCGAGGACATCGGCGAAGTATTGGGTTGCGGTGCGCACCTGACCGGCCTGCGTCGTACTGCCGTGGGCGATCTCACGCTTGATGGCGCGGTGACGCTGGAGCAGATCGATGCCCAGACTGATGACGAGCGGCCAGGAATGCTGGCGCCAGTGGATGCGCTACTGCAGCGCTGCGTACGCGTGGACCTCGATACCGTGGCGGCGGGACGGTTCGTGCAGGGTCAGCGGATTGCGCGTCGGGATCTGCCGGAAGGGCAAGTGCAGGAAGAGGGCGTGCTGGCGCGGGTCTATGGCGAAGGGAAACTGCTGGGCGTGGCGAGGATGAAGGAAGGGGCGTTGAGGCCGGAGCGGTTGGTGAAGCTCTGATTCACAGCGCTGATTTACTCCCCTCTCCCACCAAGTGGGAGAGGGGAGTAAAACGGAGTAGTCAGGGGACTTAATGCGCCCCAGCCGCCTCCGCCCCACCGCCACCTTGCGCACGCTTCGTCAGCCAGACGAACACGATCAGCACGAAGAACAGCACGCCGGAAATCCAGAAGATATCGTTTGCCCCCAGCATCGATGCCTGGAGCGAGATATTTCGTTCGATGGAGCCGATGGCCTGCATCTTCGACATGCCCATACTCATCAGGTGATCCAGCTGCTGCTGGTAGATCGGATTGTACGGATTGATCTGTTCGACGAGTTGCGCATGATGCAGCGCCGAGCGGTTTTCCCAGAGCGTAGTCGAGATCGATGCGCCGATGGCGCCGAACGTGATCCGCACGAAGTTCGACAGCCCGGAAGCAGCCGGAATCTTCTCAGGCGGCTGGCCTGACAGGATGATCGAGGTCAGCGGGATGAAGAACATCGCCATGGCCGCGCCCTGAATCAACGTCGGAATCACCAGCGCCCGCGTATCTACCCCGGTCGTGAAGCCCGCCCGCATGAAGCTGACCGCGCCGAATGTGATGAACGCCGTAGTGGCGATCCACCGTGCGTCTACCTTGGGCAGCACCCGGCCGATGATCGGGGACAGAATGATTGCAAAAATCCCCACTGGCGCGGTGACCAGACCGGCGTCGGTTGCCGTGTAACCCACGATGGTCTGCAGCCATAGCGGCAGGATCACCAGGTTGCCAAAGAACAGCCCGTAAGCCACCGAGATGGCTACCACGCCCGCGGCGAAATTGCGGCCGCGGAACAGGTGGATATCGACGATCGGGTGCTTCTCGTACAGTTCCCAGATCAGGAAGAACAGGAAGCCCACGATGGCGATCACGGTTAGTGCGACGATCACGCCGGAGTGGAACCAGTCGAGTTCCTTGCCCTTGTCGAGCATCAACTGCATCGACCCAACCCAGATGACCAGCAGTGCCAGGCCGATGCGGTCGATGGGCAGCGACTTGGTTGGTGTTTCGCGGTCCTTGTAGATGACCCAGGTTACATAGGCCGTCAGGATGCCGATGGGGATGTTGATGTAGAAGATCCACGGCCACGTCATGTTGTCCGAGATCCAGCCGCCGAGCAGCGGCCCCATGATTGGGGCAACGAGCGTGGTCATGCCCCATAACGCGAGTGCCATGGAGCTTTTGGCCGGTGGATAGCTGGCCAGCAGCAGCGCCTGTGAGAGCGGAATCATCGGGCCCGCCACCGCACCTTGCAGTACGCGTGCGGCGAGCAGAGTCTCGAGGTTCGGCGCCACGCCGCAGAGCCACGACGAGACCACGAACAGCAGGATAGATAGCACGAACAGCCGCACCGCGCCAAAGCGCTGGGTCAGCCATCCGGTCAACGGCACCGAGATGGCGTTGGCTACCGCGAACGACGTGATGACCCAGGTGCCCTGGTTCGGCGACACGCCAAGGTCGCCCGAGATGGCCGGGATGGACACGTTGGCGATCGACGAGTCGAGCACGTTCATGAACGTGGCCAGCGACAGCGCGATGGTGCCCAACACGAGTTTGCCGCCCGTGAGTGGCGGATGCTGCGCGGGGCGAGCGGGCGGCGCCGGCTTGGGTGCCGGCGCCGCGCTGTCGTCCGGCGTAGCGGTGATGGAATTAGCCATTGGCAGTCAGCGGTTCGTCGGTTCAGCTATGGGCCGCGGGCTTCGGAGCCATGGCGCGTGGCGCACCCGTGGCCGCCGGCGCTGCCGTGCGTCCGCCGTTGTTCAGGGCGATAATGCGAGCGATCAGCGCGTCGGCATCTTCTGCCACCTTGTCGTAGACATTGGTCTGCATTGGGCGGCCCTTCGTAGCGTTGACCATGGCCGCGCCTTCCTCGTTGCGCACATCGACCGTGACATTCATCGACAGACCCACGCGCAGCGGATGATCCTTCAATTGCTTGGCATCGAGCGCGATACGCACGGGCAGGCGCTGCACCACCTTGATCCAGTTGCCGGTGGCGTTCTGCGCCGGCAGCAGCGAGAAGGCCGCACCCGTGCCGGCCGAGAAGCCTTCGACGTGGCCCGTGTACTTGACCTTCGAGCCGTAGACATCGGCTTCTAGCTCGACGGGCTGCCCGATGCGCATATGCGTGATTTGCACTTCCTTGAAGTTGGCGTCCACCCAGACCTGGTCGAGCGGCACCACGGCCATCAGCGGCGCGCCAGGCTGCACGCGCTGGCCAACCTGCACCGAGCGCTTGGCCACGTAGCCTGTGACCGGCGCGGGAATTGTCGATCGTGCGAACGCCAGGTAGGCCGAGCGCAGGTTGGCGGCGGCGCGCTGGACGCTCGGGTGCTTCTCGACCGTGGTCTGGTCGGTCAGCACCTTGTTCGAGGCCAGTTGTTCCTGCGCGGCCAGCAGTGCCGATTCGGCGGCCTTCAGCGAGGTCTGTGCGTGGGCGATTTCCTCGCTCGACACGGCGCCCGAGCCGGCGATGGCCTGGCGGCGGCGAAGGTCGTCTCGCGCCTTGGCCACATCGGCTTCGCGCAGCGCCACGTTGGCGGCCAGCGACCCATTGTTGACGTACAGCGTGCGTACTTCGCGCACGGCTTGCGCGAGCTGGGCCTCGGCCTGTTCCATGGTGACCTGCGAGTCGGCGCGGTCGAGCTGGATCAGCGGCTGGCCGGCGGTGACGAGTTGCGTGTCGTCGGCTGCAATCGATACCACGGTGCCGCCCACGAGCGGGGTGACCTGCACAACGTTGCCGGCCACGTAGGCATCGTCGGTGTTCTCGAAGTGGCGCGCGTACAGACCCCAGTAGAGGCCATAGCCGATGCCTGCCACCACCACGGCGGCGGTCAGCGAGATCAGCAGGCGGCGGCGCTTGCCGTTGTTTTCAGCCGCGGCGGCTGCTTGTTGGTTGGAGCTCATGATCGAATTCTCGTCCGTAATATGGTCGTATCTGGTGTGTGTGCGGGTCGGCGGTTCAGCCCTGCGTGCCCGATGTCTTGTTCTTTTCCGCCTTGCCCGTCGCTTCGACGGGTTCCTCGTAGCCGCCACCCAGTGCTTTCATCAGTCCGATCTGCAGATCGAGCCGGCGTGCCTGCAGGTCGGTGGACAGGCGTCGTTGCTGCAGCACGTTGCTTTCGGTGTTGAGCACGGTCAGTTGCGTGCCGAGTCCGGCCTTGTAGCGCGTGATGGAAAGCGAGTAGGCGTGTTCCGCCAGATCGAGCGCTTCGCGTTGAGTGCGGATTTGCTGATCGACGCTGCGGATGCTCGTCACCGTATCGGCAGTCTCGCGCAGGGCATCGACCAGCGTCTGGTTGTAGCTGGCCGCAGCGATGTCGTACTGCGCGTACTTGCCCTTGAGGTTCGCGCGCAAGCGTCCGCCTGCGAAGATTGGCAGCTTCAGCGTGGGACCCACGCCGAACGTGCGGCTGATCCCCATCAGCAGGTTCGACGGATCGAGCGATGCGTAGCCTGCGAACGCGGTCAGCGTGAGATCGGGCAGGAATTCCTTCTTCGCCACGCTGATGTCCTGCGACGCGGCTTCCACGCGCCAGCGCGCAGCCACGAGGTCGGGGCGGCGTCCTATCAGGCCGATGGTCAGGTCGTCGGGCAGTTGTGGCGTGGCGTTGGCGAGCAGCGTCGGCTTGGCGATCTGCAGGCCACGGTCCGGGCCCTTGCCGAGCAGCGCGGCGATCTGGTTGCGGGCGAGGGCAATTTCCTCATCCACGCGCTGCAGATCGGTCTGAGCGGCAGCCACGGTGCCGCGTGCCTGCGTGGTTTCCACCTGGGTGTCGAGGCCCGCGGCCAGGCGCTGGCGCGACAGGTCGGTCAGGTCGCGACGCTGGGCGATGGCGCGTTCGGCCACGTCGCGCTGCGCATAGAGTGCAGCCAGACGGTTGTAGCCGCGTGCGATCGACGTTGTCAGCATCAGCCGTGCCGCCTGGCTTTCGGCTTCCATGGAGCGGTCTTCGGAGAGCGCGGCTTCGAGTGCGTCGCGGTTCTTGCCCCAGAAGTCGAGATCCCACGACAGTCCAAGCTGCAAGCGCGACTGGTTCTGCCACGAGCCGGCGAGCGGCGTACCTTCGAACAGATCGGTTTCGGAGAAGCGCTGGCGCACCAGGCTGCCTTCGAAATCGACACCCGGGTACAGCGCGGCACGCGTGGCATCGGCCATGGCGCGCGACGCTAGCAGGCGCGCGATCGCCACTTGCAGGTTCGGATTGTCCAGGATGGCTTCGTCGACGAGCTTGCGCAATTGCGCATCGTGGAACTGGTCGACCCAATCCTGCGACGGCCATTGGCCGTGGTCGTTGGTGAACGTCTGCGGCGAGGTCAGCGTGGCGGGATCGGCCACATGCTGCGTGCTCTGCGAATTGCCGAACGCGGCACAGCCGGCCAGTACGGCCGCAGCGAGCACCGTCAGGGCAAGGGCGCCGGCCCGGTGCCATTCCCGGTGCGGATGCGTCGGGGCGGAAGAATGAATGGGTGTCATGGAACAGGTGCGTTGACGCTGACTCTCGGGGCCGGAAACAACGGGCATCCGGCCGTTTGGGTTCACTGCAAGGACTGGTGCGCCATCTGGGCACTATCGGAAGGGCTATTCGGAATTGCGGTCCTGCGGACATCCGGCTTCGCCGGCAGGGCAGGTATTGGTGATGATCCGCTGCAGCATGCCGCACAGCACATCGATCTCTTGTTGCGAGAAGCCATCGAAGCCACGGCGCATGACGTTACACAACGCGACAGGCAACTTCTCCACCAGTGCATCGCCTTCGGCCGTGATCGACAAATCCACCACGCGGCGGTCGTCGTCACGCCGCGTGCGGGCAATCAGCCCGCGCTTTTCCATACGGCTCAGCAGGCGGGTGACCGAACCTGCGTCCGTGTTGAGCGCGCGCGCCAGATCCGTGACGGTGGTGGCCTCGCCCTCGGCGAGCATCATCAGGCAGATGGCCTGCGCGTGCGTCATGTCCAGGCCGCTGACTTCCTGTTCCACCCCTAGCGACAGCACGTTCTTGGCGCGCGCGAGCAAATAGCCCACGCTTTTGCCGATTTGATAGTCGGCAGGATCGAACAGATCGGCAGGTGAATGAGAAGTCATCTCTTGGCGCGGCAATATTTGTCTGAGCAAATATAGCTAATCGGCTATGCCACTCGCAAGCGTCACAATTGGTTATTGCAATTTACGCAATGGCTGCCCTTGATCTATGCTGAAGAACCATAGCGCGTTCCGCGCTGCAACATGCTAGAATGTCGGGTTAATTTTTCTTCCGATTGCCCGATTTCAGGGGACCGAATGACCCGCGCCATCCGTAATATCGCCATCATCGCTCACGTCGATCATGGCAAGACCACTCTGGTCGACCAACTCCTGCGTCAGGCAGGCACCTTCCGCGACAACCAGCAAATGGTTGAGCGCGTGATGGACTCCAACGACCTGGAAAAGGAGCGCGGGATCACGATTCTCGCGAAGAACTGTGCCGTGGAGTACAACGGCACGCACATCAACATCGTGGACACCCCGGGCCACGCCGACTTCGGCGGTGAAGTGGAGCGCGTACTGTCGATGGTCGACGGCGTGCTGCTGCTGGTCGATGCCGTGGAAGGCCCGATGCCGCAGACGCGTTTCGTGACGCGCAAGGCGCTGGCCCTGGGCCTGAAGCCGATCGTCGTGATCAACAAGATCGACCGCCCGGGCGCACGTCCTGACTGGGTGATCAACCAGACGTTCGACCTGTTCGACAAGCTGGGCGCCAACGACGAACAGCTCGACTTCCCCGTCATCTACGCATCGGGCCTGAACGGCTATGCCGGCCTGACCGAAGACGTGCGCGATGGCGACATGAAGCCGTTGTTCGAGACCGTGCTGACCAAGGTGCCGGTCCGTAACGACGATGCGGATGGTCCCCTGCAGATGCAGATCATCTCGCTGGACTACTCCAGCTACGTCGGCAAGATCGGCGTTGGCCGCATCTCGCGTGGCCGCGCCCGTGCGCTGCAGGACGTGGTGGTCAAGTTCGGTCCGGAAGGCAACCCGATCAAGGGCCGTATCAACCAGGTGCTGAAGTTCCGTGGCCTGGAGCGCGAGATCGTGCCCGAAGCCGAAGCCGGCGACATCGTGCTGATCAACGGTATCGAGGAACTGGGCATTGGCTGCACCGTGTGCGCTCCCGAAGCCCTGGACGCACTGCCGATGCTGAAGGTGGACGAGCCCACGCTGACGATGAACTTCTGCGTGAACACGTCCCCGCTGGCCGGCCGTGAAGGCAAGTTCGTCACGAGCCGCCAGCTGCGCGAGCGTCTGGACCGCGAACTGAAGGCAAACGTGGCACTGCGCGTGCAGGACACCGGCGACGACACGATCTTCGAAGTCTCGGGCCGTGGCGAACTGCACCTGACGATTCTGCTGGAAAACATGCGCCGTGAAGGCTACGAGCTGGCCGTGTCGCGTCCGCGCGTGGTGTTCAAGGACATCGGCGGCGTCAAGCACGAGCCGTTCGAACTGCTGACCGTGGACGTCGAAGACGGCCATCAGGGTTCGGTCATGGAAGAACTGGGTCGCCGCAAGGGCGAACTGCTCGACATGGCATCGGACGGCAAGGGCCGCACACGTCTGGAATACCGTATTCCGGCACGTGGCCTGATCGGCTTCCAGGGCGAGTTCCTGACGCTGACGCGCGGTACCGGCCTGATCAGCCACATCTTCGACGACTACGCGCCGCTGCGCGAAGGCGGCCTGGGTGAGCGCCACAACGGCGTGCTGATCTCGCAGGACGACGGCGACGCCGTGGCCTACGCACTGTGGAAGCTGCAGGATCGCGGCCGCATGTTCGTGAAGCCGGGCGATGCACTGTACGAAGGCATGATCATCGGCATTCACAGCCGCGACAACGACCTCGTCGTGAACCCGATCAAGGGCAAGCAGCTGACCAACGTGCGCGCCTCGGGTACTGACGAAGCCGTGCGCCTGGTGCCGCCGATCCAGATGTCGCTCGAATACGCGGTGGAATTCATCGCTGACGACGAACTGGTCGAGATCACGCCGAAGAGCATTCGTCTGCGCAAGCGCCACCTGAAGGAGCACGAGCGCAAGCGTGCTTCGCGCGAAGCGGTGTAAATCTCCGCATCGCAAGGTAAAAAACCGCGCCCTGGTGGCGCGGTTTTTTTATTGTCGAGACGCTATCACATACCAGGGGTTTGCTCCCCTCTCCCTCCGGGAGAGGGGCCGGGGGAGAGGGCCAGCGCATCAACCGCTTCGGCATCAGCCTTCGCCCGCCACTCCGGCGGCTTCCACAAATACCGCAGATCCCGATCCCGCCAGACATCCGCGAACATGTCGCGCCATTCGTGGAAGGTCAGCGTCAGCGGATTGTGCGTGCGGATCTGCCGCGTGATGCCGTACTGCGGCGCGTCTTCCTCGGGCACGAACGTGCCGAACATCCGATCCCAGATCGTCAGCACGCCCGCGTAGTTTCGATCGATGTATTGCGGATTCTTCGCGTGATGCACGCGGTGGACGCTCGGTGTGTTCACGAGTTTCTCGACGAGGGGCCAGCGCTGCCCGAGTCGCGTATGCACGAAGAACTGGAATGCGAGGTTCAGGCCCACGGCCAGGATCACCCAGTCTGGCGAGAATCCGATCCACGCCAGCGGAATCCAGAACAGCCACATGCCGGAAATCGGATAGGTCAGGCTTTGCCGGAACGCCGTGGAGAAATTCATTCCTTCGGACGAATGGTGGGCCACATGCGAGGCCCACATCCATCGCACGCGGTGGCTCGCGCGGTGAAACCAGTAGTAGAGAAAATCCTGCAGCAGCAATAGCAGCGCGAAGGACCACCACGTCTCAGGCACCGCGCGCAGACCCTGCGCATAGCACCAGGTGTAGACGGTGCGAATCATCAACCAGAGGAAGAAGGCGTCGGACGCCTGATGCAGCAACGCCAGCGTGGCGTTCGACAGTGTGTCGCGCCAACTGTAGATCGAGCGGTCGCGCTTCGACCAGTACCACGCTTCCCATCCGATGGTCAGCAGGAATACCGGCGCGAAGGCCATCAGGATGAGGCCGGGATCGAATGTGGCGGCAGTGGCCGTGGAAGCAGGGGCGGTCATCCCGCCAGTGTGCCTATTCCAACGAAAACCGCACTGAGGATTTCCTCCATACGCGGGCTCGTGCGTGCTTGTCCGGACTTGCGTCACGACAGGTGATGTGTCCGCAACTCTTTCGGCGTCATCACAAAAATGCACGGCTGAACATCACACAAATGCGATCAAGTCAGTCGTGGCAATGCCGTCATTGGGAACGTCGGCCATGGAGGAGTGGCCGTCATTCACGTCACGGAGAGAACGCCCCCATGTTTCGCAACACTACGATCGGAGCCCGACTGTGGCTCCTGACGATTGTCACCAACTTGTTGCTGCTGATTGTCGGTGCCGTTGGTTGCATCGGCATGTCGCTCAGCAACGATGCCACGCGGCAAATCTATCAACAGCAATTGTCGGCAGCATCGTTCCTTGCTGAAGCCCGCTCCAACCAGTTGCTCGTGCGCGTGCTGCTGGATCAGGCAGCGTTCGCAACAAAAGCAGAAGATGGCAAGGCACGCGCCGCGACGGCGCAGGATTTTGCGCGGCTCTCCGATGCCGCGTGGCAGGGCTACATGGCGATTCCGCGTACGCCTGAACAGGCGCGTGCCACCGACGACGTCTCGGCCAAGCGCCGCGCACTGTTCGAGCAGGGTGTGGCGCCGATGATCGCCGCGTTGCATCGCGGTGATCGCGATGCCGTGATGCGTTACATCATGGAGGAAATTCCGAAACTCGACATCGCCTTCACGGCCGTCAATACCGAACTCGCCAAGCTGCAGGTTGCCAGTGCAAAGGCCGTCTACGAATCGTCGCAGCAGCGCTATGACTGGCTGCTGACGATTTCCATCGGCGTGCTGCTGGTGGGGCTGGTGTTCAGTACGGTGGTGGCGTGGCGTCTGCGTGCGTCGATCGTGCAGCCGCTCGATATCGCTATCGCACGTTTTGCGCGGATGGCCGATGGTGACCTGAGCGCATCGACGGATCGCCATCTGGGCGTGGACGCCGACGAGCACGCGAAGAGCGAAACCACGCGCATGCTCGGCATGCTGGGCCGCATGCAGCAGAAGCTTGCGCAGATGGTGGGCGAGGTGCGCGGTGGTGCGGACTCGATCGCGGCGGCCAGCCAGCAGATTGCCAGCGGCAATGCCAACCTGTCGCAACGCACGGAGCAGCAGGCCGCGTCGCTCGAAGAGACCGCGTCGAGCATGGAGGAACTGACGAGCACGGTGCGCCTGAACGCCGATAGCGCGCGCGAAGCGAGCACGCTGGCTGTGGATGCCCGCTCGCTGGCCGAGCATGGCAGCGAGGCCGTGGCGCGCGTGCAGACCACGATGCAGCAGATCGACACGGGCGCCAACAAGATCGTCGACATCATCGAGGTGATCGAGAAAATTGCGTTCCAGACAAACATCCTCGCATTGAACGCGGCGGTGGAAGCGGCAAGGGCCGGCGAACACGGA
This sequence comes from Cupriavidus sp. DL-D2, assembly GCF_039710735.1. Lineage (NCBI taxonomy): Bacteria > Pseudomonadati > Pseudomonadota > Betaproteobacteria > Burkholderiales > Burkholderiaceae > Cupriavidus > Cupriavidus sp. DL-D2. The sequence goes on along the minus strand of NZ_JBDKXK010000069.1, from coordinate 17,953 downwards.
CGTGGCTTTGCCGTGGTGGCCGGCGATGTGCGCGACCTGTCGCAACGCTGTGCGTCGGCGTCGAAGGAAATTCGTGCGCTGATCGGCGCATCGGTGGCGAATGTGCGCGAAGGGACGGCTCTGGTCAATGGTGCGGAGCGCGCCATGCAGGACATCGTCGGCGCTGTGCGGCGGGTGACCGACATCATTGGCGATATCAGCGCAGCGTCCGACGAGCAGTCGCGCGGCATCGAGCAGGTGAACGTGGCCGTGTCGCATATGGATGGCATGACGCAGCAGAATGCCGCGCTGGTGGAGGAAGCTGCAGCGGCGGCCGGTTCGCTGGAGGATCAGTCGCAGCGGCTCAAGGGGCTGATGGGAACGTTCCGGCTGGCCTGAGAACGATGGGTCAAAAGGCCGTCTTCGTGAAACCGCGATGCGAGACTGAGGCATTTCTCATTCGCTTCCGAATCGGGGCGAAGCGGTTCCGTCAGCGTTGTTTCGCGGGATGTCTGGCGTAGAATCGCTGACGATCAGAACGAAGACGGAAGAGACTGCACATGACGGATGTCGTATCGAACGTAGCAACGGAACCGGGTTTCACCGAGTTTGTATCGACCGGACTGCAGGGCGGTGTGGCGTACCTGACGCTGACCCGCCCGCAGGCCCTCAATGCGTTGTCGCTGGAGATGATCCGAGCGATGACGGCGGCGCTGACGCGCTGGGAAGCCGACCCGGCCGTGCATGCGGTGGTAGTGGCCGGTGCAGGAGGCAAGGCGTTTTGCGCGGGCGGTGATATCCGCTGGTTCCACAAGGCGTACCACGAGGGTGATCCGCTGCTCGACCAGTTCTTCGTCGAGGAATACGCGCTCAACTACCTGATCCATCGTTACACCAAGCCTTACATCGCGCTGATGGATGGCGTGGTCATGGGCGGCGGCATGGGCATCTCGCAAGGCGCGAAGCTGCGGATCGTTACCGATCGCACGAAGATGGCGATGCCGGAGACCAATATCGGATTGTTTCCCGATGTAGGCGGCGGCTGGTTCCTGGCGCGCACGCCGGGGCACATTGGCGAGTACCTCGGACTCACCGGCGTCGTGATTGCTGCGGCAGATGCGTTGTACGCGAAGCTGGCAGATGCTTTCCTGCCAACGAATGCACTGGCCGAACTGGTGGCGTCGCTGCAGGCGCAGTCGTTCAACAGTGGCGATGCGGTGCTGGCACATGTTTCCACGTTCACGCAGCAGCATGCAGGGGCCTGCGTGCCGGCGGAGAGCCAACTGGCACATCAGGCCGAAGCCATCGACAGCCTCTTTGGCCGCGCGACGGTGCGGGACATCCTCGACGGGGTTAGCGATGCCGCTGGCGACTGGGCGGCGCAGACCGCGGCGATGCTGCGCAGCCGTTCGCCGATGATGCTTTGTGTCACGCTGGAGCAGGTGCGCCGTGCACGGTCGATGTCGCTGGCCGACGAACTGCGCATGGAGCTGGACATGATGCATGACGTGTTCCGCCATGGCGACGGCGTGGAAGGTATCCGCGCGCTGGCAATCGACAAGGATCATCAGCCCCGCTGGAATCCGGTGCGACTCGACGAGGTGACGCCGGGCCGTGTTCGTGCGTTCTTCGACAGCAAGTGGAAAGCCGAGGATCACCCGCTGGCCGCGCTGGGCCGATAGTTGTCGCTGGCCTGACCCGCGGAGCAGAACCACGCAGGCTCTAGTAGAGTGATGGCTGCCCTGCACGGTCGTGCGTTTGGCATGACCTGGGCAGGGCGGTCACGCCCTCGATCTCCCTGAACGTCTCTACATTCGCTGAACAGTGAAAGGAACCGTATGAGCAATCCTCGTGATGTCGCCGTAGTGGTGGGTAGCCTGCGCAAGGACTCCCTGAACCTGAAACTGGCCAAGGCCCTTGCCGCGCTCGCGCCGCCCCAGTTGAAACTCGACATTGTCGAGATCGGCCAGTTGTCGATGTATAACCAGGATCTGGACGACAACCCGCCAGCCGAGTGGGTGGCGTTCCGCGATCGCATCCGCCGCGCGGACGCCGTGCTGTTTGTTACGCCCGAATACAACCGCTCGGTGCCTGCCGTGCTCAAGAACGCTATCGACATTGGTTCACGGCCCTATGGTCAGAGCGCATGGGATGGCAAGCCCGGCGCGGTGGTTAGCGCATCGCCGGGCAATATCGGCGGGTTTGGCGCCAACCACCATCTGCGACAGTCGCTGGTCTTCCTGAACGTGCCGGTGCTGCAGCAACCCGAGGCCTATCTGGCCGGTGCCGACAAGCTGTTCGACGAACAAGGGGGGATTGCCAACGAATCCACGCGCGGTTTCCTGAGCAAGTACCTGACCACCTTCGCGGCCTGGATCGAGAAGACGGGCGGCTGAGATTCACCGGCGTCACAGGCGCTACGGGAGCGATTGTCTTGGGTCAGTTCCGTCCTACAACGCGAAGCGGAACGGACCCGACACCGGCGTTTGAATCGCCTTTCTATAGTGGAGTCGTGCTCACCACATATAGACAAGGAGGAAACAAATCATGCCGTATATCCTCGCGTGGCTCCTCGGCGTACCGGCCTTCGTTCTGATCCTGATCTGGCTGTTCATGCACTGATCATGCATGGATCGGCACTTGCCCTGGGGCACGCTGTACCGGCCCCGCAAGCTGCCTCTCCTGCGACGGCGCCCTGATGGGCGCCGTTTTCATTGGTGCGCCCAGCAAGCGTGCTGGAATCGTCATGGATCCACCAGTTTCGCGGTTATGCAAATCCCAGGGCAACGCGTGCGTCGCGCAGCATGAACTTGATCAGTGTGGCCGACAACACCCCACGTTCCAGGCCGTGGTTTAGTACTGCTCCTGGCCGGGCCTGAGCAGCTTAAGCCGCGTTTTGCCGTCCGGGGTAAAGTGGGTGCCGAATCGCACGAGGCCAGCTTGATGCAGGTGACAGCTCATGGTGAAACTGAGCAGCATCCCCGGCTCGGTTTGCTCGATGGTGATGTCTATGGCCCTCAGCCGCGGCTCGTAGCGCAGCAGCGTGGCTTCGATCTCGCGCTTAAGCGTATGTGCAGAGGCGGGGAGATGGCGATAGATGCGGGACAAGTCCCCGAGCCCATAATCCGGCAGATGCGCGAGACCACCACGGCGGTTATTGAGGATGCGCTGAATGTTGTCCTGCACCGACAGGAAGGTCTGCGTGGCTGCATCGAACTCGTCGACCGCCAGGCCATTTGCAAAGTATCCCGTCACGGCTTCAAAGAGGCCTGGCCCACCGCGCATCAGCCTTGCTCCACGCCTTCAGGCATTTCGTCGAACTCCACACCGATGCCGTGCTCCTCTGAGAACGACAGCCGGATCGAAGCCGGGGTTTGACCGTTGGCGACGCGCAAGAGCAACTCGCGGGACAGCACCGGCAGGATCTGCTGATCAAGCAGGCTATCGATGTTGCGCGCGCCGGAATCCGGCAAGAGGCAGGCGCGAACCAGTTCGGCCACGAGCGCATCGGCACACTGCAGCGGTACGCCAAACCGGCGTTCGATACGGGTAGCTACCTTCGCGAGCTTCATGCGCACGATCGTGGCCATTGCGTTCGCGGCAAGCGGCTGGTAGACGACGGTCTGGAAGCGGGCGAGCAACGCAGGCTGGAAATGGTCCAGCAGCTTTGGCCGGATGGTTTCCATCAGCATGCCGGCGGTGAGCTCGCCGCCGGCCTCCGATACCGCCAGGCTGGCAGCCAGAATCTCGCTACTGCCGAGATTCGACGTCATGAGAATGACGGTGTTGCGGAAATCGATGACCCGGCCCTCACCGTCACGCATGAAGCCGCGGTCAAATACCTGGTAGAACAAGCTCAACACGTCTCGATGAGCCTTCTCGACTTCATCGAGCAACACCACACTGTAGGGGCGCTGGCGAACCGCTTCGGTCAGGATGCCGCCTTCCCCGTAGCCGACATAACCCGGCGGCGAGCCCTTCAATTGCGACACCGTATGGGCTTCCTGGTACTCGGAGAGGTTGATAGTGATGAGCGATCGTTCGCCGCCGAACATCAGGTCCGCAAGCACGCGCGCTGTTTCGGTCTTGCCCACCCCGGACGGCCCGACCAACAGGAAAACGCCTAGTGGCGCTTCCTCGGATTTCAGTCCTGCCTTGGCGGCGCGCAGGCTCCTGCCCACGGCCGCCAGCGCATCATTCTGGCCCACAACGATAGTGCCGAGGCGCGATTCCAGCTCGAGCAGTGTCGCGAGTTCGTTGGCCAGCAGGCTGTCTACCGGGACGCCTGTCCAGTCGGCAATGACTTGCGCAATGGCGCTTTCATCGACTTCCGCATGGATCAGTGCGTTGTGGCCTGGCAGCGCCAGCGTCTCATGCGTGGCGGCGATCGCCGGCTCCAGGTGCCGCCGCACGGTTTCGTCCGAGGCCGTTTCCCAACGTTTTCGCAAAGATCGCAGCGTCTCGGCGGCATCCTTCTGTTTGGCGAACGCCTGCTCAAGCCGGACCCTTTCAGCGGCCAGCGCAGTGAGCCGCACTTCGATGGCTGCCAGGCGATCCTGATCGCTGGTGCCCACGGCGCCTCGGTCCTGCTGCAGCGCAGTGCGCTCGACCTCTAGGGCGGCCTGTTCTGCTTGGCAAATCGAGATGGCGACGGGTGTGGCCTCCTGGCTCATGCGCACGCGGGCCGCCGCCGTATCGAGCAGGTCAACCGCCTTGTCCGGCAGCTGGCGCCCAGTCAGGTAGCGGCGCGAGAGACGCACGGCGGCCGCCACCGCCGCATCGGTGATATGAACGCCGTGGTGCTGTGCGTAGCGCTCCTTCAGCCCCCGTAGCATCAGACAGGCGTTCTCATCGTCTGGCTCATCGACCTTAACCATCTGGAAGCGCCGTTCCAGCGCCGCGTCTCGTTCGAAATACTGCTTGTACTCAGACCATGTGGTGGCCGCGATCGTGCGCAACTCGCCCCGTGCGAGTGCCGGCTTGAGTAGGTTGGCGGCATCCGCGCCGCCCGCGTTGTTGCCCGCGCCAATCAGCGTGTGGGCCTCGTCAATGAAGAGCAGGATTGGCGTCGGTGACTGCTGTACTGCCTCAATGACGTTCTTCAGTCGTTGTTCGAATTCGCCCTTTACGCCTGCCCCGGCCTGAAGCAGTCCGAGGTCCAAGGTGAGCACGGACACGCCTCGGATGACGGCGGGCACGGCGCCTTCGGCAATCTTGAGCGCCAGACCTTCGACGAGCGCAGTCTTGCCCACCCCCGGCTCGCCAACAAGGATCGGATTGTTCTTGCGTCGGCGGGCCAGGATATCCACCATCTGTCGGATTTCGACATCGCGCCCGAAGACGGGATCGATCTTGCCGTCGCGCGCCTTTTGCGTAATATCGGTCGTGAACCGGGCAAGCGCCGAGGTATCGCCCTGACCGGGCAAGCTACGTGCGGTCGCCAATCCAGATGGCGGCTGTGCCGGGGCGCTGGCGGACGGGTGAGCCTTTTCCGGGGCCGACGGTGTATCCGCTTCCGCCGAGATCTTGTCCAGTTCCGGGATAAGTCGCTCGATTTGCGCGGCCGAGATGCTCAGGAGCGGCCAGGCATCCGCTGCGCGCAGCAGGCTGGGGGTTTCGGCGAGCGCCGCGAGCAAGTGGGCCGAACGGATCGATTGTGTACCTTCGCTCAAGGATGCCTTGAGCCATGCAGCTTCCAGCCATTGCCCGAGCCGCGACGACAGCCCTGGCTTACCGCGGAGGTCGTGTGGCAGGCGGTCGACCGCAGCCAGCAGTCCGTTCCAGATAGTGTCCACATCCAGTTCGTAGCGACGTAGGATGGCGAGCAGGTCGCCTTCCCCAAGCTCCAGCAGCTTGATCAGCCAGTGCTCGACCTCGATGTCCCGATGAGCGCGCGTCTCGCACAGGCTGGCAGCGTCGGCCAGCGCGTGAGCGCAGTGTGTGTTGAGGCGGCGCAGGAACGGTGAGTAGTCTCGAGCGATCATGACGATGTGAACTGGGGGAGTAATCAGAAGAGTCAGGAAAGCGCGGCCAGGACGCGCCGGCCGCGCGGGTGGTTAGCCGACACTATGTACCGGCCGTGCAGCGCTTACGAGCGCTCGTTCCAGCTATCGGCGTGAATGATGTTGCCGTCCTTGTACGACCAAGTGATCTTCTCGTAGCGCAACTCGACCTCTTCCAGATGGTTGTGCTTTTCAAAGGCCGGGTTCTTGATGTCCAGCATCTTCGGCGCGACGGCCACCACCTTGACGTTATCCAGCTTGGTGTTGAAGTACTCCTTCTCCTTGCCGGAGTCGTCGATCTTGTACCACTTGATCTCGATCGACTTCAGGGTCTGGCCGCTGGTGACCGCCTTGTACAGGTAGGGGGTCGAGGCGTCAGTTTCCTTGGTGAAGGTGATCGGCTTGTGCACGCGCGTGCCGGTCAGCTTGCCGGTGTTCGAGTCGGTCGGGATGTTCACGGTGTGGTCGAACGCCACGACCTCGACGCTGCCTTCACGGCCTGAAACGGTAACCGACCCTTTGATGTCGGCGCCGCCATCGTCCTTGATCCACATGTATGCGGGAATTGCCATGACTTACTCCTTTTGCTGGAATGAACAGGCCGATTGGCCCGAAATTGCCTGATTGCCACGACGATCATCACGGCAGTCAGGGAGAAGGGTGATCTCGACGCGACGGTTGGCCGCGCGGCCAACCTCCGTATCGTTGGTGGCCTTGGGGCGGGTGTCGCCGTAGCTCTGGATCGCGAAATGCGTCACCGGCAGCCCTGCCGCGTCGGCAAGCCAATCCCGCACAGAAGCTGCACGGGCTTCGGACAGTTTCAGATTGGCCTGGGGGCGGCCAACGGCATCGGTATGCCCGGCCACCAGCACGCGCTTGTCCGGATGGGCCTTGATCATCTCCAGCGCCTCAACCAAGACGCGGTTGGAGCCTGGATTGAGCACCGCGCTGCCGCTTCTGAATAGCGACAGGCTGTCCAGTTCAATGGTCGACGGCGGCGGTTCTGGCGGCTTGTAAGCGGCAATCAGGCTTTCTAACGGGCTTTGCAATGCGCCTCCCCGATAGAATCCCAGGCCGAGCCGTGGCGGCACCCCGTTGCGGTGATAGCGTTCTAGTTCGTCCCGGTCACGCTTGAGCACTTGTAAGGCATCGATCCGGGCTGCGACATGGTCCGCACCGATCGCGCGATACCTACTCATGTCGTCCGTTACGCGTACGACCAGTGCGCGGTTTTGCAAGGCCGACGCCGCTGCGGCGGCGCAGAACGCCAAGACCAGCCAAGTGAAGGCGTGGGCCAGCGCGCGGGGCAGCGCGTGCTGTGCTGGCTGCACTGCAATACCCCGGATAAGTGGGTCTGGAAAAGCGTAGGACGCGCGCCGGTCGCCTTTGGGCACAGGGGCTAAGCCTGTCGTCTGTGAAACAAGTTGGGCATAGAGCGAGTCGGCCACCGGCACACCTACCGTGGCGGTTACGCCAAACGCAGCCAGCCAGACCGGACGCCCAATGGCTTTCCTGCCTGGGTCGTCGTTGCGCAGCGAGGGCAGCAATGCAACGGAAGCCCACTGCGCCAGCGCATCGAGGCGGGCAATGCGGCGCATGCGTGCCGCCCGATCTGCCGGTATGGCCCCTGCCGGATACTGGGCGAGGCGATCGGCAAGCTGCGCGCCTAGTGCGGTGTCGGGTGGCACTGTTCCTGAAAAGCCGAACCAAGGACAGTCGTCGGATGGCCCGTCAGCTTCCTCTACGTACACGGCCAAGCAAACCGGCAGCGAGTAGCCGACGGCGCGGCTGGCCACGCCAACGGCCGCCCGCCAGCTCCGGAGTGTCGCGAATAGTGCCGTGGCGTCGCGTGCTTCGTCGGCCGCAACCAGACAGGCAACGGCATCCGGCGCCTGGCCCTCACGCCGACGCTTGAGGGCATCGGCTACGAATGCCAACCGGTTTGGCTCATCAATGCGTACCCAGATGGCGACGTCCGTGATCTTCACAAGCGCTTCGCCAAAGGTCGAGGCCAGGACGCCATTGGCAGCGCCGACGGTTAGCACGAGCGGCGTATTGCGCCGAATATCGTCCGGCAGCGCCGCAAGCGAGGCATCAATCGCGGTCAGAACAGCCTGAGAAACTTGCCGACGCGCCTGCAATCGCCGCGTTGCAACGGCGATTGCCGCCACTGCCAGAACGGCGACAAGGCCGCCGAGCAGCAGATTCCAAGCTGTGGCCCACGGTGAGCTCACCGCCAACCAGGCCAGCGCGAGCGCCGCGATCCAGACAAAGAGTGTGCGATACGGGTAGCCGGTCACGAATTCCCTTTCAGCCGACAAGCTGCGCGATCGAGGCGGTGAGCCAGCGGTCCAGCGCGAAGTAGATCAGGCCCGCTCCGGCAAGGGAAATCAGGACCCAGCCGAGGGGCGTGAGATGGCGCAAGCCACGCGCCTTGCCGGCGGTGACGATGATCGGACCGGACGCTCCCTGCACCCCGGCACGCCCCAGGCGTTCATCAATGGCCCGCATCAGGGTCTCGCGGGCAGCGGCGCCTTCGAACGCGAACTTGCCTTGAAAGCCGAGTCCTAGGACGGCATAGAACACTGCCAGCAACGGCACCACAGGCTGCGGCTCCGCCAACCGACGCTCCATACGGACAATTAGCTCTTCTCCTGCGTTATGACTCTGGAACTCCTTGACCTGCAGGGGTTCGCGTTCCCAGGCGTCGCGATCCACCGCCTTGAGATGTTGGAGGGCGACTTCATCCAGCAATGCACACTGCGCGTAGGCAGCGTCTTCCACAACAGCCGCAGAATGGCCAGCCGCGCGGAACTCTTCGCGCAAGTGAGCCACAAGCTCCAGGCACTTTGCCCGGAAGGACTCAAAGGTGACCGCAATCGTGGCGCCAGCATCCAATTCGGTGACGGTCAGTGCGGTGTCGCGCAAGGCGAGTGGAACAATGGTCGTGAACGTGGTCATGCCGGCAGTACCGCAAAGAGCTCAAGTGAGACATCCGGCACGGAGGCCGGTACATAAAACTGGCAGGCGCGTGCATCGAGCATGCGCCTGAAGGCGGGATGCGCGCTGTCCAGTGCGAAGTACTGGTTCTCGATGCGCACCGGAATAGCCGCAGGCAATCGTGACATGGTGCGCAGCGGAATCCCCGGCAGCGCCGAGTTGACAATCTGCTCAACCTCATCCGGTGCCCCGGCCTTGCACAGGCGCGGGAGCTGCTCAAGCAGTGCATGGGCGGGCAATCCGGCCTGGACTGACAAGTAGTAATCGGCACCTTCGACCAGGCGCTCCTCGTTGATCTTGCCGACCCAGACTGTCGGTCGCACTCGCTCCAGTACTACCGGAACCACACGTGACGGAATTACCGTATCCAGCAGCGCGCGAATGACCGATTCCAGCTCCGCAAACACGGGCTCGGGGGTCAGGTGATCGTAGGCCGGTATGGCTTTCAGCGTTTCGGTCGTTGAGAATGTCAGCAGCGCACCAGCCAGGCGGGCGAGCACACCGTAGAGGCGCTCCGGGTGCTGCTGCGGCGCTGCACACAGCCGAGCCAGCTCCGGCCAGCTGCTGTTGACGCTGTGCAGCAGCCAGAAGAGTGCGACATCGGCTACGGCGAAATCGGCAATCTGGTCCGAGCGCTCGCGTCGGCGCACGGCGAGGCTCGCACTCTTGGCGGCAAGAATGTCCGACAAGCGCTTCATCCGGTCGGTGAGGCGGTCACTTGCCGACAGGAAGAGACAGGGGGGTACGAAGGCCGCATCAATCTCGATGCGGCCCTGCGGGGTGCGGGCCAGTCGGGCAATCGGACAGGTCACGTAATCGGCGTGTTCCTCGAAATCGAAGAGCAGGGCCAGTGCGTGGCGCTCGATACTGATCTCTTCCCTGCCTTCGCCGTGCATGTCCGCAACAGACAGGTATTCGCGAACGAAACGGCGCGGTCGCGCCGGCCGATCAACCTCCTCGACGCAGTTGCCGCCCTGGGCATCTACCAGGGGCAGGCCGATGAGAACCGTCACGCTGTCGACATTCACCGGCATGTCGGCAAGATCGCGTGGGGTGGGCGTCCGGTCGGATGTTCGGGTATCGATAAGGGTCCCATCCGGCAGGCGCGCTTTCAGGGCGCTGACGGTAAGCCGATGAATGGAGAGCGCCTGCTGGTCCAGTGCCACCTGCACGACACCCCACGGCTCAGGGGCGGCAATCTGCGCGACCAGTTCGTCGGAGTATCGCTCCCACAGCGCCTGCTGCTGGAAATGCTGCGGGGTCATGAAAATTCCCTGTGCCCACAGCGGTCTTGTTATCTTCATGGTGATCGAGAGCCGCGCTGTAACGCGCGTTAGACGGCGAATGCAAATCGCGCCGCGCGAAGCCTTGGCCTCCCGTGCGGCGCTGATAGCCCCTTGAAATTCAGTTCTTCGCTTTCGGCATCTGCGAGACCAGCGACAGATTGATGTCCATGCCCTCGATCTGGAAGTGCGGCACGATGAAGAGCTTGACGCGGAAGAAGCCCGGGTTGTCCTCGATGTCCTCGACAATCACCTTGGCTTCGCGCAGCGGGTGCGACGCTTGCAACTCGTCGTCCGGATCGGTCATCTCGGTCACCAGCGTCTTGATCCAGGTGTTGAGCTCCAGTTCCAAAACGCGTCGGTCCTTGGTGGTGCCGATGTTCTCGCGCTGGATGAGCTTCAGGTAGTGAGCGATGCGCGACAGCAGGAAAATGTACGGCAGCCGTGCGTTGACGCGGCTGTTTGCCGTGGCTTCACTGGTGTCGTAGAGCGCCGGCTTCTGAGCAGAGTGCGCCGAGAAGAAGCACGCAAAATCGTGATTCTTGTAGTACGAGAGAGGAATGAAACCGAGGTTGGCGAACTCGAACTCGCGCGTTTCCGGAATCAGCACCTCGGTCGGAATCTTGGCCTGGTTGCCGGTACCGAGGTCATACAGATGGATTGGCAGGTCTTCGACCAGACCACCGGCCTGCGGGCCGCGGATCTGCACACACCAGCCGTTCTTGATGAAGCTCTGCACCATGTTCGCGGCAAACGCGAACGACGCATTGACCCACAGATATCGGTTGTGGTCCGGACCCTTGACGGCCTCGGTGTAGTTGAACGCGCGTACCGGCACGGTCTCAGGGCCATAGGGCAGGCGAGCCAGGAAGCGCGGCAGCGTCAGGCCAATATAGCGCGCATCGTCCGAATCACGGAAGCTCTTCCACTTGAGATACTCGGCACGATCGAAATAGTTGCCGATATCGCGGATGCTGGCCACGTCTTCCATCGCGTCTTTACCGAAAAACTTCGGCGAGACCGAACCCACGAACGGCATGTGGGCGGCGGCGGACACTTTGGAAATATTGCGTAGCAGGGCAATATCCTGCGGGCTGCGATCAAACGCATAGTTCGAAATGATAGAGCCGATCGGCTCACCGCCCGGGGTGTCGTACTCCTGGATGTAGGTGTGTCGGTACAGGCCGCTCTGGATCACCTCAGGGGTGTCCTCGAAGTCCTGGCGCAGCGCCTCCTTTGCGACATCCAGTACTTCGATCTTGACGTTCTTGCGAAAGTCCGTGCGATCGACCAGGAACTTGAGGCCACGCCAGGCAGACTCGATCTCCTGAAACGTCTTGTGATGCATGATCGCGTCGAGCTGTCGGCTGATCTGCTCGTCCAGATGTGCAATATGGAAGTCCAGCAGGCTCTTGTCGAGGCGGTCCACCTGCTGCGACGAATCCTGGATCATTTTCAGGAAGACGTTCATCGCCTGCGTGACGCGCTCGTCGAGCGACGATTCCGCGAGCGCATCGGCGCTCTGAAAGGATTCGACCGGACGGGTCATCTTGACAGGCGTCAGATTGATTTTTTCGCACAGGGATTCGTAGACGCTCTTGCCAGACGCATCCAATACGACAGTCTCGGTTTCGTGATTGCCGAGGGCGGAGATTTCGTGCTTGGTCATGGAGTTGAATTCTCAGGAACTGTGGGATACTGGGCGGACGGGACGGCGGATGGTGCCGATTCGCCGATCTTCTGCAGATCGGCGCGCAGGCGATCGGAGAGGCCCGGGTCCTTGAGGATCTTTTCCAATTCGCGACGGAACATGGCGTTATCAAGCAGGTTCGACTTGAGGTCACGCAGCAAATTGCGTGCGGCCATCAGTGCGCGCAGCTCTGGCACGCGGCTCGCCACAACTTCGGGCTTGAAGTCGTCCATCGACTTGAAGTCCAGATCAACCGGTAGCTCCGAACCATCACCCGCCAGCGTGTTCTCGACCGCGATTCTTACCCTGGGGTTGTAGTCGGCGAGGACGGAGTTGAAGTTGTTCTTGTTGACCGAAACCTTCTCGCGCTCAGCCAGCGTACGCGTTTCCTGGCCGTTGCTGTAGTCGCCCATCACCAGCAACTTGAGCGGCAATTCAACCTTCTTCTGTGCGCCGCCTGTATGCAGGTCCAGCTTGATGTTGACCCGTGCCTTGGGGACTTCGTTTTGAAAACTTTCCGACATATACCTATTCCTTTTTATATCAGAATTAAACGCTGCTTGTATCGCGCCATCTCGTCTATGTGAAACAGACCGGCACGGAGACCAGCGCGATTTTTATCAGCGTGACAACGCTCCGTATATAGGATTTATCTTATTTCTAGCTTTGTTTAACTTCCGTTGTGGGTCCTGGCCATTGACCATTTTCAGTCGATTGAAAACGGCGTAAGGTGCGGCGCGCAGGCTGTGGGTTTCGCATCGGAAGCGATGACCTACTCGGCAACTTCGGTCACGCTGATAACGGAGCGAGGAACATGGCTGGTGCAGTGGCGGATCAACTGAAGGTCTTGGGGGGCGGGCTGCTCAAGGTGGTGACCGGGCGTCAGGCCTATCATCTGGATGTGCCAAGCGCGCGAAGCGCCGCGGGCCTGTCCGTGATGTCATTCGAAGCGGAGGAGCGCCTGGGGGAGCCCTACAGCGTCAAGGTACGCCTGACCCATCCGATGAACCTGGACCGGCTGGAGTACCTGCGCCGTGACGCTACGTTCTCGATCGACCCGGGTGATGGCTCGGAGCCGCGTCAATTTTCGGGCTGCATCTTTCGCTTTTCGAAGACCGGACAGAGCCGCGACTTCTGCGCCTACGAAATGGAGGTGCGGCCCAAAGTTGCATTGCTGACGTTGACCAAGGCGAGCCGCGTCTACCAGAAGAAGACGGCGCCGCAGATCATCGAAGCCATCCTGCGCCGCCACAACCTGGAAGGCCACCAGTTCTCCTTCAAGACCCGCCGCCAGTATCCCGAGCACCTGTTCCGACTTCAGTACCAGATGTCGGACTGGGACTATATCCGGCTGCTGATGGAGCAAGAAGGGCTGTACAGTTATTTTCTGCCTGGGCGATTTGGAACAACCTTTGGTGATGTTTTTCAGGTTTCCGACGATGTAGACCACTATATCTACCAGCCGGAATTGCGGGTGCCATATCGGGAAACGGCGGGCTTGGAGGTCGGTGTCGAGACGGTGTTCGACATCCAGACGCACGTGCATACGGTGCCCGAGTCGTACCTGACAGCAGACTACAATCCGGCGCAGTCCTATGAGCGCTTTAAAGCCGAGGCGAATGTCGCCCGCAAGGAAAAACCCAACTACGGACAGCCCTACATCTACGGCACGCACCACCTGGACATGGCGGGCGCCAAGTGGGAAGCACAACTGCGCCATGAGGCGGCCTTGGCTGGGCAGATCGTCTACGAGGGTCAGAGCAACATTCTCGGCCTACGACCGGCACGCATCCTGCGCATGGATGTCGAACTGTCCGATGCGCCCAACGGTCAGGTGGTAACAGAAGTCGTTCACACGGGTGGGCGTGATCAAGCCTACCGCAACACCTACAAGGCCATTCCGTCGGATCGGCGCTTCCGTCTGCCAATTGACGAGGGCAAGTGGCCGCGCATCTCGGGCAACCTCAGTGGGCGCGTGACCTCGCCCGGCGATTACAAGTACGCCTACCTGACGCAGCAAGGTCACTATGTGGTGCGCCTTGACCTCGACTTCGAGGACTGGCCCGAAGGCGGCGAGAGTGTTCCGATGCGTCTGGCTAAACCATTCGCTGGGGCGAGGCAGACAGGCTTCCATTTTCCGCTCATCGATGGCACGGAGGTGGCCATTGCCTTCCGGGATGGTGATCCGAACAAGCCCTACATTGCGCACGCCCATCATCACAGTCAGCATGAGGACCTGATTACCAGTCAAGATCGCTGGCTTTCGCGGAATGTCATCCGTACGCAAGCGAACAACAAGCTGCGGTTTGAAGACTGGGAGGGCGAGGAAGGCATCAAGCTGTCCACCGACTACGGTGGCAAGACGCAGCTCAACATGGGCTATCTGGTCGATGGCAAGAAGAAAAAGCGTGGCGACGGTTTCGAGCTGCGCACGTCCGGGTGGGGTGCTCTGCGCAGCGGCAAGGGGATGCTCATCTCGGCGGACGACCAGCCGAACGCCAACGGCCAACAACTCGACATGGAGTCTGCCCAAGGTCTTCTCCAGCAAGCACTACAGCAGACTGAAGCTTTGGCCGCTGCGGCCAAGGCAGCCGAAGCAGTGACTGCTGACTACGACCGGCAGAAGGCTCTGCTGAACGAATCCCTCGCGCAACTAAAGAAGGCGGGCATTCTGATTAGTGCCCCGGCCGGCGTGGCGCTCGCTTCGGGAACGGACCTGCAGTGCACGGCCGCCCATAACCTCATTGCCACGGCGGGGGGCCACGCCGATCTCAGTATCGCGAAACGCTTTACGCTGGCTGCGGGCGAGTTGGTGTCCATCTTTTCCCAGAAGCTGGGCATCAAGTTGCTTGCCGCGCGCGGGAAGGTAGAACTTCAGGCCCAGAGCGATGAAATGCGTCTGCTTGCAGATAAACACATGACGATTTCCAGCGTAAATGGCCGAGTCGTCATCGAGGCAAGGGACGAGTTGCTGCTCAAGTGTGGAGGGTCGTATCTGCGAATGTCGTCAACCGGGATCGAGGACGGGACGCGGGGCGACCGGACGGTCAAGTCGGCGGCTTTCAGCCGCCAGGGCGCCAGTTCGCTCGCGCAAGAAATGAACACGTGGCAGCACGCGAAATTCGACGAGGCCTATGTCCTCCGGAATCCATCGACGGGGGAACCACTCTCCAACTCCGCCATTGAAATCGCCCGGGAGGACGGCACGCGGCTGAAGATGCAAACAAACGCGTCCGGCAAGACACCAGTCCAGAAGAGCATCTTCGTGGAACCCGTAAAAATTCGCCCGCTCGACTAATCCCCCAATCCGTTGCGAAGATCATGACCGAATCGAACATCGTCATCATTCCCAGTATCGTCGACAAGAACGGGGACCAGTACGGTAGCGCGACCCTGACCTCCGAGGAGGACCAGCGGGAGAAAATCGTATTGGTAAAGCCGTATGTGATTCCCATTCTTTTCATACCGGGCATCATGGGGACCAACCTGCGTAAGAAGGAAGGCAAGTCAAGCGCCTGGCGTCCTCCGAACGCCGATCTGAGAGGCGCGGCAGACCTGATCGTCCAACTGTTCGGCTACCTGCTCAAGAATACGAATGAGCGAGCCGGTGACCTGGCGACGGACACGGTGGAGATCGACCCCAGTGGACCGATCGACGCGGGCGACAGCGGCCTGCCGAAAAATGTGCTGGTAGCACGCGGTTGGGGTGCATTGATGCGCTCGTGCTACCACCCGTTCATGGGGCAGTTGCAAAAATTGCTCAATGACTTGGCCCGGTACGATTTTGAGCGTTGCGAAGCCGACTTCAAGGGTTGGGCGGAGGAATCCAGTCAGGATTCGCCAAGGGAATGGGGCGCCGAAGAAGGCGATGCGCTGACAAGGGAGGAGGTTCTGCACGCGGCCAACTATCAGTTCGATGTTTGGGCGGGTGGTTACAACTGGCTGCAGAGCAACAAGGATTCTGGCGCGGCCATCCAGGACCTGATCGAGAACACGATTCTTCCCTTCTACAACGAGGGCAAGCGCGTGACCGTCAAGGACACCCCAGATGGCGAGGGGAGCGACCAATGCAGTATCCAGCGCAAGAAGCCGAATCGGCCGATGGCGGAAAAGGTCATCGTTGTCACGCATTCGATGGGAGGACTGGTCAGTCGTGCACTGACCGAGATACATCAGTGCGGCAAGGTCCTTGGTGTTTCGCACGGCGTTCAGCCCGCAACAGGCGCGCCGGCCACGTACAAGCGCATGCGCGCGGGCTTCGAAGGGGCGGAAAAGCTGTTCCTGGGGCGCAACGCCGCCGACGTGGTGGCCATACTTTCGCAAGCACCGGGTGGACTCGAGTTGTTGCCGACGGCTGATTACAACGACGGCAAGCCATGGTTGTTCGTGCGGGACAACAAAGGAAACGAGTTGATGCCGCCCTTGCCAGCGGGCGGAGACCCCTATGAGGAGATCTATCAATCGCGCGCGTGGTATGGACTTGTGCCGGATCACAATTTGGCGTTGATGAATCCCAATGGCAGGAAAATACAAAGACGAGAGAAGCAAGAGCGTGACTCTCCGCGTGAAGGATTGGCAACGACAATTGGCCTGGTCAAAGAATTTCACAGCGCCATTGAGAAGAAATACAAATCACCGACCTATGCCCACTATGGAGTACAGGGTAAGCGCGATGTAGGTAAAGACTCCGGCGGGCTATTCGGTTCCGGCTTGATGGCGGACAAGGACCGCATGACCTGGGGCGGGGTGTCATGGGAAAGCAAGGAGATGTTCGACGTCGATGCCGCGGCAATTACCGTGTCACGGGACGACGGTAAAGGAACTCTCAGAACGAACAAAGGTTCCGTCCTGAAGATTGCTGATCCTGACTGTCCTGGTGATGGCACGGTGCCAGTGTACTCGGGCGAGGCCCCGGGTAAAGCCGGTATCGCGATGAGCTTTGCGCATGGACAGGGTAATCCGGGGCAGAGTAACGAATACTTTTGCTATGACCATCAGGGAAGCTTCGGTGACGTGCATCGGCGCTCGCTCTTTGCCACCATGTACGCAGTGATCAAGATTGCTCAGCAGGCACACTGGCACAAGAAGGAGAGCACATGAAACAGGGATGGAGAACGAGAGCGATTGGGCGACACCTAGTTGACATTCCAGAGAACGCCAAGACAATCGAAACCTATATATTCAATGAAGACAAAGTAAAACCGCTATCCGATATCCGAAGCCAAGAGCATTACGAGAGACTTCTCGCTGAGAAAGAACAAGCGCTGCGAGCGGCCAAGCATGAAAAGTTTGGCAGCATGTTCGTGGAGCGTGTAGAACATGCGAACGACGCCGTTACATTGATCTCATGGAATCGCCCCACTGGGAACATTTTCTACGTATTTGATACCTATTTCTTGGCCGATAATCGCTATCTGAACTCCATCGGGGAAGTGTCGCGAGACCTAAAGGCAACGGCGCTACAGACTTGCGCGGAGTTGTCTCGACAGTGGCGCCAGACTACAAATGGAGTAACGCCGGAAAGCGTCGGCTACATAGTTGACGATGCAATTTTGGTCGAGAAACGATTCAATCCGGAAAGCTGGCGTATGGTTATCCAATTGCCCGGCAAGCCTGACGTTTTTTTCGAGCTCACATCTTATGCACTGTATCGCGTAGAGCCAGGATTGCGCGAGCGCGCCGGTGGCGTCGTCGCGGGCCTGCTCGGAACCATGGCGGGGCTCTCGCGTCTGCGTGACCGCGCACGACCGGTTGGCTCCATTCAAGCCGACGAGATCCTGCTTGCAAGCACGCAGGATGGAAAGCGCGGCTATGGTTTCAAATGGGAGGCCCCCGGCAAGGCGCGCTCGCTGGCGGAGCCTAATCTGAATGCCTCGCTCAGGGTAGGAGAGAGCGCCTACACCACGAACAAGGAATCCTTTGCCAGCGATGAGGAAGCACTGGAATTGTGGGACGCCGTGATCGATTCCATTCGTCTACGTCCGGGGGCCGTATGAAGT